>NZ_JBVKBA010000007.1:0-343239 GCF_055639175.1 Streptomyces sp. NPDC107546 | reverse complement strand
TCACTCAGATACTCCGTCAGCTCCTGCTTCGAGTTCCGCCACGTGAAATACGTGTAGGACTGCTGGAACCCGATCTTCGCCAGCGTGTGCATCATCGCCGGCCGCGTGAACGCCTCCGCCAGGAAGATCACATCCGGATCCGCGGCATTGATCTCCCCGATCACCCGCTCCCAGAACACCACCGGCTTGGTGTGCGGATTGTCCACCCGGAAGATCCGCACCCCATGCCCCATCCAGAACCGCAACACCCGCAGCGTCTCCGCCACCAGCCCGTCCATGTCCGCATCGAAATGGATCGGATAGATGTCCTGGTACTTCTTCGGCGGATTCTCCGCATACGCGATCGACCCGTCCGGCCGATGCCTGAACCACTCCGGATGCTTGTCCACCCACGGATGATCCGGCGAACACTGCAACGCGAAATCCAGAGCCACCTCCAGCCCCACATCCCGCGCCCGCCCCACGAACCAGTCGAAATCCTCGATCGTCCCCAGATCCGGATGCACCGCGTCATGACCGCCCTCCGGCGACCCGATCGCCCACGGCACCCCCACATCCCCCGGCCCCGCCGACAACGAATTGTTCGGCCCCTTGCGGAACGTCGTCCCGATCGGATGGACCGGCGGCAGATACACCACATCGAAACCCATCCCCGCGATCACCGGCAACCGCCGCGCCGCCGTACGGAACGTCCCGTGCGGCCGCCGGGAAGTCCCCTCCGAACGCGGGAAGAACTCGTACCACGACCCGAACAACGCCCGCTCCCGCTCCACCACCAACGGCAACGGATCCGAACACGTCACCAACTCACGCAACGGATACCGGGCCAGCACCGCACCCACCTCAGGAGTCAACGCCGCCGCGAGACGGGCGACCGGTGGGCGGGACTCGTCGCGCAGGGCGCGGGCTGCCGCGCGCAGCAGGTCCCGCCGCGGTCCTTGTGGCACTCCCCCGGCCGCGCGGTCGTGGAGGTCGGCGCCCTCCTCCAGGACCAGGGCGACGTCGATGCGGGAGGGGACCTTGATCCGGGCGTGCCGGCGCCAGGTCGTGACCGGATCGCTCCATGCCTCGACGGCGTAGGTCCAGCGGCCGACCGACAGCGGGGTCACCTCGGCGCCCCATCGGTCGCTGCCGGGCTCCAACTCGCGCATCGGCGTCCACGGGCCGGGGCGGCCCTCGGGGTCGCAGAGGACGACGTTGGCGCCGATCGCGCCCTGTCCCTCACCGAGGACCGTGGCGGTGACCTGGAAGGTCTCCCTTTCCACCGCCTTGGCGGGGCGTCGGCCACCGTCGACGGCCGGACGGACGTCCACGATCGGTATGCGTCCGATCGAGGCCCTCGCGCCTCCGGCGACAGGGCTCGCCCCGTCCCGGTGCGCGGCCTGCGGTTCCATCCGTCCTCGCCTCCTTCGCCGTCGTCGAGCTCGGTGGGCGCCGACTCTGCGGTCATGGGTCCAGGGCTGCGTACGGCGTCTGGCCTACCCGTCCGCCGAAGCTGCCGGGGATGGGCGTGCGGTCTGCTCACTGTGCGTGCGGAGATACAGCTCGGCGGCGTCGGCTGCCTCGCGTGCGCAGCGCTTCCCCATGAGCACGCACAGGCTGTAGCCGGTGCGCTCGAAGGTGCCGCGCACCTCCCGGTTGTCGGGGGACGCGAGCATCAGGCGCTCCCACTCCCGATACCGCTCGAGATGTCTGGCGACCTCGGCTCTGGCCGGCAGGGGCATGGCACCGGTCACCTCCGCTCTCGGCGCTGAGTGTTTCACCTATGGTGCACGGATCATCACTCAGCGTCCTGTTCAGGATTCAACCACTGAGGCTGGAGGGCTTCCTGTTGCACGAATGGAGTAGTGCTCGCACTCTGGGACTGACTCGAGAGCGACGACCGCTCACGCTTCGTGATCGGGGCCCGGCCCACAGGGGCGAGGAGGAGCGAGAGCTTCGCCGGTGAGGAGCCAACGACAATGAAGACCGCAGCGCCCTGCTACTACCACCTCGACGTCGAGGTCAGCCCGGAGCGGATCGGGCAGGTCCGGCGGATCCTGGCCGCCCACCTCCGCTACTGGGATCTGGAGATCCTCGTCGAACCCGTCTGCCAGTGCGCCGAAGCGCTGCTGCGGACGATCGACGCCCACGCCGCGGACAAGAACACCACCATCGAGATGTGGTGGAACGGTCACCATCTGATCACCGCCGTCCAGGACAGCGAGCGCGACATCCGGCCGCACTACGCGCCGAGCGGCTGCCTGGTGCAGATCGCGGCGCTGAGCAACGGCTGGGGCTGCTGCGCCACCGACGCCGGCGGAAAGATCATCTGGTTCTCGCAACGGGCCCGGGCCGGCGATCCCGCTCCGCTCGTGCCGGTGGCCCCGGCGCCGCGTCTGCGCGAGACGCGCCCCCTCCCGCGCGCACTGCCGCTCACGGCGGACGCCACGGGGCGGGAGCGGGAGGCCGCGAGGACCGGACGACGCGAGCCGGTCGCGGCCCCCGCCTGACCGCCGCGGCGAGCCGAACCCCTGCCGGGCGGCACACCCCGCCGCCCGGCGGCTTACGCGGACACCAGCCGTGGCGGGCACCGCCGTTGGTGCTCCGTGGCGACCTGCGGGGACCAGGTGAACAAGGCCAACCTCAGGGCGGCGCGCTCGGGCGGCGGGATCCCGGACCGACCCCGCCGATCCGTCGCAGGCCCCGTCGCGTGGACAGCGCGCCCCCACGTGATCGACACTCGGCGGATGGCGAAGTATTTCGACGTTCATCCCGACAACCCGCAGCCGCGCACGATCGGCCAGGTCGCCGACAGCATCCGTGACGGTGCGCTCGTGGTGTATCCGACGGACTCCTGCTTCGCGCTGGGGTGCCGGCCGGGCAGCCGGGACGGCATGGAGCGCATCCGGACGATCCGTCATCTCGACGAGCGCCACCACTTCACCCTGGTGTGCCGGGACTTCGCGCAGCTCGGCCAGTTCGTGTACGTGGACAAGGACGTGTTCCGCGCGATCAAGGCGTCGACGCCCGGCAGCTACACCTTCATCCTGCCCGCGACCCGCGAGGTGCCGCGCAAGCTGCTGCACCCGAAGAAGAAGACGGTCGGGGTCCGCATCCCCGACCACGTGGTGGCTCAGGCGCTGCTGGCCGAGCTCGGCGAGCCACTGCTGTCGAGCACCCTGCTCCTGCCGGGCGAGGAAGAACCGCTGACACAGGGCTGGGAGATCAAGGAGCGGCTCGATCACGTCGTGGACGCCGTGGTCGACTCCGGGGACTGCGGCACCGAACCGACGACGGTCATCGACTTCTCGGGGGGCGAGCCCGAGATCGTACGCAGGGGAGCCGGCGACACCTCACGCTTCGAGTGACGTCGCGCTCCCCGTCGTTCGGCCGTTCCGGGAACTACCGCCGGGTGCCGTTAACGCCCCGTTTGTCCAGGGAAATGATGTCCGGGCGGTGCAGGGCTGCGACCGGCAGCCCCAGCAGCCGTCCGCCCCACACATCAGCCACGTCACAGGGAGGCCGCCATGGCACACGGTGGCGACGTCATCGCCGAGCTCACCACCGACCACCGGGAGGTGGAAAGCCTCTTCCAGCGGATCGAGTCGCTGCCCAGCGGCCACAAGGACCGCCGCAAGCTGGCCGACGAGATGACGATCGAACTCGTACGGCATTCCGTCGCGGAGGAGCAGTACCTGTACCCGGCGGTGCGGGAGCACGTCGAGGGCGGCGGCGCGATCGCCGACAAGGAGCTCGCCGACCACGCGCGGGTGGAGAAGGCCCTCAAACAGCTGGAGGGGTGCTCCGTGGAGGACCCCGAGTTCGACCGGACGTTCATGACCGTGAAGAACGAGGTGACCTCCCACGTCCAGGACGAGGAGAACAACCTCTTCCCCAAGCTGCGGCAGGCCTGCGGCCAGGAAATGCTCGACCAGCTCGGCGACAAGATCCGCACCGCCAAGAAGACGGCCCCCACGCGCCCCCACCCGGCGGCTCCCGACACGCCGCCGCTCAACAAGCTGCTCGCGCCGGGGACGGGTCTGGTCGACCGGGTCCGCGACTTCGTCACCGGCCGCGGCCGCTCCTCCTGAGTACGGAGCCGACCGCCTGAACACGGGAGCCGCCCGCCTGGACACGGTGGCCCTCGCCCGCGGTCGGCAGGTCGGGGGGCGACGGGTGCGGGCGCCTCAGAGGGCGGCGATCCCGTGCCGTCCGGTCGTCGGGGCGCCGAGTCACCCGGCGCTCTCGCGACACACCCGCGTCAGCCGGCGACCGGGTCCCCGAGGTGGCCGCCCTCGTCCACGGGCTCGCCGTGCAGTCGCTTCACGAGGGAGTCCCGGTGCAGGCCGGCGAGCGGCGCCAGCAGGTCGGGGTGGCGCAGCAGGGGCGCCGCCCGGCGGTCCTGCTCACCGGGGTCGGTGAGCCTGCGGAAGTCGAACACCAGCCCCCCGACGTGCTCGCTGCCGTCGAGTGCCACGACGGCGTCGTGGGCGAGGGACGGCATGGTCAAAAGGCAGGCCGCCCAGCTCGCGACCACCTCGTCCACCCAGGTCCGCCAGCCGGCGTCGGCCTCGTCGACGGTGGCCGCCTCAGCTCCGGTCAGCCAGTCCAGGCGGTCGGAGCCGCCGGGTCCGACGAACACGACGAGGGCCGTGTCGGCCTCGGTGGGGTAGCGCAGCCAGGCGGCGACCATGACGGCCTGGGACGCCTGGGCCTCGGCGAGGGCGGCGTCCAGAGCTCCTCCGGTCCCGGGGTAGGAGCGCAGCAGCCACTGGGTGGTGGCGGCTATGACGGGGGACAGATCGGCTGACATCGGCGTCACGCTACCGGGCGGACGGAACCGGAGAAATGGCGCCAATCACATAGGGAGCCCATCAAACGGTGTGGTCTGTCACAGGTGCGGCCCGAGACCGCGGCACGCCGGTGTGGACCGGGCCTGGAGACAGGCGCAGGCTGGAAGAAGCCGAAGAAGAGGGACGAACACCTCGTGGTGCGGGGAAGTGATCCCGATGGAAGCCAAGCAGTGGACCGTGGACATCTACATCACCGAGGACGGCGACGACACCCACGCCCGGGCCGTGCTGACGACGCCTGACGCGTCGACCGTCGCCGGCAGAGGCGCGGCCCGGCGCAACCCCGTCGACCGGCCGATTCCCGAGATCGGCGACGAGCTCGCCGCCAGCCGGGCGCTGGAGGACCTCGCCATCCGGCTGCACGGCGTCGCCTCCGAGGACATCGTCCAGATGGCGGGCCCTGCCGAACCGTGACGGGCCTCCCGCGCGTACTCGGAGGGCCATGGGGCCGATCGGCCCTGGTGGTCGCGGGGGGTGCGTGGTGTGCTGGTGGTGACGGGAAGGACCTGCGAAAGACGCGGGGAAGCGGCTGACGGCCGCGCACCGCGCAATCAGGATCCGAGAGAACCGGATGGGTCCTTCCCGCCCGTCATGCGTCCTGTGGAGTCCCGACGCCGAGTGCGGACTGCCCCGCCTTCCCGGCGGCAGGAACGAAAGGACGGTGAAGCCATGGCCTCTGTCACCACCGTGGGCGCGGCCCTTCCCGCCGAGCACCGCGAGCGGCTGATGCGGATCGCCCGCGAGGTCTCCTTCGACGAGGGGACCCGGCTCTTCGAGGAAGGTCGGCGGGCCGATCGGTTCTGGATCGTACGGACCGGGACCGTGGCCCTGGACGTGCATGTGCCCGGCCGCCGACCCGCCGTCATCGAGTCGCTGGGCCACGGTGAGCTGGTCGGCTGGTCCTGGCACTTCGAACCGCATGTCTGGCAGTTGGGCGCCGAGGCGATGACCCCGGTGCGGGCGTACGAGTTCGACGCGGTGACCGTGCGGGCGATGTGCGCCGAGGACCCCGAGTTCGGGCGTGCCGTCGCCGTCTGGGTGGGTCAGGTCCTCGCCCACCGGCTGAACGCGGCCCGCATCCGACTGCTCGACCTGTACGGCCCCCACGGCAGCGGCAGTCCCTGAGAGCAGGTGCCCGACCGCCGGGGATGGCGTCCGACCCCGAGGAGGAACCGTGACCGTCGGCCCGCACGTCGTCAGCGACGTGATGACGCACACCGCCGTCGCCGTCGGCCGTGACGCCCCGTTCAAGGACATCGTCAAGCTCATGGAGCAGTGGAAGGTCAGCGCGCTGCCCGTGCTGGAGGGCGAGGGCCGGGTGGTCGGCGTGGTCTCCGAGGCCGACCTGCTGCCCAAGGAGGAGTTCCGCGACAGCGATCCGGACCCCTACACGCAGGTGCGGCGCGTGTCCGACCTGGCCAAGGCCGAGGCGGTGACCGCGGGCGAGCTGATGACCGCTCCGGCGGTCACCGTGCACGCCGACTCGACCCTCGCCCAGGCCGCTCGCATCATGGCCCTGCGCAAGGTGAAGCGGCTCCCCGTGGTCAACGACGAGGGGCTGCTCGAGGGCGTCGTCAGCCGCGCCGACCTGCTCAAGGTGTTCCTGCGGGAGGACAACGACATCGCAGACGAGATACGCCGCGACATCGTCGACGTCCTCTTCCCCGCACCCGTGGAGCCGATCCACGTCATCGTCGCCGAGGGTGTCGTCACCCTCACGGGGACGGTGAGCGACACGACCATGATCCCCATGGCCGCCCGGCTGGCGCGGGCCGTGGAGGGTGTGGTCGACGTGGACTGCCACCTCTCCGGGGACGAGGCGGGCTGACCCCCCACCGAGCGCCTCAGCAGGCCCCTACCGCCACTGCGGCCCGACACACTCCCACTCCCGGGCCCATTCCTCCATGCGCTGCCGCTCCAGGCGCCCGCGCACCAGCCACCCGCAGGCCAGCACCCCACCCGCGGCACCGCATCCGACGATCGTGCCGACGAGCGATGCCTGCAGCCCTGTCTCGGCGCCGGTGGCCGGTTTGGACACCAGGTTCCCGGCGTCGTCCGTCCACACGGTGACCGGGTCTCCCGCCTTCAGCCCGGGCTCGACCTTCGCCAGACCCGAGTGCGGGCCGCCGGGTGCGCTCCAGCGAACGTTCGCCCACACGCCGCCGTCGCCGTAGGCGTGCACGTCCTCCGTGGTTCCCGCCGCGTCCTGGGTCAGCACCGCCTGAACCGGGTGGGAGTGGGCGGCCCGCACGGCCAGACCGTGTTCCACGGCCCCCGCCGCCGCCCGTCCCGCGAGCACCCCGGCCAGCAGGACCAGCAACCAGGTGACGAGGACGATCCAGGCCTCGAAGCGGTCGCTGCGCCGCAGCAGCGGATTGCGCCGCCAGCGCCACAGCCACACCCTGGTCCCCGCCGTACGACAGGTCGTCGCCATCGGTCGTCACCTTCTCGGGGCGCGTCATCTGACGCTGCCGGCTCTCCGCGGCCACGGCGACACCTCGTCGTGCGGGAAGTCGGCCTCGAGGTCGGGAACCCGGGGCGGCCCCATGAGCGCGCAGTCCACGTCCACCACGCCGTCGACGCCCCGCACCAGCCGTGCGGTGACGGGCACGAGACCCGTGTCGCGGACGCGGCCGGTGAGCCGCACGACGCCGTCCCGCACCTCCACGCGGACCGGCTCCAACGGGGCGGGGAACACACGGGCGACGATTTCGCGGCGGATCTCCTCGGCGATGTCCTCGTCGTCGCGCAGGTACACCTTGAGCAGGTCGGAGCGGCTGACGATGCCGAGCAGCGTGCCCTCGTCGTCGACCACCGGAAGACGTTTCACCCTGGCCCGGGCCATCGTCCGGGCGGCCTGGGCGAGGGTCGCCTCCGCGTGGACGGTGACGGCGGGCGTGGTCATGAGCTCCTCGGCGGTCACCGCGCCGGCCTTGGCGAGGTCGGCCGCCCGCTCCAGCGACGCGTACCGGCCGGGTTCACCGTCGTCGAGCTCCTGCTTGCGCAGCAGGTCGGCCTCGGACACGACACCGACGACCCGGTTGCCCCCCTGCAGGACGGGCAGGGCGCTGACCTTCCACTGTTCCATGGCCTTGACGATGTCCTTGAACGTCGCCGCGTGTCCGACGGCGACGACCCTGCGGGTCATGACGTCGCCGACGAGGTGGGGGGTGCCGTGCATGGTGTCCTCCGATCGGTGCGACAGACGTCCGGGCGAGGGCCGCCGGCCGGACCGTCCGGGTGAGGGCCGCCGGCCCTCACACGGTGATGCGCCGTCCGGTGATTCTGTGGGGATCGATACGGATCCACAGGTCCCGTTGCCCGCCCGCCCAGGGTGTGCTGTACGCCTGCTCCTCCAGTCGCCGGACGGAGTCGCGGTCCGTCACGGTGCGGGCGCGTCCGCACACGAGCACGCTCCAGCCCTGGCTGAACGATCCGTCGATGCGGTCGACCTCGAAGGCCACCTGGGAGTCGGCGGCCTGTGAGGGCACGGCCTCCGGGCTGGTCCTGAAGACGATCGAGTCGCCGACGACGCCGTAGTTGACAGGGACGATCACCGGCCCCGACTCCGTGGGCACCGCGAGCCGCCCCACGCCGTGCGTGCACAGCAGGTCCCGGCACTCCCGGATACTGAGTTCGGTGAACTTCGGGTGTCCTCCGGCCTGCCCGAGGCCGGGCGGCAGGTCGACGTCCCCACCGGTGAGTTCGAGCACGGTGGTCTCGAGTGCCCCGGCCAGCCTCAGCAGGGTGCTGACGCCGGGCGCGGCGGTGGGTTGCTCCTCCAGGTACTGCAGATAGCTCGAGGCCATGCCGGCCCGGCACGCCGCCTCCTTGCGGGACAGTCCGAGCTCCTCGCGCCGCAGGGCGATCCGGCGTCCGAGATTTCCTGGTGAGTGGTGACCCTGGTGACCCTCCACCGCGTCCGGCGATGCGTGTGTGGCCATGGCCCGCACTTCCTTCCGTCAGGTCGCCCGGACGGCGACGACTTCGTGCTGCTCCCCGCCCAGTACGACCTTCAGCGCGCCGGTGTCGGCGCCCCGGCCGAAGACGTCGTACGCCTCCTCCATCCGCTCCAGCGGGAAGGTGTGCGTGACCAGCGACGAGGTGGGCAGCCGGCCGACGGCCGCCATCCGCAGCAGCGTGGGCGTGGAGTAGGTGTCGACCAGGCCGGTGGTGATGGTGACGTTCCTGCTCCACAGGTCCTCCAGGTGCAGGGTCACGGGCCGCCCGTGCACGCCGATGTTGGCGATGTGCCCGCCGGGCCGTACCACACGTGTGCACAGCTCGAAGCTCTCCGGCACGCCGACCGCCTCGATGACCACGTCCGCACCCAGTCCGTCGGTGAGGTCGGCGATCAGCTCCTGGGCGTCGACGGGGTCGGCCAGTGCGTCGGCGCCGAGCGCCTTGGCGGCGTCCAGCCGCATCGCGGCCGGGTCCACGGCGACGATCCGCTCGGGGGCGAACAGCCGGGCGGTGGCGATCGCCGCGAGTCCGATGGGGCCGGCTCCGACGACGACCACGCTGTCCCCGGGGCGGACGTGCCCGTTGAGCACGCCCACCTCGTAGGCGGTGGGGAAGATGTCCGCGAGCAGCACGGCGTCCTTGCTGTCGACCGCGCCGGGCAGGGGGTGCACGGACAGGTCGGCGTGGGGCACCCGGACGTACTCGGCCTGCGTTCCGTCGATCACATGCCCGAGGATCCAGCCTCCGCCGCCGCGGCACTGGCCGTACGTCCGCTCCCAGCAGTAGCCGCACCGGCCGCAGGCGGTGATGCAGGAGACCAGGACGCGCTCCCCCGGCTGTACGGCGTGCAGGTCCCGTCCGGCCTCCACGATCTCGCCGACCGCCTCGTGCCCCAGCACCGTGCCGGGGCGCACCTCCGGCACGTCGCCCTTGAGGATGTGCAGATCCGTCCCGCAGATGGTGGTGGTCTCGACGCGCACGATCGCGTCGGTGGATTCCTTGATGTCCGGGTCCGGGACCTCCTCCCAGGCGGACTTTCCGGGGCCGTGGAAGACGAAGCCCTTCATGACGATCCTTCCTTCCTCCCCCCGGGCCGGGGCCCGGGGACCGTCCGGAAGCCGGTACGGCGGTACATCCGGCGTTGAGCCGGATTCCCCCATCACATCCAGCTTGTCCCACCTTGGGGGGATCCGCTTGGGCCGGTCGGCCCCCGATCACCGGCCGGGCCCGAGCGGACCGCACGAACAGAGGCGAACGGGCCTTTCGAGTACCCCTCTGCGCGCCCCTGCCTCTGCCCGCCACCGCCGAAACCGGGCGAGATCCTGGTCTTCCGGAGGTCACCGGCCGTGGATCAGGTGGGGTCAGGACGCCCACGCCCAGTCCGCGACCTCCGGCATGTCCGTACCGTGATCGCGGATCCACGCTTCGTGACGGGTGCGGGCGTCGGCCATCTGCTGACGCACGCCGGCGGCACGCACCGCGAGGCCGGGGACGCGGTCGATGACGTCCATGACCAGGCGGTAGCGGTCGAGGTCGTTGCGGACCACCATGTCGAAAGGCGTGGTCGTGGTCCCGGCCTCCTTGTAGCCGCGCACGTGCAGGTTCCGGTGGCCGGTGCGGCGGTAGGCCAGGCGGTGGATCAGCCACGGGTAGCCGTGGTAGGCGAAGATCACCGGCTTGTCGGCGGTGAACAGGCCGTCGTACTCGAAGTCCGTCATGCCGTGCGGATGTTCCTCGCGCGGCATCAGGCGGGCCATGTCGACCACGTTGACCACCCGGACCGCGAGTTCGGGCAGGTGCCGTCGCAGCAGCTGCGCGGCGGCCAGCACCTCCCGCGTCGGCACGTCTCCGGCGCACGCGAGGACCACGTCGGGCGCACCGCCGTTCTCGGTGCCCGCCCAGTCCCAGATCCCGGCGCCGCGCGCGCAGTGGGCGCGGGCCTGGTCCAGGGACAGCCAGTCGAAGCACGGCTGCTTGCCCGCCACGATCACGTTGACGTAGTCGCGGCTGCGCAGGGCGTGGTCCGCGACGGACAGCAGTGTGTTGGCGTCCGGCGGCAGATAGACCCGGACCACCTCCGGGCTCTTGTTGAGGACGTGGTCGACGAAGCCGGGGTCCTGGTGGGAGAAGCCGTTGTGGTCCTGGCGCCACACGTGCGAGGTCAGCAGGTAGTTGAGGGAGGCGATGGGCGCGCGCCAGGGCAGCCGCCGGGAGGTCTTGAGCCACTTGATGTGCTGGTTGACCATCGAGTCGACGATGTGCACGAACGCCTCGTAGCAGGAGAACAGTCCGTGGCGGCCGGTGAGGAGGTAGCCCTCCAGCCAGCCCTGGCAGAGGTGTTCGGAGAGGATCTCCATGACACGGCCGTGCCGGTCGAGGTGTTCGTCGACCTGGAGCACCTGAGCCTGCCAGGCCTTGCCGCTGGCGTCGAGGACGGCCTGCAGCCGGTTGGAGGCGGTCTCGTCCGGGCCGACCAGGCGGAAGTCCCGCCGCTGCGCGGTGTCCTTCATGATCTGTCGCAGCAGGCCGCCGAGGACGCGGGTGGGTTCGTGCAGGGCCGAGCCCGGCTTCTCGACGGGTACCGCGAAGTCGTCCAGGGACGGGATGGGCAGGCCCCGCACGAGAAGCCCTCCGTTGGCGTGCGGGGTGGCGCCGAGCCTGTGGGCACCGGAGGGCACGCAGGCGAGCACGTCGGCGCGCGGGCGGCCGTCGGCGTCGAAGAGTTCCTCGGGCCGGTACGACTTCAGCCAGGCCTCCAACTGGCGCAGATGCTCGGGGTTCTCGCGCACGCCCGCCAGCGGCACCTGATGGGCGCGCCAGGTCCCGGCGACCGGCTTGCCGTCCACCTCGGCGGGCCCGGTCCAGCCCTTGGGGGTGCGCAGCACGATCACCGGCCAGTGCGGCCGCTCGGCCGTCTCGTCCTCGCGTGCTGTGCGCTGCAGCTCGGCGATGCGGTCCAGGGCGGCGTCGAAGGCCTCCGCCATGGCGCGGTGCACCTGCAGGGGGTCGTCGCTGCTGACGTGGATCGGCTCGTGGCCGTATCCCCGCAGCAGTTCGTCGAGTTCGGGCTCGGGGATCCGGGCCAGGACGGTCGGGTTGGCGATCTTGTAGCCGTTGAGGTGCAGGACCGGCAGGACCGCGCCGTCGTGGACGGGGTCGAGGAACTTGTTGGAGTGCCACGAGGCGGCAAGCGGTCCGGTCTCCGCCTCGCCGTCACCGATCACGCAGGCGACCACCAGGTCCGGGTTGTCGAAGGCGGCTCCATAGGCGTGGGCGAGCGAATAGCCGAGTTCGCCGCCCTCGTGGATGGAGCCCGGCACGTCCGGTGCGACATGGCTGGGTACGCCGCCCGGGAAGGAGAACTGCTTGAACAGCTTCGCCATCCCTTCCGCGTCCCGTGTCACGTCCGGGTAGGTCTCGCTGTAGCTGCCGTCCAGCCAGGAGCCCGCGAACACGGACGGTCCGCCGTGCCCGGGTCCCCAGATGCACAGGGCGTTCAGGTCGCGCGCCTTGATGACGCGGTTGAGGTGGGTGTACACGAGGTTGAGCCCGGGCGAGGTGCCCCAGTGGCCGAGGAGGCGGGGTTTGATGTGCTCGGGCCTGAGGGGTTCGGTCAGCAGCGGGTTGGACATCAGGTAGATCTGACCGGCGGCCAGGTAGTTGGCGGCCCGCCAGTGGGCGTCGAGGGTGTGCAGTTCCTCGTCGGTCAGTACGGTGCCGGGGTGCTCGGCGTCGGGCATCGGTGACTCCACACGTTGTCGGGGGGTTCATCGGGCGCGGCGGGCTGGGGTACCCGTTGTGCGGGGATACGAACGCCGCCGGCCCCGTCCCGCCGAGGGGCGACGGCGACCGGGCGGGCGGCACGGTGCAGCGGGGCCTGACCGCCGCCCGGTGTCAGGCATGTGGGACGACGGCGACCGGGCAGGCCACATGGTGGAGCACCGCGTGCGCGACGGAGCCGATGTGCGGGCCGATCAGGCCGTCCCGCGTCCGGCGCCCCACGACGACGAGACAGGCGCGGGTGGAGGCACGCACCAGCTGCGGGGCGGGGCGGCCCGTGGAGACGGTCTCGGACACCGGGACCCCGGGAAACTTCTCGCGCCAGGGTCGCAGCGCGGCGTTCACGAGGTGTTCCTGTTCGGCCAGCACCTCCGGTCCGCCGGCCGCGTGCGCATGGACGTCACCGACGGCGTGGACCACGTGCAGCGCGGTGCCGCGGCGGCGGGCCGAGTCGAAGGCGAACTCGAGCGGCTCGTCGAGCGGGTGCCGCGGGTCCAGCCCGAGCACGACGTCGCGGTAGGGGATCTCGGGAATCTCCTCGGGGGAGACGCCGTCCAGGGCAGGCAGGTGCTCGTCGGCGGAGGTCTCACCGGCGCGTACGAGCACCACGGGGCGCGATGCCCTGGCGACGACACGCTGGGACACCCAGCCGGCCACGAACCCGGCGACGCGGCCCAGACCACGGGATCCGAGCACCAGCATCTCCGAATCTGCGGCCGCCGCGAGCAACGCGGTCACCGGGGACTCTTCGGGCAGAAGAGCCTCCACCTCCAGCCCCGGATGCGCGGCGCGAACGCTGCGCACGGCCCGCTCCAGGGTCTGCTCCCCCACCGCGCGCCGGTCGTCCCCGCACCCGCCGGACGGCGCCGGGAGCGGCTGCCGCCTCCAGGCGTGGACGACGTGGAGCGGCGCACCCCGGCGCAGCGCCTCCCGGGCGGCCCAGTGGGCGGCCGCGAGGCTCTCGCCGGACGCGTCGACTCCCGCGGTGACGGGCCGGGCCATGGTGCGCACCTCCTGTCGATGGCTCTGCTGTTCCTGCGTCGAGCCTGGCGCGGGAACGGCGTCGCGCGCAGGGGCCGCAGGGACCCATCAGGGGGCCCAACGGCCCAACGTCCCCACACCCGGCCCGTCACCTTCCAAGGCCCTGCCGGGGCGCATGGCCACAGGTGGCCGGGGTCGCCGGCGCGGTGCCGGACGTCCCGGCCGGGGGGCCGGGTGGCCCATGGACCGGGGACGGGAGGCGGGGTCACGCTGGGAGCGTCGGGTCCCCACGCCGCCCCTGGAGGCCGTGATGAACGCTCCCCCCACGACCAGCATGCTGCGTGCGCTGGCCCTCGCGCACCGCGAGCGGCTGATGCGTACCGCCCGTGAGGTGTCCTTCCCGCAAGGAACGCGCCTGTGCGAGGAGGGCGGACGCGCCGACCGGTTCTGGATCATCCGGTCCGGCACCGTCGACCTCGACCTGCACGTGCCCGGTCGCCGCGCCGCCGTCATCGAGACCCTGGGGCACGACGAACTGCTCGGATGGTCCTGGCTGTTCGGCCCGCACGCCTGGCACCTGGGCGCGGAGACGACGACGCCGGTGCGGGCGTACGAGTTCGACGCCGCGGCGGTCCGCTCGATGTGCCAGGACGATCCGGTGCTCGGTTTCGCCGTCGCCCAGTGGATGGGCGGCATCCTGTCCCACCGCCTCGGCTCGGAGCGCACCCGGCTGCTGGACCTGTACGCCCCCTACGGCAGCGGCACCTTCGGCTGACGCGGGCCCGGCAAGGGCGTGGTGACCGGGACGGTCCCCTCCGGAGGACGGCGCGCCGGCGGGGCTGCCGGTCCGCGACGGGCCGGAAAGGGCGCGCGTCGGTGAGTGGGGCCGGTCGGCCCTAGTGCGTGCGGGCGGGGCGCGTGATGATCGTCGACAGTGGGCGGCCCGTGGTCCGTCCTTCGGCAGAGGTTCGACACGGGAACGAGGAGTCGTCATGGCCGAGGCGCGCACCTTCAGCGAGCAGGACCCGATCCGGGTGTTCCTGCTGGACGACCACGAGGTGGTACGGCGCGGCCTGGCCGACCTGCTGGACGCCGAACCCGACATCTCGGTGGTCGGGGACGCCGACACCGTCGAACACGCGCTCGCCCGTGGTCCGGCGGTGCGGCCGCATGTGGCCGTCCTGGATGTGCGCCTGCCGGACGGCGACGGCATCACCGTCTGCCGCGAGCTGCGCAGCCACATGCCGGAGCTGGCCTGTCTGATGCTGACCTCGTTCGACGACGAGGACGCGCTGCTCGACGCGATCATGGCGGGCGCCTCGGGCTATGTCCTGAAGCAGATCAGGGGCTCCGACCTGGTGTCCGCGGTCCGCACCGTCGCCTCCGGCCAGTCGATGCTCGACCCGGCGACGACCGCGCGGCTGATGCACTCGCTGCGCGCCGACCCCGCCGAGCAGCCGGCCCTGTCACCCGAACTGGCGAGCCTGTCCCCGCGCGAGCGTGACATCCTCACGCTGATCGGGGACGGGCTGACCAACCGGGAGATCGGCAAGAGGCTCTATCTGTCGGAGAAGACGGTCAAGAACCACATCTCGCGGCTGCTGGCCAAGCTGGGCGTGCAGCGCCGCGTCCAGGCGGCCGTCCTCGCCACCCATCTGCAACCGTCCGAGTCGGTGGAACGCACCGCCCGCTGAGTGGTGCCGCAGGCACTTCGGGACGCCGCACCGTCACTCACCCCCCGGCCGCACCGCCGGTCACCCGCCGAGCCGCACCGTCACTCACCCCCCGGCCGCACCGGCACACGCCACACCAGCCGTGTCCCGCCGCCCTGCGGGCGTTCCCCCACGCCGAGCGTGCCGCCGAGGGCGACGGCCCTTTCCTCGAGGTTCCGCAGGCCGCTGCGGACGGCACCGGCCGGCACGCCACAGCCGTCGTCGGCCACCGTGAGGGTCAGCTCGCCCCCGCCGAGCCGCAGGTGGACGTCAACGGACCGTGCCCCGGAGTGCCGGGCCGCGTTGCTCAGGGCCTCCCCGAGCACGGCGGTCACATCGTCGGCGACGCCGCCCGGCACGTCGGTGTCCACCAGGCCCTCGATACGCAGGGCGGGCGTGAAACCGAGCGAGTCGGCCGACGCCGTCACCGTCTCCGACACCCGTCCGCGCAGCCCGGACTCCTCCCGCCGCCGGTCGCCGTGTGCGCGCAGCCCGAAGATGGTGGACCGGATGATCTTGATGGTCTCGTCGAGGTCGTCGACGGCCCGCGAGAGCCGCTCGGCGGCCTCGGGGTGGTCGACGAAGCGCTGGGTGCTCTGCAGGGTCATGCCGGCGGCGAACAGCCGCTGGATCGCGAGGTCGTGCAGATCGCGGGCGATCCGGTCGTGGTCCTTCAGCAGCGTGATCTGCTCGGCGTCCCGGCGCCGCTCGGCCAGCTCCAGCGCCAGCGCCGCCTGCCCCGCGAAGCCGAGCAGCGGGCCGGCGTCGGTGTCCATGAACGGGGTGCGCCCCGCGGTGCGCCCCAGCACCAGGACGCCGATGGACTTGCCGCTCGCCACCAGCGGTACGCCGACCACGGGTCCGAGTCCGGCCCACAGCGCCGAGTCCGGGTCGATCCGGGGGTCGTGCCGGATGTCGGGGCTGACCACCGGTTCGGCGGTGCTCAGCGCGGCCTCCACGAAACCGTCCTGCCGGGACATCACGAGGCCGCGGCGCCTGCCGGCCTCGAGCCCGACCGCGAGCAGCGGGCGCAGCACGTCCTCCCCGGGCACCCGTTCCGCGATCATGCCGACCTCTGCGGAGGCGATCCGGCGCGCCTGCTCGACGATCAGCTCCAGCACGTCCGCGCTCGGGGCACCCGACAACAGGGCGCTCGTGACCTGGGAGCTGGCTCTCACCCAGCGCTCACGCAGCCGTGTCTCCTCGTACAGCCGGGCGTTCTCGATGGCGACGCCGGCCGCCACCGCCAGGGCGGAGAGCACGGCCTCGTCCTCGGCGTCGAACTCCTCGGCACCGCGCTTCTCGGTCAGGTAGAGGTTGCCGAACACCTGGTCGCGGACCCTGATCGGCACGCCGAGGAAGGAGTGCATCGGCGGGTGGTGGGCCGGGAAGCCGTAGGAGGCCGGGTGGTCGGAGATCTCGGACAGGCGCAGCGGCTCCGGATGGCGGATCAGCTCGCCGAGGATGCCGTGCCCGCTGGGCAGCGCCCCGATCCTGGTCCGTGCGTCCTCGCTGACGCCGACGGTGAGGAATTGGGAGAGCGTGAGGTCGTCGCCGATGACGCCCAGCGCGCCGTACTCGGCGTCGACGAGCACCACGGCCGCCTCGACGATGCTGCGCAGCACCTGCGCCAGATCGAGTTCGCGTCCCACCGACAGGACGGCCTGAAGGAGGCGCCGCACCCGGTCCTGGGTGCCGCGTGCCGCGTCGATGCGGGCCTGCAGTTCGTCCAGCAGCTCATCAAGCCGCAGCTGGGGCAGGTGCTGCTCGGACCGCCCGCGCGCTTCCCCGCTCATCGATTCCTCCGGACGGATCGCACAGACAGGGTGCGGGTCAACGGCGACTCTCCCGCCCTCAGGTTACTGACTTTCGGCCCGGACGGCGGGCTCTCACGCTCACTCGGAGTGACCCGTCGGCGGTGTGCGCGGGGCGCGGCCACCGCGTCGGCGGTGCGGGCGCGTGGTGTGGCGGTCCGTGTGCGGTTGGTGCCTACTGACTTCAGCAGGTGACCGGCGGTCGGCGCGCGGGAGGTGTGGTGGCGAACGCGGGCGGGACGGGGCGGGGGCGGCGCAGGACGGCTGTCGTACGGGGCAGCCGGCCGTCTCCGTCCGTGCGTCTCCCTCCGCACGTGCGGACCGCCGAACGGGTGCCCACGGCCGAGCGTGTCGTTCCCTGGCTGCGCATCGCCGCCGCCTATGCCTGGCGCCTGATCGCCGTCGGGCTCGTCGTCTACGGCATCTTCACCATTCTGGGCCGTTTCCAGCTCATCGCCGTCTCGCTGTTCCTCGCACTGGTGATCACCTCGGTGCTGCGCCCCCTGGCCGACCTGCTCGGCCGCTGGCTGCCACGGCCCCTGACCGTCGCGGTCTCCCTCGTCGGGAGCCTGCTGCTCCTGCTCGCCCTGTTCGCCCTCGTGGGTGAGGCGGTGGCGGGCGAGTGGGGAAAACTGACCGGGGAGTTCCGCGGCGGCATCAACAGGATCGAACAATGGCTCGAGCGCCCGCCGTTCCGGCTCAGTCACAAGAGTCTCTCGCATCTGCAGGACCAGATCGGCTCCTATTTCTCGTCCCACCGGGCGGCCCTGTTCAGCAGCGCCCTCAGCGGCCTGAGCCGGGTCGTCGAGCTGATCACAGGACTCGCCCTCGCACTGTTCTTCGCCGTCTTCTTCCTCCACTCGGGCGAACGCCTGTGGTCCTGGGTGCGCGACCAGCTTCTCCCCAGGGGTGCCCGACCGGCGTGGGACCGGGCGGGGCACGCGGCCTGGCGGACCTTCGCCGGGTACACGCGGGGCATCATCATCGTGGCCGGTACCAACGCCATCCTCGTCGGCATCGTCCTGCTGTTGCTTCGGGTGCCGCTGGCGCTGCCGCTCACCCTGCTGGAGTTCTTCGCCACGTTCGTGCCGCTGGTCGGCTCGCCGGTCGCGCTCGCCGTGGCCACCGTGGTCGCCCTGGCCGGGCGCGGTCCGATCACGGCGGCGGCCGTGGTGCTCCTCATCGTCGTCATCGGAGAGATCGAGGGGCACGTCCTGCATCCGCTCGTGATGAGCTGGGCCGTCCGCCTGCATCCCCTGGTCGTCGCCGTCTCCGTCCTCGCGGGCAGCATCGTCGCGGGTGTGGTCGGCGCGGTGGTGGCCGTGCCGTTCGTGTCCGTCGCCTGGGCGGTGCTGCAGGCGCTGCGCCCGGCGCCTCCTTGAGGCACGCCCCTGCCTGCTGTGCCACGCTGACTCGCGGAGGGAGCGGTGGGCTCCCGAGCCGGAGGCACGGGAGGCGACGACGGGAGGCGATGTGGGCCCTGACCAGCGAGAGGTGCCGCGGCACGGGACGGAGCACATACCGGGGCTGCGGCGCAGAACCTTCCTGGAAGCGTGCGCGGGCGCCGGGCTCGCCTCGGCGGCCGCCGCCTGCGACCCGGCCCCTTCCGCGCACGACCATCCGCCGTCGGCCGCTTCGCACCGCCCCGAGGCGGAGCGTGACCGCGCCGGGACGCCCGATTGGCGTATCCGCTCCCAAGGTCCCGCGACCGCCGTCGTCGGGTACGCGGACCGGGTGAGCGTGGCCCCGGGCGAGGAGTGCGGTCTGTACGTGTCGACGACCGCGTCGTCCTTCCGCGTCTCGGCCTTCCGCGTGGGCTGGTACGGCGGGGCCGAGGCCCGGCTGGTCTGGTCCTCCGGGCGCATACCGGGCCGCGTCCAGCCGGAGCCGCGCTTCGCATCCGACACCCGCACCGTCCGCGCCGACTGGAGGCGCACCCTCGCCTTCAGCACGGCGGGGTGGCCCGAGGGCGCGTATCTGCTGCGGCTGGAGGCGGAGGACGGCCACCAGCGGTACGTCCCGCTGATCGTGCGCTCCACGCGGGGCGCGGGCCGTACGGTGCTGATGCACGCCCCGGCGACCTGGCAGGCGTACAACCGGTGGGGCGGTTACAGCCTCTACGAGGGTCCCTCCGGTGCCTATGCCGCCCGGTCCCTCGCCGTCAGCTTCGACCGGCCCTACGACTCCAGCGGCGCGGAGAAGTTCCTCGTGTACGAGCGGGCGGCGGTGGTGCTGGCCGAACGGCTCGGCATTCCCCTCGCCTACACCACCGGGATGGACGTGCACCGCGACCCGGGCGTGCTGCGCGGCGCGAGGGCCGTCATCTGTCTCGGTCACGACGAGTACTGGACCCCGGAGCAGCGCCGGCACGTCACCCGGGCCCGCGACGAGGGCACCAACGTGGCCTTCCTCGGCGCCAACACCTGCTTCCGCCGGGTCCGGCTGGAGCAGAGCGAGGCGCGGGCCGACCGTACGGTGGTCTGCTACAAGTCCTCCTTCCGCGCGGATCCCTGCTTCACCACCCATCCCACGCTGGTGACGACGGACTTCCGTCAGTCCCCGGGGGCCGACCCGGAGTCGTCGATGACGGGCGTGCTGTACGAGGGTTACCCGACGGACGCGCCGTACGTCGTGCACGCGGCGGACCACTGGCTGTACGAGGGGACGGGGGTACGCCCCGGAGACGGCTTCGGTCATCTGGTCGGTGTGGAGTACGACCGGGTCACCCCGGGCGCCCCCGTCCCGGAGCCCTTGGAGATCACGGCCCACTCGCCGCTGGTGTGCAACGGCCGGCGCAGCACCAGCGACTCGGCGTACTACGCGGTGTCGAGCGGGGCGGGGGTCTTCGCCACCGGCACCATGCGCTGGGTGGAGGCCCTGATGGCCGGCACCCCGGACGGGGGCCGCGACCACGGCATGGACGTCCGCACCCGCGCCTTCGTCACCCGGACGACGGAGAACCTGCTGCACACCTTCGCGCTGGGCCCGGCCGCCCGCCATCGCCCCGCGCCGCGCCCGAACGTGAAGGAGGTGTACAAGGGCTCGGTGTGAAAGGGACCAGGACCGCGATGGCGCCGAGTCGCGCGGTGGCGAGGAACGCCGTCACCCAGGCGACGGAGTCGGGCAGCGCGAGCAGCACCCGGTCGCCGGGGCCGACTCCGTGGTCGGCGAGGACGGTGGCCGCGCGGGCCGCGAGGTCGTGCACCTGGCCGTGGGTCCAGGTGCGGTGGCCCCTGGTGGAAGGCGGGCCGGTCGGTCCTCGCGCGCCGTTCGGCGAGCGCGGCGAGCTGGGCCGCGAGGTTGCCGGGCACCTCGGCGTCGGCGGGAATCAGCGTGGCCCGGGGTGTGGTCATGAGGCCGGCTCCTCCTCGGTGGCCGGGACGACGGTGTGCTCCCGGTAGGCGCGCATCGGGGCTGCGGTCTTCAGCAGCATCTCCTCGTACTCGGCGGCCGGGTCGGAGCCGAGGACGATCGCGCCGCCGGCGCCGAGGTGCAGCTCGTCGCCGGCGATGACGGCGGTGCGGATGACGATGCTCAGGTCGGCGCCGCCGCAGCAGCCGAAGTAGCCGAGGGCGCCGGAGTACACGCCGCGAGCCTCGGTCTCCAGGCCGTCGATGATCTCCATGGTGCGCAGCTTGGGCGCGCCGGTAATGGAGCCGCCCGGGAAGCAGGCGCGGACGCAGTCCACGGTGTCCGTGCCCTCGCTCAGCCGCCCCTCGACGGTGGAGACCAGCTGGTGCACGGTGGCGTACGTCTCGGTGGCCATGAGCCGGGTGACCCGTACGGATCCGGTCTCGCAGACCCGGCCGAGGTCGTTGCGGAACAGGTCGACGATCATGAGGTTCTCGGCTCGGGTCTTGTCGTCCACGGCCAGCGAGTGCCGCAGCCGTGCGTCCTGCGCCGGGTTCTCCCCACGGGGGGCGGTGCCCTTGATGGGTCTGGCCTCCGCGACGCCGTCCCGGGTGATCCGCAGGAACCGCTCGGGTGAGGAGCCGGCCACGTCCAGGTCGCCGAACCTCAGGAACGCCGCGTAGGGGGCGGGGTTGACCCGGCGCAGTGCCCGGTAGAAGGCGTACGGGTCGCGCGGTGCCGGTAACCGCACGGCGTCGGTCAGGCAGACCTCGTAGCTGGTGCCCGCCCGGAGCGCGTCCTTGCAGACCTCGACGTCCGCCAGGTAGGTGGCACGGTCCCGGACGAGCCACGGCTCGGCGGCGGTGGGGTCGGGGCCGGGCTCGTCACCCGGCGGCTCGGTCGCCGTGTCCTGTCCCGACGGGCCGAAGACGAAGGTGAGCTGGGCCGTCGCGGCGTCCAGCCAGTCGGTCGCCTCCCGCGTGGCCTGGGGGGTGTCCTCGGCGAGGCAGACCGCGTAGGTGGCGCCCTCCTCGTGGTCCACGGCGACGAGGCGGTCGGCGAACAGCCAGCAGGCGTCGGGGGTCCGGGCCCGGTGGCGGTTGACGGAGCCGCAGTCGGCTTTGGTCTCGTAGCCGAAGTAGCCGACATAGCCGCCGGTGAAGTCGAAGGGCAGTCCCGTGGCGTCGACGCGGCGGGTCGCGAGCTGCCGCTTGAGGTAGTCGAAGACGCTCGCGCGCACCTTGCGCGGGGGCCGGCCGGGCCGTTCGACCTCGCACACGCCGGCGTCGACGTCATAGCGCACGAACTCGGCCAGTGGGCCGGTGCCGTCACCGAAGAACGAGAAGCGGGCAAGGCCGGGCTCGACGCGCGAGCTGTCGAGCCAGAACGCGCGCGGGGCGTCCGCGCACATCCGGGCGAAGGCGGCCTCGGTGTCGACGGCGCCGGCCAGGCGGCGGTAGTGCAACCGGTGGGCGGGGGGCGTGGCGCGGCGGGGGCGGGGGATGGCCGCGGAACGGGGAATGGTGGTGTTCTTCGTACGGGGTCTGCGGGCTCGCTCGGCGGTGAGGTTGCGGAAGTTCACGAGCATGCGGTGGCCGTAGTCGGTGAGCACGGACTCCGGGTGGAACTGCACGCCCCACAACGGCCGGGTGCGGTGCCTGAGGCCCATCACCACACCGTCCTCGGCCCAGGCGGTGGCCTCCAGCGTGTCCGGCAGCGGCTCGGTGACGACCAGCGAGTGGTAGCGCACGGCGGTGAAGTTCTGCGGCAGTCCGTGGAACAGGTCCCGGCCGTCGTGCCGGACGGTGGACAGGTGCCCGTGCCGGGGCTGCGGTGCGGGCGCGATGCCGCCCCGCTCCCCCGCCGCAATGCCCTGGTGGCCGAGGCAGACCCCGAGCACGGGGACGCGGGAGTCGGCGACGATCCGGGCGGCGATGCCGAAGTCCCGGGGTTCGGCGGGGTGTCCGGGGCCCGGCGAGATCACCACGTTGTCGAACTCCCCCGGGTCCGGCACGGCGTCGGCGGGGGTGTCGTTGAGGACCACCACGGGCTGCTCGCCGTTGACCTCGGTGAGCAGCTGGAACAGGTTGTACGTGTACGAGTCGTGATTGTCGATGAGCAGGGTCTTCACCCGCCCACCTCCCTTGCGTCGTTCCCAGGCCTCAAGCGGTCCGCCGCTTGTGCCGTCCACGGAGCGCCTGAAGCGGCGGATACAGCCATTTCTTGAAGAACGCTGGAGCCGTGGCATCAGAATCCATGTGACGAGGGCCGTCACACACAGCAGCAGAGTGCGGATGAGAGGATTGAGGCTGCCGAGAGCCCGGGCAAGTTCTCCCAGGCACGGACGGAGTCCTCGCCCCGAAGCGGTAGATCACATGCCAGTCCGCCTCTCCGTCGACGGGCACCCCACCACCGAGAAAACCAGGCTGCTGCGCGGTCGCACGCAGCAGGGACCATCCCCACGAGTGGAAACCGGCCTCGCGGCCCGGCATCACCTGATATGCGACGGTGACGGTAACGGGATCCCTGGTCACGCCATCGAATACGGAAGGACATCGAGTCACGTTCAAACCTTCAACGAAGGTCTTTCCGAGTGTCCGGAACGTAACTCTTGCTGTTGTTCGCTCCCTCTTGCCGCCTTCTGTCACCCGATACCGCGAGTAATTTTTACCGAATTCCTGAAACCGCTTGCAGCATCTACGGAAATCACTTATCGATCGTCGCCCGGCACGGAAAGGGAATGAGGGTCGGGACAAAGAAGAAGGACGCCGCCGGGTCACAGAACCCGGCGGCGTCCCCGTCCACCAGCGTGTGGATCCCCTTGGTGCCCTCCGGTCAGCAGATCCGCGGAAGTTGCTCCCCGAGCGGCATGTCCACCACGCGAGTACCCCCCAGCCCGGTACGGGCCACCACCATGCCGGGATGGTCCCGGACCACCTCGCCGATGATCGTGGCCTCGGCACCACGCGGATGCGCATGCATCGCGTCCACCACCGCGTCGGCGTGCTGACGGGGCACGAACGCCACCAGCTTGCCCTCGTTGGCCACGTACATGGGGTCCAGGCCCAGCACGGCGCAGGCGTTGGTGACGGCGGGCGGGACGGGGACCTTGCGCTCCTCGATGACGACCCCGGCGCCCGCGGCGGCGGCGATCTCGTTCAGGGCGGCCGCCAGCCCGCCGCGCGTGGGATCCCGCAGCATGTGCAGGTCCCGGGTGACGGCCAGCATGGCGTCCACCAGTCCGCCGAGCGGCGCGCAGTCACTCACGATCTCCACGCCGAACTCCAGCCCCTCCCGCACACTCATGATCGCCACACCATGCACGCCGATCGCACCGCTGACGATCACGACGTCACCGGGGACGACCCGCTGCGGCCGCAGGTCGACGCCCGCCGGGATGAGCCCGATCCCGGCCGTGTTGATGTAGATGCCATCGCCGTGGCCGGCCTCCACCACCTTGGTGTCCCCCGTCACCACCTCGACCCCGGCCGCCCGCGCGGCTGCGCCCAGCGCGTCGGCGACCCGGGTGACCGTCTCGATCTCGACACCCTCCTCCAGGATGAATCCGCAGGAGAGGTAGGCCGCCCTGGCCCCGCTGACGGCGAGGTCGTTGACGGTGCCGTTGACGGCGAGGTCGCCGATGCTGCCGCCGGGGAAGAACAGCGGCCGCACCACGAAGGAGTCGGTGGAGAAGGCCAGGCGCAGGCCGCCGAGCGACAGGGCGGCGGCGTCGCCGAGCCGGTGCAGCACCTCGCCCCCGAACGCGGGCGCGAACACGTCCTGGACCAGTTCCGCGGACAGTGCCCCGCCCCCGCCGTGGCCCATCACGATGCGGGACTGGTCGCGCAGCGGGGCCGGGCAGGTCCAGGCCGCCGGGTCCGGCAGGGGCGCGGTCAGATCGATGGCGTCAGACAACGCAGGTCGCCTCCCGGGCCGCAGAGGTGGTGTCCAGGCGCCGGTAGAGGTAGTACGCGGCGCAGGCGCCCTCGCTCGAGACCATCGTGGCGCCGAGCGGGGTGCGCGGGGTGCACACGGTGCCGAACGCCTCGCACTCGCGCGGCTTGAGCAGGCCCTGCAGGACCTCGCCGCTGCGGCACGCGGCCGGCTCCTCGGTCCGGATGCCCTCGACCGAGAAGCGGTGCTCGGCGTCGTAGTCGCGGTACTTGGCGGACAGCCGCCAGCCGCTGTCCGGGATCACGCCGATGCCGCGCCAGGAGCGGTCGGTGACCTCGAAGACGTCCTCCAGCATCGCCTTGGCGGCCGGGTTCCCCTCGGGGCGGACCGCGCGCGCGTAGGCGTTGTCGACGGTGTGCTCGCCGCGCTCCAGCTGGGTCACGGTCCGGCGCACGCCCTCCAGGATGTCGAGGGGTTCGAACCCCGTCACCACGATCGGTACCCGGTGGCGCTCGGCCAGTTCGGGGTACTCCTCGATCCCCATCACGCTGCACACATGCCCCGCGGCCAGGAAGCCCTGCACCCGGCACTGCGGGGACCGCATGATCGCCTCGATGGCGGGCGGCACGCGCACATGGGAGACCAGCATGCTGAAGTTCGGAACGCCGAGCTTGCGCGCCTGATACACCGTCATCGCGTTGGGGGGCGCGGTGGTCTCGAAGCCGATGCCGAAGAACACCACCTGCCGGCCGGGGTTCTGCTGGGCGATCCTGAGGGCGTCGAGCGGGGAGTAGACGACCCGTACGTCGCCGCCCTCACCCCGTACCTGGAACAGGTCCCGTCCGGTCCCGGGCACGCGGAGCATGTCGCCGAAGGAGCAGAAGATCACCTCGGGGCGGGAGGCGATCTCCAGTGCCTTGTCGATGACCTCCAGCGGGGTCACGCACACGGGGCAGCCGGGCCCGTGGATCAGTTCGACCTGGTCGGGCAGCAGCTGGTCGATGCCGTGGCGGATGATGCTGTGCGTCTGCCCGCCGCAGACCTCCATCAGCGCCCAGGGCCTGGTCACCGTGGCGTGGATCTCGTCGAGGAGCCGGCGTGCCAGATCCGGGTCCTGGAACTCGTCGATGTACTTCACTGCTTCCGCGCCTCCTCGCGCGCGGGCGGCAGCGCCCCGCCCGCCTCCGCGGCCATTTCCCAGGGGTCGCCGAACTCCTCCTGCAACATGCCAAGTTCGGCGAACAGCTCGAGCGTCTGCCGCGCCGACTCCTCGTCCAGGCGCTGCAGGGCGAAGCCGACGTGGACGATGGCGTACTCGCCGACCTGGAGGTCGGGCAGGTACTCAAGGCACACCTCCTTGACCACACCGCCGAAGTCGACGGTGGCCATCCGGGTGCCGTCACGTTCCTCGATGTCCAGCACTCTGCCGGGTACCGCCAGGCACATGGGCCTCTCCTCGCTGTGGGTGGTGCGTCGCCCGGCGCTGCCGGGACGGTGGGTCAGTCGGGGGCCGCCCCGGCACGTGCGGCGACGACGAGCTGGCCGAGGGCCAGGCCACCGTCGCCCGGCGGGACCAGGTGGTGGCGCAGCACCGTGAAGCCGTCCGCGGCCAGGGCGCCCGCACAGGCCGAGGAGAGCGGGGAGTTGAGGAACACGCCGCCGGTCAGGGCGACCGTGTCCACTCCGTGTCGCTCCCGCCCGAGCGCGCAGACGCGCTGCACGAGACGGGCGACGGCCCGGTGGAAACGGGCCGCGACCAGCTCCGGTCCTGTGCCCGCGCGCAGGTCGTCGACGATCGCGGCGAGAACGGGCGCCGGGTCGGCCCGCACCGGGCCGGCCCTCTCAGGGCCGCCGACCCCCTCCGGGCCGCCGCCCTTCCCCGGCTCCCGTACGGCGAACGCGTACGCGGAGGTGTCCCCGGCCGGCGCCCGCAGCGCGGCGGCCTCCAGCTCGACCGCGGCCTGGGCCTCGTACCCCGCCCGGTGGCAGACGCCGGCGAGGGACGACACCGCGTCGAACAGCCGGCCCATGCTGGACGTGGGAACGCAGTTCAGGTTCCGCTCCAGCTGCCTCGCCAGCACCCCGCGTTCGTCCGGCGGACAGGCGGCCACGCAGGGCAGCTTCGCGGACCAGTCCAGGCCGGCGGCGCGCAGATGCGCGAGCGCCATGCGGTACGGCCGGTGCACCGCGGCGTCGCCGCCGGGCAGCGGCACATAGGCGAGGTGCCCGACGCGGGTGAATCCGTCGTAGTCCGCGAGCAGGAACTCCCCGCCCCATACGGCTCCGTCGTCGCCGTAGCCGGTGCCGTCGAAGGCCACGCCGAGCACCGGCCTGGTGCCGTCGAGCCCGTGTTCGGCCATGGCGGCGGCGATGTGGGCGTGGTGGTGCTGGACACGGACGACGGGTCGGCCCGCCGCGTTCCGGGCGGCCCACCGGGCGGAGCGGTAGGCGGGATGCCGGTCGGCGGCGAGCAGGCGGGGCCCCACGGAGGTGATCGACTCCAGTTGGGCGACGGCGCGTTCGAAGGCGTGCTGGGTGGCGAGGTCGTCCATGTCGCCGACGTGGGCGGACAGCCAGGCCCGGCGGCCCTCGCCGAGGCAGCAGGCGTTCTTCAGGTCGCCGCCGACGGCGAGGGCCGGGCGGACGGGCACCGGAAGGGTCAGCGGCAGGGGGGCGTAGCCGCGGGCGCGGCGCACGATCAGCGGTCTGCCGTCGCACACGCGCACCACGGAGTCGTCGCACGGCACATGGATGGGCCGGTCGTGGGTGAGCCAGGCGTCGGCCAGGAGCGCGAGGCGTTCGAGCGCCTCCTCGTCGTCGGTGACGATCGGCTCGCCGGAGACGTTGCCGCTCGTCATGACGAGCAGTCGCGGGCCGTCGCCGTCGCCGGGCAGGCCGAGCAGCAGATGGTGCACGGGGGTGTACGGCAGCATGACGCCGAGATCGGGGCTGCCGGGTGCGACGGCGTCGGCGGGCCGAAGGCGGCCTCCACGGGCGGGCGTCAGGCGGCGCAGCAGCACGATGGGGCGGACGGTGCCGGTGAGCAGGCTCCGCTCCTCGTCGGTGAGCCGCACCAGGTGCGCGATGTCGTCCGTGTCCCGGGCCATCAGGGCGAACGGTTTGTCCCCGCGGGCCTTGCGGCTGCGCAGCCGGGCGACGGCGGCGGAGTCCGTCGCGTCGCAGGCCAGGTGGTAGCCGCCCAGGCCCTTGACGGCGAGGATCGCGCCGGACGCCAGCAGTCGGCGCGCCCCGGCGACCGGGTCGGTGTCCGTGACCGGTCGCGGCGGGCCGTCGCCGTCCCGGGGGCGGACGAGCAGCCGCAGGCGTGGCCCGCAGGCGGGGCAGGCGACCGGCTGCGCGTGGAAGCGGCGGTCGGCGGGATCGGCGTACTCACGGGCGCAGTCGGGACACATCGGGAAGCCGGCCATGGTGGTCGCCGCCCGGTCGTAGGGCAGGCCGGTGACGATCGTGAACCGGGGGCCGCAGTGCGTGCAGGTGATGAAGGGGTGGCGGTGGCGCCGGTCGGCCGGGTCCCCGAGTTCGCGCAGGCAGGCGGCGCAGGTGGCGGTGTCGGGCGGGATCAGGGTGCCCGCGGGGCCGTCCGTGCGGGAGGCGAGGATGGTGAACGCGGTGTCGCCGGTGGCGGGCACGTCCTGGTGGTCGACGCGCTCGATGCGGGCCAGCGGTGGGGCGTCCTCGGCGATGCGGTCGCAGAACCGGCCGACGGCCGCGGGGGTCCCCTCGACCTCCACGACGACACCCTCCGGGGTGTTCGTCACATGCCCCGACAGGCCGAGGGAGGTGGCGAGGGCGTGGACGTACGGCCGGAAGCCCACGCCCTGCACCACGCCCCGCACGGTGACCCTGCGGCGCAGCGGCGCCTGGACGGCGACGGCCGTCGGGGGCGGAGCGCTCACGAGCGGGACTGCGCCAGAGCGCCGGCGCGGTCCGCGTCGTCATGGGTGTGGCCGTGGGACGGTCGGGCCATGACGGGTGTGTGCACGGGCGCGCCGTCCGCGGCGGCCAGCGCCCGGTCGAGCAGGGCGCCGGGCCCCAGGCCCCGGCGCGCGGAGGTGAGCAGCACCTCCACACCGGGGTTGACCTGTTCGACGTTCGCGCGGAACGCCGCCAGGTCGAAGGCGACGGCCTCGGCGATGTCGGTCTTGGTGACCACCACCAGGTGGGCGAGGCCGAAGGCGGTGGGGTACTTCAGCGGCTTGTCCTCGCCCTCGGTCACCGATGCGAGGACGACGCGCAGGGTCTCCCCCAGGTCGTAGGAGGCCGGGCAGACGAGGTTGCCGACGTTCTCCACGAACAGCAGCCGGGTCCCCTCCGGCAGCCATCCCTCAAGGTGGCGGGCGAGCATGTCGGCCTCGAGATGGCAGAGCCCGTCGGTGAGGACCTGCTTGACCGGCACGCCCGAACGCGCCAGTCGTGTGGCGTCGTTCTCGGTGGCGAGGTCGGCGGTGAGCGCCGCGACCGGCACGGACCGCTCCCGGGCCAGGACGAGTTCGCGTTCCAGGAGGGCGGTCTTCCCGCTGCCCGGGCTGGAGAGCAGGTTGACCACGGTGGTGCCGCGGGCCGCGAGCTCCGCGCGCAGGGTGCGCGCGGCCTGGTCGTTCTTGGCGAGCACGGCCTGCTGCAGGTCGACCACTCGGCACATGGTTCAGCGCTCCTCGGGGACGGTTTCGCGGGTGGGTGCGTGCGTCCGGGCGTCCTCCCAGTGCACGCTGACGATCTGCAGTTCGCGGCCCGACAGCAGGTCGATGGCGGCGCCGTCGCACCGCGGGCAGCTCAGCAGGGGCGGCATGCCGACGGCCCATTCGTGTGCGCACGGCACGCAGCGGGCCCGCCCCGGCACCTCGTCGGTGACGAGTTCGGCGCCCTCCAGCAGGGTCCCGGCGCAGGCCAGTTCGAAGCAGAAGGACAGGGCGTCGGGTACGACACCGGCGAGTTCGCCCACCTGGAGCCGCACCGAACGCACCGCCGTGACGTCACCGGCCCGCTCGGCCGCCTCTTGCACCTGGCCGATCACCGCCAGCGCGATGGACATCTCGTGCATGGGTCTCCGTCCCGGCGAGGGCCGGGGCCCCCGCCCCGTGGGGACGGGGACCGCGTGCGCGGCCCGCCGGGAACCATTAGAGGTGAGCCACCCCCGGCCCGTGGACCGGCACGCCGTCGCCGCCCGGCGGCGTACGCCGTTCGCCGCACAACATCTGCTCGATCAGCCGGACGGCCTCGGGGACCGCGGCGGACACGGGTGGGCTGAGTCCGACGCGCTCCTCCATCGAGGCCGGTTCGCAGCCGACCACCAGCGTGCGGCGGGGCGGCTCGGCTCCGGTTCCGGCGCACAGGGCGTTCAGCAGGGCGAGTACGGCGTCGGGGGTCATCCGGTGGCCGTCGATCACGGCCACTTCAAGATCGTCGGCGCCCGTGTCCTCGTGCTCGATGACGTACAGGGTGCCGGGGGCCTCCCCGCGTGCGGTGGCGTCCACCACGATCAGGGTGTCGTAGCCGTCGAGGAGCTGGTAGGCGAGGTGCACTCCGCGCACCCCGATGTCCACCACCTCGACGTGCGCGGGCAGTTCGCGCCGGGTGAGCGCGCGGACGGTCTCCACGCCGAAGCCGTCGTCCCCGAGGAAGACGTTCCCGATGCCGGCGACGAGGACGGTGCCGTTCATACGTGGTCCTCCAGCAGGGTGACCTCGTCGGGCCGGAAGTAGTGGAAGGTTCCGCGCTCGCGGCGGACGTCGGCGCCCGGGTCGTCGTCCACGGTCACCGCCAGGTGGACCGAGCCGTCCACGTCGTGGCGCACGGCCTCGACGGTCGCGGGGCGGCCCCGCAGGAACACGTCCTGGGCGTCGGTGCGTCGCAGCCCCGGGTTGAGCCGCACCCGACTTCCGGGACCCACCGGCCGCCCGTTCACCACGATGCGCCCGCCCTCCGGTTCGCCACCGGGCTCGCCCGCCGGGTCCCGCCACGGCCTGTCCGCGGGCGGCACGCCCTGCGCGTGGATCCTCGGGTGGTCCTCCAGGATGACCGGTGAGGACAGCATCACGTCGGCGCGTCCGGGTTCACCGGAGAGCACGGGCCAGGTGTGCAGATTGCGGCAGGACGCGATCGCGGCCCGGGCCCATTCGGGGGGATCGCTCATCGACAGGAAGGAGCCGGCGCTCAGCCCCATCAGCAGATGGGTGGAGACCAGGGAGTGCGGCAGCGCCGCGCCCCGGTCGGCACTCTCCCCGGCCTCGGGCGCCCAGACGCTGGTGTTCTCGACCACGGCGGTGAGTCGCAGGACCGGGCAGGGCCCCTCGAGCCGGTGTGCCGACAGCCGCAGCAGACCGCGGATCTCCTCGCCCCGGCGGACCGTACGGCCGACGACCCGGCCGTCCCCGTCGAGGATCTGCTCGATCTCCTCCCCCGCGCGGCGACCGAAGGCGACGATGACCCCGTCACCTTCGGTGAGCTCCTCCACGGTGACGGTCGCCTCGACGCGTTCCTCGGTGCCCTCGTCGCAGCACACCAGGAGCCTTTCGCCCAGCCGGAGTTCGGATACCGTCTCGAACTCACCGTCGGGGCACGCCCGTTGCACCGTGCGGTGCCGGGCGCGCAGGAAGCGCAGCTCCACCGCGAGGATGGCGCCGGGCCCCGGCTCCATCAGGCATTCGGTGTGCTGGAAGTCGTACTCCTCGCTGCCCGCGCCCCAGGCGGGCGGTACGAGCACCCCGCACTGCCTCCGCAGGTGGGTGCCGGGGGCGGAGGCCCGGTACGGGTGGAGCGTGCAGCCCTCGAAGAGAACGGCGTCCGCCACCTTCCGGGCGAGGGCGAAGCGGGCCTCGGTCTGCGGCGCGAACGCGGTCACGCTCATGGCGCTCCTTCCGGTGGTGCCGGCCAGGGAGTGTGCTCGTCGGCGGGAGTGCCGGACCGGACGGTTTCAACCGTGGTGCGGGCTCCGGTGGCCTGGGCCAGGTGCGGGGGTGTGCACGACGGCTTCTCCTTGCGGACGAAGGCGCGTCTCAGGGCGTGGTAGGGGGCGTCCGGGTCGTGGAAGACGCGGTGCATCGCGGCCAGCTCCCGCTCCCGGAAGGCGGACAGGGGCTCGGTGCTCTCCTGGCGCTCCAGTGCCTCCTTCTTCGCCGCGATCCGTGCCCGTGTCCCCGGCAGCGACGCCAGCCGCGCCGCCAGCCGGCCGGCCTCCGCGGAAAAGTCCTGCGGCGCGCACTCGATCACCCGGTCGACGAGCCCGACACCGAGGGCGCCGGCGGCGCTCATCGGCAGCGCCTCGCGCACGATGCGGTCGGCCGCGGCGGCGCCCACCCGGCGGGGCAACGTGTATGTCCAGTACTCCGAGCCGGTGAGGCCCATCAGTCGGTAGTGCGGGTTCAGTACGCAGCCGGAGCGGCACCACACCTCGTCGGCGGCCAGGGCCAGCATCACGCCGCCCGCCGCCGCGTTGCCCGCGAGTGCGGCGACCACCAGCCGGTCCGTGGTCGTCAGGACCGCCTCGACCAGGTCGTCGATGGCGTTGATGTTCGCCCACGACTCGGCCGCCGGGTCCTCGGCCGCCTCGATGGCGCCCAGGTGGATCCCGTTGGAGAAGAAGTCCCGCTGCCCGCCGAGCACCAGCACCGAGGTGGGGCGCGCGCAGGCCTGGCGGTAGGCGTCCAGGAGTCGTCGGCACTGCGTGGTGCTCATCGCGCCGCCGGGGAAGGAGAAGGAGAGCGAGCCGACGCCGCCCTCCTCGCGGTAGCGGATGTCCGTCCAGGTGGGCCACCGCGCGCCCGGGGGCACGGGCAGCTCGGGCAGCCCGGGCAACCGGTCGCCGAGGGCCTGCACGGCGGGGAGCTTGACCGAGCGCGGCTGCCCGGGGCGGCGCCGCCGTCGCAGCTCGGGGATCCACACGGCGCCATCGCGTGTCGCCCGGCAGATCGCCCCGGCCCGGGTGGCGAGCAGCTCCCCGGGGGCACCGCGCAGACCGTTGTCGGGGTGGCCGCCGTGCAGGTACCACTCCTCGCCGAGCAGCACGTCCAGCACGCCGGGCTGGGAGTCGGCGGCGCGCAGCTTGCGCAGGACGGTGTCGGTCGTGTCGGTGTCCCAGTCGATGCGCCGCGCGCTCTGGTCGAGATACGGACGGGGCCGAGAGGTGTCCTGCCGCACGGGCGTGTGGGTCCCGGAGGCGAAGCGCTCGACGGCGAGGAGGACGGCGGCGAGGGCCGCGTCGGCGATCTCGCCCCGGTACAGGTCGCTCTTGGACAGCGGCGGGAGGGGGCAGGCGACCGAGGCCCACACGTCACCGGCGTCCATCTCCTCCTCCGCCTGGAGAACCGTCACGCCCCAGCGCTCGGCGCCCTCCTGGACGGCCCAGTCGAGGGAGGACGGCCCTCGGTCGCCGACAGGGCCCGGATGGACGATGAAGCACGGGTACGCCGACCACACCTCGCGGGGGACCGCCGTCTTCAGCAGGGGCGCCAGAACGAGGTGGGGGGCGTGCCGCCGTACCGCTTCGGTCAACGAACCGTCGGGCAGGGCGAGTTCCACCGCGACGGTGTGGCCGCGGTCGCGCAGTTCGGCATGGACGCGCTGGGTGAGGCTGTTGAACGCGCTGGCCACGAGCAGAATGTGCACGGCGTACTCCCGGCGGACGACGGTACGGACAGATGTGCCCGGCCGTCTGCGATCGTCGGCCACACCCGTGGGCCGCCCCCGCAGACAGGCGGCAGGTTCACTCGAAAGGCGGGTATCGGGGCCACCACTCGGCCGCGGACAGGTCACGGGAACCGCACCGGAACCGCCACCGTGTGTGACGCCTCTCGCCTCCCGGGTCGCGGCAGTGTAGACATGGCACATGGTCCGGCTTCCGGGTCGACCCGGTACCCGTTCGCCCCGTCGTCCCAGCGGTGTGCGCGCACCAGCGCACGACCGCGCTCCAGGGGCGTCCGAGCAGGGACCGGGGCGAGCGGCGCGCCGTTCGCTCGCCCGCCGCGAGCAGGAGGCGGGGCGGTCCCGGTCGGGACTGCGCGCGGCGCTGAGCGGGCGCAGCGTCGCCGGACAGGTCTTCGTCCTGCAGGTCGTCATCGTGCTGCTGCTGGTCGTCGCGGCGGCGGCGGCGCTGCTGCTGCAGGTGCGGCACGACACCACGCAGGAGGCCCGCAATCGCTCCCTCGCCGTGGCCGAGGCGTTCGCCAACGCGCCCGGCACGGTCCAGGCGCTGGACAGCCCGGACCCCACGGCCGTGCTGCAGCCGCGGGCCGAGGCCGCCCGTAAGGCCACGAAGGTCGACTTCATCGTCGTCATGAACACCGACGGCATCCGCTACACCCATCCGAAACCGGACCGTATCGGCAAGAAGTTCGTCGGGAACATCCAGCCGGCGCTGGCCGGGGGCACCGAGATCGAGGAGATCAACGGGACGATCGGGCGGCTGGTGCAGGCGGTGGTGCCCGTCAGGGCGCCCGACGGCAAGGTCGTGGGCCTGGTGGCGGCCGGTGTCACGACGGAACATGTGGGCGGCGCGGCGAACCGGCAGATGCCGCTGGTCCTGGCCGCCGCGGCCGTGGGCCTCGCCCTGGCCACGGCGGGCACCGCACTTGTCAGCAGGCGGCTGCTGCGCCAGACCCACGGCCTGGGGCCGCGCGAGATGACCCGGATGTACGAGCACCACGACGCGGTACTGCACGCGGTACGGGAAGGGGTGCTGATCCTCGGCCAAGACGGCGACCTGCTGCTCGCCAACGACGAGGCGCACCGCCTGCTCGGCCTGCCCAAGGACGCCGAGCGGCGCCATGTGTCCGAGCTCGGCCTCCCCCCGGAGACCGCCGCCCTCCTGGCGTCCCGACGGGTCGCCACCGACGAGGTGCACCTGGTCGGGGACCGGCTGCTGGCCATCAACCAGCGGTCCACCGATGTGGACGGCGGTCCGCCCGGCAGCGTGGCGACGCTCCGCGACTCGACGGAGCTGCGTGCCCTGTCCGGCCGGGCCGAGGTGGCGCGGGAACGCCTCAGCCTGCTCTACGACGCCGGTCTGGGCATCGGCACCAGCCTGGATGTGACACGTACCGCCGAGGAGCTGACCGAGCTGGCCGTCCCCCGGTTCGCGGACTTCGCCAGTGTGGACCTGTTCGACGCCGTGCTGGACGGTGAGGAGCCGGAGGCGGGGAACGAGCTGCGCCGTGCGGCGTTCAGCGGTGTCCGCAAGGACACTCCCCTGTACTCGGTGGGCGAGCGGATCCAGTGGGTGGAGTCCTCTCCGCAGGCGGAGGGGCTGCGCGGCGCGCGGGCCGTCCTCGAGCCCCGTCTCGGCGAGGCTCCGGGCTGGCTGGCACAGGACGCGGAGCGGACCGCTCAGGTGGTGGAGCACGGGATCCATTCGCTGATCACGGTGCCGGTGCGGGCGGGGTCCCTGATCCTGGGCCTGGTCAACTTCTGGCGCTGCGAGAAGCCGGAGCCCTTCGACGCGGAGGACCTGGCCCTCGCCGAGGAGCTGGTCGCCCGCGCCGCGGTCTCCATCGACAACGCCCGCCGCTTCACCCGCGAGCACAGCATGGCGGTGACGCTGCAGCGCAGTCTGCTGCCGCGGACGCTGCCCGAGCAGGGAGCCCTGGACATCGCCTACCGGTACCTTCCGGCGCAGGCAGGAGTGGGCGGTGACTGGTTCGACGTACTGCCGTTGTCCGGTGCCCGGGTGGCCCTGGTGGTGGGCGACGTCGTGGGCCACGGGCTGCACGCCGCGGCCACGATGGGGCGGCTGCGCACCGCGGTGCACAACTTCTCCGCGCTCGATCCGCCGCCCGACGAACTCCTCGGGCTGCTCGACGAGCTCGTCGGCCGCATCGACCAGGACGAGGCGGCCGATCCGGGCAGCGCCCCCGTCACGGGCGCGACCTGTCTGTACGCGATCTACGACCCGGTCTCCCTGCGCTGCACCGTCGCCCGGGCCGGCCATCCGCCGCCGGCCGTGATCCGGCCCGACGGCAGTGTGGAGTTCCCCGACGTTCCGGCCGGTCCCCCGCTCGGCCTCGGGGGGCTTCCGTTCGAGACGGCCGACCTTGAGCTGGCGGAGGGCAGTCGGCTGGTGCTGTACACCGACGGACTGGTCGAGGACCGGGGCCGGGACATCGACGACGGTCTGGAGCTGCTGCGCGCCGCGCTGGCCGGAGCCGGGCCGTCCCCGGAGGACACCTGCCGGGCCGTCCTGGAGTCGGAGCTGCCGGACCGGCCGAGCGACGACATCGCCCTGATCGTCGCGGGCACCCGGGCCCTCGCCGCCGACCGGATGGCCGAGTGGCCGGTGCCGACGGACCCGGCGGCCGTCGGCGAGGTGCGCGCGTCGGTGACCCGGCAGCTGGCGCGGTGGGGTCTGGAAGAGCTGACGTTCACCACGGAGCTCGTCCTCAGCGAGTTGGTCACCAACGCGATCCGGTACGGCAGCGCGCCCGTGCGGGTCCGCATGCTGTACGACCGCAGCCTGATCTGCGAGGTATTCGACGGCAGCACCACCTCACCCCACTTGCGGTACGCGGCGATGACCGACGAGGGCGGGCGCGGCCTGTTCCTCGTCGCCCAGCTCACCGAGCGCTGGGGCACCCGCTACACGCCCCGGGGCAAGGTCATCTGGGCGGAGCAGCCGCTGCCCTGAGGAGACCTCCCGCTCATCTCCCGCTCTTTACCAGGAACTTGCCCACCGCACGGGTGACTGCACTCGCCTCCCTCTGATAGGAAACCTTCCTAACAGTGTACGACCCAAGTTCCCACCCCCCACCTTCACTTGGAGTCCCTGTGGTGCATCGGAACCATGACGCGGCAGGCCCCGCCGGCACCTCGCGTCGCGCCGTCCTCGCCTTCCTGGGCGCCTCGTTGGCGGCCGTCCCGCTCCTCGACGCCCCGCCCGCCTCGGCGGCCCCCGAGGCGGCGAAGGCCGTGGGGCTCGACGACCCCGCGAAGAAGGAGATCGCCATGGAGCTGGTCTCGAGCGCGGAGAACTCCTCCCTCGACTGGAAGGCCCAGTACAAGTACATCGAGGACATCGGCGACGGCCGCGGCTACACCGCCGGCATCATCGGATTCTGCTCCGGCACCGGCGACATGCTGGACCTCGTCCAGCTCTACACCGACCGCGAGCCCGGCAACGTCCTCGCCAAGTACCTGCCGGCACTGCGCCGGGTGAACGGCAGCGACTCCCACGACGGACTGGACCCGAACTTCCCCAAGGACTGGCGCAGGGCGGCGCAGGACACGGCGTTCCAGCAGGCTCAGAACGACGAACGCGACCGGGTGTACTTCAACCCGGCCGTCCGGCAGGGCAAGGCGGACGGGCTGGGCGTCCTGGGGCAGTTCACGTACTACGACGCCATCGTGATGCACGGTGACGGGGACGACCCGACGAGCTTCCGCAACATCCGCAAGCGGGCCCTGCGCACGGCGAAGCCGCCGGCGCAGGGCGGCGGCGAGGTCGCCTACCTGAACGCCTTCCTCGACGCGCGGGCGTGGGCCATGAAGCAGGAGGAGGCCCACAGCGACACCAGCCGGGTCGAGACCGAGCAGCGGGTGTTCCTGCGCAAGGGCAATCTGAACCTCGACCCGCCGCTGGACTGGAAGGTGTACGGGGACAGCTACCACATCGGCTGACGGCCCGTCACTCACTGAAGGAGCGAGACGCCGAGCGGCCGGAACCCGACCCGGGACCGCGCCCCGTCGTGGGCCCACGTCACCTCGACGCCGTCGTCGTCGGCCCTCACGTCGGCGACCGCCTCCGCCAGGGGCGCCGGGTCGGGTTCCGCGGTGAGACTCGCCAGGCATACATGCACGGTGGTGCCGCCGGCCCGACCGGTGAGCCGGGGGACCCGGGCCCAGTGGGCGTAGGCCGTGCCGCCGGGCGCGGGGATAGGCTCCGGGCCCTCGTCCCAGCCGTGGAGCCCGTGCAGCGCCGAGACGACCGGCTGCTCGGGGCCGGTGGCCCAGCCGGTGTGGGTGACCCGGGCGCCGTCCGGGGCGCCGACCACGCGGTGGACACGCAGTTCGTACCGTCCGCGGACCACCGTCACGCTCTCCACCCTCAGGCCGGGCACCATCGGCGGCCCGGCGGCGAACACCGGCCGGTGCCAGGAGGCGGCCCAGCCCCAGCCGTCGCCGTGGCCCGCCCCCAGAGGGCGGATCCGGCGGCGTACGCTTCCCCGTCCCTTGACCTCCACGGACAGGTGGTTGTCCGGGATGTTCCCGAGGGCCGTGGGCCCGGTGCGGGTGGAGTACGCCTGGCGCCCGTAGTGCGGATCGTCCTCGGCGGCGAACTCGCCCTCGTGGGGCCGCACATGGTCGCTGCCGTGGTTGTGCAGCCGTACGATCCCGTCGGCCCGGGTGGCCTGCACCAGCAGCCCCGGCGCCGGCAGGGCGAGTGCCCGGTCGGCCTCCTCGGCCGGCGCGGGCTCCTCACGGGCCGTCCACAGGGGATGGCCGGCGGGTGCCAGCAGGGACACGAACGCCTTCGACGCCCAGTACGGGGACGCGGGACCCGAGTAGGTCTGCAGGGTCGCCTCGTGCGGGCCGTGCCAGCCGAGGCTCAACAGCCCGTCCTCGGTCAGTGCGCCGTGCTCCAGGAAGTAGCGCAGGCTGCCGCTCGCCAGGCGCCGGGAGGTGCCCGGGCTCAGCGGGGTGTGGCCGGTGAGGGCGCCCAGGCCGACGGCGGCCGTCGCGGCGAAGCGGTACGCGAGCGACCGGCCGAAGTGCAAAGGCGCGCCGTCCGCGCCGAACATCAGCGAGAAGCCGTCCAGGTGCTCCCGCAGCCGCGCCCCGTAGCGGGCGGACGAGTCCTCGTCCCCGGCGAGGTGCGCGTCGAGCACCGGGTACAGGTGCAGGGCCCAGCCGTTGTAGTGGTCGAAGGCGCGGCCGTCCCCGTCCGCGTACCAGCCGTCGCCCCGGTACCACTCCTCCAGCAGGTCCAGCGCCCGCTGCCGTGCCGCGGCCGTCTCCGCGTCGCCGCGGCCGACCGACTCCAGGAACCCGGCGACGGTGTACGGGAAGAGGTACCAGTTGTTGGGTGCGGGCGTGTGGCGCAGCGCCCCGCGCAGCCATTCCTCCGCCCGGTCCTGGGCGTCCGCGCCGAGGTTCTTCCACAGCCAGGGCGCGGTCAGCCTGAGGCCGAGCGCGACCGACGCGGACTCCACCATCGGCTGGCCCTGCACGTCGTGGTCGAGGATCAGCGGCCAGGACTCGGTGTCGTCGCGGCCGGGGGTGCGGGTGCCGGCGGCGAGGCCGCGCGCGTACCGCTCCAGCCAGCCGTGCGGGTCGTCCCCGGCGGCGCCCGCCACCCGGAAGGCGGCGGCGAGGAACGTGCGGGCGTAGCCCTCCAGTCCGTCGGAGCGCATTCCCGAGCGTGAGGGACGCCCGGGCAGGTCGAGCAGGGCGCAGCCCGGTGTGCTCCAGCGCCACGCGGACGCCAGCAGCCCGTCGGCGACGGCTTCCCAGTGGGCCCGCGCGTATCCGGTGTACGGGCTCGACTCGTGGTTCTCAGGGGGGAGTTCGAAGAGGGTGGCGGGGGTGCTCATGCCTGGAATGCCAGCCTTTCGCGTCGTACCGGATGCAGGAAGCCGGCGCCGGAAGCCCACCGCGCGGTCTCCGCCAGGGCGAGGTCGGCGAGGCGGTGCCACTCGTTGCCCTGGGAGCCTGCCAGGTGGGGGGTGATGAGAACGTTGTCGCAGTCCCACAACGGGTGCCCGGCCGGCAGGACTTCGGGGTCGGTGACGTCGATGACGGCCCGGATACGGCCGGCCGCGGCGGCATCCGTGAGCGCGTCCTGATCGACGACCGCGCCACGGGCGGTGTTGATCAGGACGGCGCCGGGGCGCATCGACTCGATCAGTTCGCGGCCGACCAGGCCACGGGTGGCCGGCAGCAGCGGAGTGTGCACGCTGACGGTGTCGCTGCGGGCGAACAGCTCGTCCAACTCGACGCGCTCCACGCCGAGTTCGGCGGCGTCGACATCGGTGACGTACGGGTCGTGCAGGAGGACGTGGAGGTCGTGCGGGCGGAGCAACTCGATGACGCGGCGGCCGGTGAGCGATGCGGACAGGATGCCGATGGTGCGGCGGTGGTTGCCGATGGTGCGGGGGGTACGCAGCCAGTCGTCGCGGGTACGGGAGGCGCGGTAGGCGCAGGCGCGTTCCAGGACGTGCTTGCCGGTGAGGAGGATCATCGCGAGGGTGTACTCGGCGACCGGGACGGCGTTGGCGGAGGCGGCGGAGGAGATCTCGATGCCGCGCTCCCAGCAGGCGTCGGTGATGTGGCCGCGGACGCTGCCCGCGGTGTGCACGACCGCCCGCAGCCGGGGCGCCGCCGCGAGCGCGTCCTCGTCGAGCGGGGGGCAGCCCCAGCCGGTGACCAGCAGGTCGACGTCGGCGAGGACGGCCCGGGCCCGAGGTGTGGTGAAGTCGTCCAGGACGGGCGGCGGGGCGAGGTCGCAGAGCGCGGCGAGCGCGTCCAGCGACTCGGGGTCGAGGACGGCCGCGGCGGCCTTGGCGGACATGGCGAGGGCGGCACGGGGGCGGAAGCCGGGGCCCGGCGTCGAGACGGTCATGTCGGTCGGAGAACTCCTGACGGGAGGGGCTGTTCGGGGAACTCCTGCGAGAAGGGCTACTTGACGGCGCCGGCGGTCAGTCCGCCGCGCCAGAAGCGCTGCAGCAGGGCGAAGGCGAGGATCAGCGGGAGGACGGCGAGCAGCGAGCCCATGATCACCACGGGGGAGTACTCGGGTGACACGGAGGCCGAGCTGTTCCAGGTGTACAGGCCCAGGCTGACCGGATACAGGTCCTGGTTCGACAGCATCACCATGGGCAGGAAGAAGTTGTTCCAGATGGCGGTGAGCTGGAAGAGGAACACGGTCACCAGGCCGGGGCCGAGCATGCGCAGCGCCACCCTGACGTACGTGGTCAGCTCGCCGGCGCCGTCCATCCGCGCGGCCTCCAGGACCTCGTCGGGCACGTAGCCCCGGCTGAAGATGCGACCCAGGTAGACGCCGAACGGGTTGAACAGGACCGGGATGAACACCGCCCAGAAGGTGTTGACCAGGCCGGCGCCGGAGGCCATCAGGTACAGCGGGAGCGCGAGGACGGTCTGCGGGACCATCACCGCCGCGAGGACCAGGCCGAACAGCTTCTCCTTGTGCCGGAAGCGGTACTTGTCGAAGGCGTAGCCGCAGGCCACGCTGATCAGGGCGCCGAGCGCGGCGCCGACCACCGCGTAGAGCAGGCTGTTGAGGTACCAGCGGCCGTACTGACCGTCGTCCATGGAAAACAGGTCGTGCAGGTTCGTCAGGAAGGAGAAGTCCTTCAGGGACAGCAGATTGCTGCCGAACAGCGCGTCCCTGGTCTTGCCCGCGGCGAGGACCAGCCACAGCACGGGCAGCAGGGTGTACAGCACGGACAGCGCGACGACGGTGTTGACGGTGGCCCGGCCGACCAGCCGGTGGCGTGGGAGGGTGGTGCCGGCGGCGCTCATCGGGCCTCCTCGGCGGTCGTGGAGCGGCTGGTGACGCGGGTGACGCCGTAGGACAGGGCGATGGTGCACAGCAGCAGGACGACGGAGGCGGCCGCCGCCAGGCTGTAGTTGTTGCGGGTGAAGGCCGCGTCGTAGATGTACATGCTCGGCGAGAAGCGGGAGTTGATCATCGGTGACGACTGGCTGAGCAGCATCGGCTCGGTGAACAGCTGCAGCCCCCAGATGAGGGTGAACATGGCGACCATCACGATGGAGGCGCGCACCAGGGGCGTCTTGACCTGCAGGGCCGTGCGCACCGGTCCGGCGCCGTCGACGACGGACGCCTCGATCACCTCGCGGGGCACGGCCTGCAGGGCGGCGTAGAAGACGACCATGTTGTAGCCGAGGTGGCTCCACAGGGCGATGTTCACCATGGAGGGCAGCACGGTGTGCAGGCCGAGGAAGTCGATGGTGATGTCGGCCTTGGCGAACAGGGCGATGACGGGGCTGATGCCCGGCGTGTAGAGGTAGAGCCAGATCAGTGCCGCGATGATGCCGGGCACGGCGTGCGGCAGGAAGAGCCCGAGCTGGGCCCAGGCGCGCAGGCGTACCACGCCGGAGTCCAGCAGCAGCGCGAGCGCGAGGGCGCCGACGACCATGACGGGGATGTAGACCAGGCAGTACAGGGCGACCGTGCCGAGCCCGGACAGGAAGGTGGGGTCGGTGAGGACGGCCGCGTAGCTGCGCAGCCCGACGAAGACCGTGCGGCCGGAGCCGAAGCCGAGACCGGGGTGGTCGTCACTGTAGAAGCTGAGGTAGACAGCGGTGCCGACGGGGATCAGGAAGACGGTGACGAGCAGGGCGAAGAAGGGCGCCATCAGGACGGCGCAGGCGGCGAGTTGACGGCGCCTGGCGGCCCTGCGGGTGCGGCCGGTGGTGGCCGGGGCGGCGGTGCGGAGTGTGGTGGCCCGGGCGTGCGGGGTGGTCGCGGTCATGGGGCATCACCTGCCTTTCGGGCGGCTCAGGTGCTGTGCTGGGTGGTGGACAGGCCCAGGGCCTTCAGGTCGGGCATGGTGCCGTCCTGAGCCGCGCGCACGGCGTCGACGAGGGTGCCCTGGCCGGCGCCGACGCGGGCGAAGGAGTCCTGCATCACCCTCCCGGTGGCGGTCATCCGGGGTCCCCAGACCCAGCCGTCGCGGATCTTGTGGGCCTCCTGCTCGAAGAGGCGGTAGATGTCCTGGCCGCCGTAGTACGACCGGTCGAAGGCGGCGCGTCCCACGGCGACGAGGGTCGAGGCCGCGGGGTACTGGCTGCTGGTGCCGCTGGAGAGGCGGGCGCGCAGCGCGTCCGGGTGGGAGACCTGCCACTCGATGAACTCCATGGTGGCCTCGGGGTGCCTGCTGTCCTTGGTGACGGCGAAGGTGGAGCCGCCGTGCGTGCCGACGTAGGGCCGGCCGGTGTCCCACTGGGGCAGCGGGGCGATCCGCCACTGGCCCTTCTGTGCGGGCCGCGCCTTCATCTGGGCACCGGCGTCCCAGGCGCCGCTCAGCCGGGTGAGGACCAGTCCGTTGCCGATCTGCGCGTCGGACTGCCGGCTCTCGACGGCGTTCATGAACACCACGTCGTCGTCGATCAGCCGCTGCCAGTACGCCGCGATGCGCCGGGTGGGGGCGTCGGCGAGGGAGACGTTCCAGGCGCCGTGGGAGGTGTCGAACCAGTGGGCGCCGGCCTGCCAGGAGTACGCGGCGAACTGCGTGGCCCCGTCGGTGGGGAACAGCACCAGCCGCCGTCGCGGCGCCTTGCGCCTGACGGTGCGGGCGAGGTCCGCGAACTCGTCCCAGGTACGCGGCACTTGGAGTCCGTACTGCTCGAACAGGTCCGTCCGGTAGTGCATGACCATCGGCTCGACGTCGAGCGGGACGCTGAACACCCGCCCCTGAAACGTGGTCAGGCCGAGGGCCTGCGGGAGCAGTTTGGCGCGCAGGGTGTCGCTGACGAGCGCGGTGATGTCACGGGCGACGCCGTCGATGGCGAAGCCGGGGACCTGCGGGTACTCGATGGTGGCGACGTCGGGCGCATTGCCGGCCCGGGCGGCGTTGCTGAGTTTGGCGTAGCCGCCCTGTCCTCCGGAGGGGATCTGCTGGAAGTCGACCTGGATGCGGTCGTGCGTGCGATTGAACGCGTCCACCACCTCCTGGCTGCCGCGCAGGGCGGACCAGAAGGTGATGCGCATGGTCCTGCCGGTGCCGCGCGACGGGGGACCCGCCGTGCCACTGCAGGCGCTCACGGCTCCTGTCAGCGGTAGTGCGGCCATCGCGGCGAGCACGGATCGACGGCTCTGTCGACCAGGCATGGTGCCTCCCGCGGCTGCTGGTGTCCGTGCGGACACGACCTGTTCGAGACACGGGAATCCTCATGCCGCAACAAAAAACGGTCAAGAGATCGATCAGAAGAAAATTAAACGGTCAAACGCTCATTTCCTGGCGCGGGAGGCTCACCGGTGGAGTCGCGGACCGTCAGCGTGGGCAACAGCTCGATGCGCTGCACCGAACGGAGCGCGCCGTTGCCGGAGCCCTCGAGCCGTCGCAGCAGCAGTTCGGCGGCGACACGGCCCACCTCGCCCTTGGGCGGCGAGACGGCGGTCAGCCGTGGGGTGCCGAGCCCTGCCACCACGTCGTCGTACGCCACGACCGAGCAGTCCTGGGGGACCCGCACACCGTTCTCGGCGAGCTGCTGAACCAGCATCAGGGCGTCGACGTCGCCGTGCAGCACGGCCGCGGTGGCTCCGAGTTTGCGCAGCAGAGCGGCCAGGTCCGTCGGCCCGTCCTCCCCTGCCGCGGGCGAGCTCAGCGCCCAGGCCCACTCCGCGACGAGCGGATGCGCCTCGGCGACCTCGCCCAGGGCGGCCCGCAGGGTGCGCGCGGTGGGGCTGTCGTCACGTGTCGCGAAGACGATCCGCCGATGCCCGAGACCCACCAGGTGCTGCACGGCGAGATGGGCGCCGTACCAGTGGTCCGAGCACACCGAGTCCATCGCGTGCAGGGCGCTGCCCTTGCGGGGCCGCCGTTCCATCAGCACCGTCGGCACGCCCAGGTCCGCGAGCCACTCGTGGTCGGCTTCCTCGGCCTCCGGAGTGCGCCACCGCGGCGCGAGGAGAACACCGCGCACGCCCTCCGCCAACGCCCGCTCCACCTGCGGGCGTTCCGCTCCGGGCACCTGCGGCGCGATGTGCAGGGCGATGCGCAGGCCGGCCTCCTCCAGCGCGGTGCGGGCGCCGTGCAGGGTCTCGTAGAGGTACGAGTGCCGCTCGGGCACCACCACGGCGACGGTGTCCCCGTCCGCGACGGGGGTGCCCGGCACCTCCTGGGCGGGAAGCGTCGAGCGGACCACCCCGTGACCTCGCCGCAGCTTCCCCTCACGGGTCAGCTCCTCCACGTCCCGGCGGATCGTCACCACGGAGACCTGGAGCTCGGCGGCGAGGTCCCGCACCCGCGCGGCACCGCGCGCCTGCACCGCGGCCAGGATCCGCCGACGCCTGAGATCGACCGGCTCACGCATGAGGCCTCCCCGCCCTTGAATGTTCGTTTGAGCGATTCGGGGACCAGCATACGAGCGAATGCGCCGACGGGCGTCGTGTCGTCGGAGCCTATGCCTCGACTCGCTCCAACAGTTGTGGGCCGTTGTTCCGGACGTCGTTGACGGCCGCGGACACGGGGCGGGCGTCCAGTCGGCCGTCCGCGGGCGGGCTCAGCAGGGCGTGCAGCCGTGCCGGGTCCTGGTGCGCGGGGTCGAGCCAGGCGTCCTGGTGGCCGGGGGCGACGGCCAGCGGCATCCGGGGGTGGATGCGGCCCGCGGCGTCGGTGGCCTCCGTGGTCAGGATGGTGCAGGTCGTCCACCAGGCGGAGTCGTCCTCCTCGGCCGCCGACGGGTCGTGCCAGAACTCGTACAGCCCCGCCAGGGCCATGACCTGGCCGTCCTGCGGGCTGATGAAGTACGGCTGTCTGCGGGCCTTGGCCTTGCCATCGGCCGGTACCTGCTGCCACTCGTAGAAGCCGTCGGCGGGCAGCAGACAGCGCCGCCTGAGGAAGGCCGGGCGGAAGGCGGGCTTCTCGTGCACCGTCTCCATCCGCGCGTTGATCATCCTGGCGCCGATCTTCGGGTCCTTCGCCCAGGACGGCACCAGGCCCCAGCGCAGCGAGCGCAACTGCCGCCGGACGGCTCCCGCGCCGCGAGGTGCGCGTTCGAGAACCGCCCACACGTGGTCCGTCGGAGCGACGTTCCAGCTCGGCGGCAGGTCTTCCCCCTCGTCCCAGTCGGTGACCCTGAAGAGCCGTACGAGATCCTGGGGGCCGCGGGTGGAGACATAGCGACCGCACATACCAAACCACCCTCCGACTTGCGAAAACGCCGGATCATGCCGCACCGGGTCAGCACGGGTGCCGGGTCAGCGCACCCGCACGTCCATCACCTTGACCGCCGGCCGGTGGCGTCCGGGTGAGGTGCCCGTACGTGTCCGCCGTCTCGTTGATCCCTTGTGCCCCAGCCACCGGGACACGTCCAAGAGTGGCAGACCGTTGCCGCTTCCACCCTGCAGGAACAGCGCCGGATTCGCGGCCCGGAGGTGCCCACTGCCTTCCTGCACCCGCCCCGGCCCATCCACGGCGCGTCTTGCGTTGACCGCCCAGATCAACGGCGAGGTCGTGGGCAAGGACCTGCTGTCCAACATGAGCTGGACCTTCGAGGAGATGACCGCGTACGCCTCGCGCGGCACCGTGGTCCGTCCCGGTGACGTGCTCGGTTCCGGGACCTGCGGAAACGGCGGCTGCCTCGCCGAGTTGTGGGGCGTGCGCGGCAGGCAGGACCCGCCGCCGCTGAAGCCCGGCGACATGGTCACGCTCACCGTCGAAGGCATCGGCAGCGTCTCCAACACCGTGGTGGCCGGCCCCGCCCCGGTGCCGGTCGAGGCCGCGCGGCTGCGCCCGCGGGAGCGACCGTGACCGACCTCCGCTCCAAGAGGCTGCTGGGCAAGGTCGTCGTGGTCACCGGCGCGGCCCGAGGCCAGGGCGCCGCGGAGGCCGAGGCGCTGAACCGCGAGGGTGCCCGTGTGATCGCCACCGACGTCACGGAGGCCCCCGGCTGCCGCCGCCTCGACGTCACCAGCGAGAAGGACTGGGCCCGCCTCGCCGCCGACTTGCGCGAGACGTACGGGCAGGTGCACGGCCTGGTCAACAACGCGGGCGTCACCTGGCGCGCCCGTATCGACCAGGTACGCCCCGAGGACATGGCCCGCGTCCACGCCGTCAACGTCACCGGGCCGCTCCTCGGCATCCAGCACCTGGTGCCGCTGATGCGGGCGGGGGCGTCGATCGTGAACGTCGGTTCGTCGGCTGCCCTGACCGCCCACTACCCCGTCGCCTATACCGCCAGCAAGTGGGCCCTGCGCGGCCTGTCGAGGACCGCCGCCATGGAACTGGGACCGCGCGGTACCCGCGTGAACAGCGTCCATCCCGGCTTCATCGAGACCGAGATGACCGCCTCCGCCGCGCCCGCGTTCCGCGAGGCCAACCTCCTCGGGACACCACTCGGCCGCACCGGGACCGTCGACGACATCACCCCGCTCGTCACCTTCCTCCTCTCCGACGACGCGTCCTTCATCACCGGCGCCGAGATCCCGGTCGACGGCGGACTCACCACGCACGGCGGCGCCAAGCCCATCTCGGACGCCCTGCGCGAGGGCGCCTGAAAGTGGTCATGGCCGGACGTGACCGACACGGCCCGTGGTCACGGGCGCCGGCAGCCGCCGCCCGTGGTGGGCGGGCGGGTGGCGCCGGGCGGGGCGACCGAGGCGAAGGCCATGCGGAACAGGTCCCAGGCGGTCGCGTCACCGACCGGCGCGCTGCCGCCCTGCGCGGCTCGCGCCCGCCGGTACGCGGGCTCGGTGAACGCGGTACCGGAGCTAGCCGATTCGGAGTCGACCGGGATCATCTCCACGGACACCCCTTCCTTCCGTACGCGCCGTCCATGGACCGACGGCCCACACGGCGCGCGAGCGTGGTGCCGCCCGGCAGGGCCGGGGCTGGGGGGTGTCTGACGATTCCCGCCGGGCGCGCGAGGCGTATTGTCGGACCCCCTCTGACCCGGACGGCCCCGGCCCGACCCCGCAGCCTGCCACCCCGACACCCCGCACGCGCTCCGGCCCTGCATACGCGCCGCACCGACTCCCACGCGACCACCCGAACGGCCCAACGCCCGGCGCGACCGAGTCCTGCGGCTCGCCCCGTTGCGGCGCCCGTGCCGGCTCACCGCATCCCGCGCTGCGGGCCACTGAAGTCCACCGGCCCGTACTTCCCCCGCGCTTCAGTCGCCCCCCTTGTCCCCCTCGCCCCTCCGCGTCCCCGTCGGAACGGCTTCCCGGGCCCGGTCCAGTGCGTCCGCCGACGCCTGGCCGGCGGCGCGTACCCGGTTGCGTGCCGCGACGCCCAGCGTTGCGGCGCCCGTGGCGTAGGCGCAGGTCAGTACCGCCGACGCGCGGGCGCCCGGCAGGGCCGACTCCAGTGTCCGCAGGGCCGTCTCGTGGGCCGACCACAGGGCCAGCAGGCCGCAGATCCCGGCCGCGCCCAGCAGCGCGCCCCCCGCTCCGATCCGGCGCAGCGCCGCCCTGACCTCGCTCTGCACCGCGAGCATCTCGTGGCGAGCGAGCTGCGCCGTGTCCTGGGCCAGCCGCGCCGCCGCATCGCCCACTCGGCTCCTGCCCTCCGCCGAGTCGTCGCCTTGCATCCGCATCGCTGCCGCCTCCGTCTCGTTCCGCATCGGGGTCCCGCCGGGGCCGACGGCCGTCAGTCATCTCCCCGCAGTACCCGCTCAGACCGTGCCGACACGACGACTCCCCGTCCCCGTCGACGCGCCACTCACCCATCCGCGCTCAATACGCGCCTATCGCAAGAAAAGGTGTGATCGTTGTAAACCACTGCAATACGCACAGCTGGTCAGTGAGGAGTTACGGTGAGCGACCCCTTGGGCGAAACCGTGAGCGTGCATTCCGCGGTCGAAGAGGCGTGCGCCGTGGCCGACGCAGTCCTCTACGAGGGATACCTGCTCTACCCGTACCGCCGCTCGTCGGCCAAGAACCGGGTGCGCTGGCAGTTCGGCATCCTCGCCCCCCGCGCCTGGGCCGAGGCCCACGGCCCGGTGACGCCGGGCGTCTCGGGGTCCGTGGAGTCCTGGCAGCAGCAGACCGAGTGCCTGTTGCGCGCGCGGCCCGGCGCCGTGGTACGGGTGCGCGTGCGCTATCTGCAGATGCAGTACCGGGGCGTGGAGCGACGGGACGGGGACGGTCACTACACGCCCGTGGACTCACTGGAGACCGCCGGTACGGTCCATCTGTCCTTCGACGAGGCGATGCCGCGCGAGAGGGACCTGACCGCTCCACTCGCCGAACTCCTCGCTCACGACGCGGAGTTCGCCTTCGGCGCTCCCGGCGGCCACGAGAGCGAGCCCCTGCCCGCAGACGCGGGGCGCCTGGTGCGCCGCCGCTCCCCCATCGAGGCGCGCACCACGCTGCACCTCGAACCCGTCGCCGGAGCCGACTCCTTGTACCGCCTGCGCGTCCGCACCGAGAACACCGGCCGTGCGACGCCGCCCGACGCTCCCCGCGACGAGGCCCTTCGACACTCGCTCATCGCGGCGCACACCTTCGTCGGCGGTGAGGGGCTCGGTTTCTACTCCTCGATCGACCCGCCCGAGGACGTCGCGCCGTACGTGAGGGAGTGCCGCAACCTGTACACCTTCCCGGTTCTCGCGGGTCCGGATGGATCCGACTCGCTCGTCCTGTCCTCGCCGATCATCCTGCCCGACCATCCGCAGGTGGCCCCGGAGAGCCCCGGCGACCTGCACGACGCCGCGGAGATCGACGAGATCCTCACCCTGCGGACGCTGCTGCTCACGGACGACGAGAAACGCGAGGCACGCGCCACCGACCCGCGGGCAGCGCGGATCCTCGACCGGGTGGAGACCATGCCGCCGGAGATGCTCGCCCGGCTGCACGGCGCCATCCGCTCCCTCGCCCCCTCCCCGGCCCCGTCCCCCTCTTCCGCCTCCTAGCCGGCGGATCCGCCCCACCTCTGTGCCGCCACCGTCCCCGACCAGGAAGGCCGTAATGGACGCCATCGAGTTGCTGATGCACGACCACCGGATGGTCGAGCAACTGTTCCGCGACTACCACGCCGCCGCCTCCGCAGCCCAGCGCCGGGCCGTGGTGGAAACCCTGGTCCGCGAGCTGTCCAAGCATGCGGCGCTCGAGGAGCTGATGGTCTACCCGCTGGCCAAGAAGGTCCTGTCGGACGGGGACCAGCGCATCCGCGAGCACCTGAGCGAGCACAGGGCGGTCAAGGAGACCCTCCTGGCCCTGGACAAGCAGTCCGGGGACGACGGACGCACGAGCGAGCTCATGGACGAACTGCGCCGCGAGGTCGAGGAGCACATCCGCGAGGAGGAGGGCGAGCTGATGCCCCTGCTCCGCGACGCGGTCTCGGAGGAGGAGCTGTTGCGGCTCGGCAAACTCCTGGCCCGGTCCAAGCAGACCGCCCCGACCCGGCCGCACCCCAACGCGCCCGACGAGCCTCCCGCCCTGGCCTTCGCCGGACCGGTGGCCGCGGCCTACGACCGCCTTAGGGACCGACTGCAAGGGAGGCCGAGGACATGACCGTCGAAAGCGGCACCACGGAGGTCAGCCAGCAGCCCACGAGGGCTGAACAGAGGAACGGCTTCGACGAGGTCCATATCCTGTGGATCTCCGAGGGCATGAGCTGCGACGGGGACACCGTCTCGATGACGGCCTCCGGCCAGCCGGCGATCGAGGACATCGTCGCCGGGCTCGTGCCGGGCCTGCCGAAGGTGAACCTGTACAACAAGGTGCTCTCCCCGAGCCTGGGCGGCGAGGACTTCCTCGCCCCCTTCCGCGCGGCGGCTCGCGGTGAACTGGCGCCGTTCATCCTCGTCATCGAGGGTTCGATCCCCAACCAGAACATCATCGAGGGCGACGGCTACTGGACGTCGTTCGGCAACGACCAGGACACCGGCGAACCGCTCACCCTCAACTGGTGGATCGACAACCTCGCACCCAAGGCCTGGGCGGTCGTCGCCGCCGGCACCTGCGCCACGTACGGCGGGATCCACGCGATGGCGGGCAACCCCACGGGCTGCATGGGCCTCGCGGACTACCTGGGCTGGGACTTCAAGTCGCAGGGCGCGCTTCCGATCGTCAACGTGCCGGGCTGCCCGATCCAGCCGGAGAACTTCATGGAGACCCTCACCTGGGTGCTCTACCACGCGGCCGGGTCGGCGCCGCCGCCCCCGCTGGACCACATGCTGCGCCCGCAGTGGCTGTTCGGGAAGACGGTGCACGAGGGGTGCGACCGCGCCGCCTACTACGAGCAGGCCGACTTCGCCAAGGACTACAACTCCCCCAAGTGCCAGGTGAAGATCGGCTGCTGGGGCCCGGTCGTCAACTGCAACGTGCCCAAGCGCGGCTGGATGGCCGGCATCGGCGGCTGCCCGAATGTCGGGGGCATCTGCATCGGCTGCACGATGCCCGGGTTCCCGGACGCCTTCATGCCGTTCATGGACGAGCCCACGGGCGGCACCCTCTCGTCCGCCGTGATCAGGCCCTACGGGGCCGTGATCCGGCGGCTGCGCGGCATCACCAACATGGCCGTCAACCGCGAGCCCAAGTGGCGCCACAACAGGGACAAGTTGACGAGCGGCTACGACCCGTACTGGCGCCCCGACGGGCACCGGCGACAGCGAGAGAGAGCGAGGTAGGCACGGACATGACGGCAACCGAAGCGCGGGCCGCGGGGCGGAAGCCCGCGCAGATCGTGGACATGTCCTGGGACCCGATCACCCGGATCATCGGCAATCTCGGCATCTACACGAAGATCGACTTCGCCAACCGCGAGGTGGTGGAGTGCCACAGCACGTCCTCGCTCTTCAGAGGCTACTCCGTCTTCATGAAGGGCAAGGACCCCCGTGACGCGGGGTTCATCACCTCGCGCATCTGCGGGATCTGCGGCGACAACCACACGACGTGTTCCAACTACGCCCAGCAGATGGCCTACGGCGTCAAGCCGCCGCGACTGGCGGAGACCATCGTCAACCTGGGCGAAGCAGCCGAGTACATGTTCGACCACACCATCTTTCAGGACAACCTGGTGTTCGTCGACTTCTGCGAGGCCATGGTCAAGGCCACCAACCCGACCCTCCTGGCCCGGGCCGAGCGCACGGAGGCCCGCAACGGCTACATCCACGGTTACCGGACCGTGGCCGACATCATGCGCGCCTTCAACCCGTTCGAGGGCGAGCTGTACAAGGAGGCGCTCAAGGTCAGCCGGATCACCCGGGAGATGTTCTGCCTGATGGAGGGGCGCCATGTGCACCCGTCCACGCTGTATCCGGGCGGGGTCGGCACCATGCCGCAGCCGACCACGTTCACCGACTACCTCTCCCGGCTGCTGCGGGTCCTGGACTTCATCAAGCAGGCCGTGTCGATGAACGACGACGTCTTCGACTTCTTCTACGAGGCGCTGCCCGGCTACGAGGAGGTGGGCCGCCGCCGGATCCTGCTCGGCTGCTGGGGTGCCTGGCAGAACCCGGACGTCGTGGACTACCGCTACGAGACGATGAACGACTGGGGCAAGGCGATGTTCGTCACCCCGGGCATCATCGTGGACGGCAGTCTCGTCACCAACGACCTGGTCGACATCAACCTGGGCATGCGGATCCTGCTGGGCAGTTCCTACTACGAGGACTGGGTGAACGAGGACCCGTTCGTCACCCACGACCCGCTCGGCAACGCCGTCGACATGCGCCACCCGTGGAACCAGACGACGGTGCCGGTGCCGCAGAAGCGGAACTTCGAGGGCAACTACAGCTGGGTGATGAGCCCGCGTTGGTACGACAAGAACAGCGCCCAGCACCTGGCGCTGGACACCGGTGGCGGCCCGCTCGCCCGGCTGTGGTCGACGGCGCTCAACGGGCTGGTCGACACGCCGTATGTGAAGGCCACCGGACACAGCGTGCGCATCTCGCTGCCCAAGAGCGAGAAGCTGCCGGAGATGACGTTCGAGTGGAAGATCCCCCAGTGGAGCAACACGATCGAACGGGACCGGGCCCGCCCGTACTTCGTCGCCTACTCCGCCGCCATGGCCTTCTTCTTCCTGGAGCGGGCGATGGAACAGGTCCGCAGCGGTGACACCAAGGTCTTCGAGAACTACGAGGTGCCGGACGAGGCGATCGGCTGCGGCTTCCACGAGGCGGTGCGGGGTGTCCTCTCCCACCACCTGGTGATCAAGGACAAGAAGATCGCGAACTACCACCCGTACCCGCCCACCCCGTGGAACGCGAGCCCTCGGGACCACTACGGCACCCCCGGCCCGTACGAGGACGCCGTGCAGGGCCAGCCGATCTTCGAGGAGAACGGCCCGGAGGACTTCAAGGGCGTCGACATCATGCGCACCGTCCGCAGCTTCGACCCCTGTCTGCCCTGCGGTGTGCACATGTACCTCGGCAAGGGCAACACACTGACCAAGCTGCACTCGCCGATGTTCGGAGCGGCTCATGGATGACTCCGCGCGGCTCGACGAGGCGGCGGTCGTGGAGCGGCTCTCCCGCCTCGACGGACTGCTCGAGCAGCTCGAAGGCGCTCCGGGCCCGATGACCGGGACGGCGATCGAGGCGGTGCGGACCCTCACCGAGCTCTACGGCGAGGCCCTGGCCCGCGTCCTGGACGCCGCCGACCCCGCCCTGGCCGGCCGCATGGCCGCTGACGACCTCGTCGGTCATCTCCTGGTGCTGCACGACATCCACCCCGAGCCACCCGAGGTCCGGGCGGCCCGCGCCGTCGACGGGCTGCGCCCGGCGGTGCGGGAGCGGGGCGGGGACGTGGAGCTGGCGGGCGTCGAGGAGGGGGTCGCCCGGGTGCGGCTGGCCGCCAAGGGGTGCGGATCCTCCTCGGCGGCGCTGGAGGAGGCGGTCCGCGAGGCCGTGCTCGCCCTGGCACCCGAACTCTCCGGCGTCGAACGGGCGCCGGGCGACGACGCGAGGCCCCCCGCCTTCGTCCCGGTCGACACGCTCACCGTGCGCACGGTGTCCGCCGGGGAGCGGTCGTGACCACCGGCGCGCTGGCCCGCGTCATCCGCTCGGCCGCCGGGCGGCGGCCGGACGCGGAGCCGTGCGACCTGTGCGGCACCGACGTCGAGCCCGAGCACCGGCACCTGTACGACACTGGGCAGGAGGAGGTGTTGTGCGCGTGCCGACCCTGCTCCCTGCTCTTCGTGGAGGAGGAGGCGAGCGAGGGGCGGTACCGGCTGGTGCCTCGGCGCCGGGTGCGACTGCCCGAGGTGGACACCCGGGAACTCGGCGTCCCGGTGGGGCTGGCGTTCTTCGTACGGCACTCGGACGGCACCGTGAGCGCGCACTACCCGAGCCCCGCGGGCGCCACCCGCTGGGAGGCGGACGCGGGGGCCTGGCGTGACGTGGTCGCCCGGTGTCCCCCGCTCGCCGGTCTCGCACCGGAGGTGGAGGCACTGCTGGTGAACACCGCACGCTCCGCGAAGCACCACTGGATCGTGCCCGTGGACGACTGCTTCCGAATGGTCGCGCTCGTCCGGCGGGAGTGGCGGGGCATGTCCGGCGGCAGCCGGGTGTGGCCCGCCGTCGAGCGGTTCTTCGAGGAGCTGACCGAACAACCGCAGGACGCGGCAAGGAGCTGACGATGGGCAGGATCCGAGTAGGCAGACCGCAGGTCAAGACCTATACGCCCCGGCACGTCACCGGGCTGCACCAGGGGAACAAGGGCCCTTACAACCGCCAGCCCGGACACCACAAGGACGGCACCGCGGACGCGCGGCGCTCGACCGGGGTCCACTGGAAGAAGCACGACGCGATCATGAAGATGATGCCGAGCCTCTCCCCCGGGTGAGGTACCGGTCAGGGCCGCGCCCGACTCGGGCGCGGCCGTACACACGACGAGTGAGGAGTGCGGAAGATGACGGCCAGACGAGTGCTGATGGCGGAGGCGCTGATCGTGGGCGGCGTGGCGCTGACCCTGCTGGTGAGGGAGATGCCCGGAATCATGCGCGAGGTCAGGATCTGGCGGATGGTTGGGTTCCGGCGCGGCTCCCGGCACCCCCGCTGAACCGTGGGCGTACGGTGTGTCACCTGGCTGGAGAGCTCCGTTCGCCCGTAATGTCCGTTCCTGTTCACGCGTCCGGCGCGACACAACAGGAGCACCATGACCACGCGGCAGTTCTTCGGGACGGTGTTCGCCCTCGAGTCCGCCCTCGCCGCCTTCGTGTTCGCCGTCGTCACGCTGCTGGTGTTCCTCGCCGTGGTACGACGCCGGTCGGGAGCCCGGCGCCACCCCTCGCGCCGACTCGAACACACCCGCCCCGAAGCCTTCTACGTCGCCGCGCTGGTCGCCGTGGCGGCCTTCCTGGTGGTCTACACGGCCCGGCAGAATCACGAGGAGCACCGGGCGGCGGCGCACGGCGATCCGGTCGAGGTGACCGTCACCGCGTTCCAGTGGTGCTGGCGGTTCGACTACCCGCAGGCCGGCAAGCCGCTCCGGGTGAGTGCCGACTGCCGGGCGGGAAGGCGGCCGACTCTCGTGGTGCCGACGGGACGGCCGATCAGGTTCAGGATGGCCTCACCGGACGTCATCCACTCGTTGTGGGTGCCCGATCTCCGCTACAAGCGGGACATCTTCCCGCACCACGTGAACACCGTCACCCTCACCGTGGACCGCGAGGGCCGCTGGATCGGCCGGTGCGGGGAGTTCTGCGGGGACCGCCACCACACGATGGACTTCTGGCTCAAGGCCGTCTCGCCCGCGGCGTACGACAAGTGGCTGGCACAGCACGCGGGGGCGCCGGCGGGCGGTACGCCCGCATGACGACCGCTCAGGCGCCGGGCGGGTCCAAGGAGGTGCCGGCGGGGAACTGGCTCGGCTGGGCGACCAGCACCGACCACAAGCGGATCGGTCTGCTGACCGTCGCGACCTCGCTGGTGCTGCTGCTGGTGATGGGCGTCTTCGCCCTGATCATGCGCGGTCAGCTCGCCCAGCCGGAACTGGACCTGGTGCTGCCGCACACCTACAACCAGCTGTTCACCCTGCACGGCTCGGGGATGATCTACCTCGTCATCACGCCGTTCGCCCTCGGGATCGGCGTCTACCTGGTCCCGCTGCAGATCGGTGCCCCGGCCATCGCCGCGCCCCGCACCACACTGCTCGGCTACTGGCTCTACGTGTGCGGGGCCGTCCTGGTGCTGGTCAGTCTCGCCGCCGCCAACGGCAGCGCCAGCTCGGGCTGGTTCTCGTATCCGCCGCTGGCCGACAGCGACTTCTCCCCCGGCGTGGGACCCGACCTGTGGATCGTCGGCGTGGTGCTCTCCACCACGGGCATGATCCTCATGGGCTGGACCGTCCTCTGGACAGCGCTGCGCAAGCGGACCCAGGGGATGACCATGCTGCGGATGCCCGTCTTCACCTGGTCCATGGTCGCCAGCTGCCTGATGGTCATCGGCTCCTTCCCCTCGCTCCTGGCCGCGATGGCCCTGCTCGCCGCGGGCCGCGCCGACCCGTCCGTCTTCCACGCGAACGCGTGGAACATCGGCTACCAGCACCTGTTCTGGTTCTACGGCCACCCGGTCGTGTACGTGATGTTCTTCCCCTATCTCGGGGCGGTCGCCGAGGTACTGGCCGTCTTCTCCGGGCGGGCCTTCTTCGGTTACAAGGGCACGGTCCTGTCCCTGCTGGTGTTCGCCGCCCTGTCGATGAGTGTGTGGGCCCACCACATGTTCGCGACCGGACAGGTTTCGAACGACTACTACTCCCTGACGTCGATCAGCCTGCTGGTCCCGGCGGGCGTGGAGTACTTCGCCATGATCGGCACGGTGCTCGGCGGCCGGCTGGTCTTCCGCACCCCGATGCTCTTCGCCCTCGCCTTCCTGCCGCAGTTCCTGATCGGGGGCCTGACCGGGATCATGGTCGGCACCCCGGTCCTCGACTACCACCTGACGGACAGCTACTTCGTGGTGGCCCATCTGCACTACGTGCTGTTCGCCGGCAGCGCCTTCGGGCTGTTCGCGGCCGTCTACTTCTGGTTCCCGAAGGCCACCGGTGTGGAGTTGGTCGAGCGCCTGGGCCGTCTGCACTTCGTGCTGCTGGTGATCGGCACCAACCTGACCTTCCTGCCGATGTTCGCCCTCGGTTACGAGGGCATGCCGCGCCGCGTCGTCAGCTACGCGCCCTTCGACGGATTCAGCCTGCTCAACCTGCTCGCCAGCTGCGGAGCGGCCGTGCTGGCGGCGGCCATGGTCGTGTTCGTCGTCAATGTGCTGTGGACGCTGCGCAAGCGCTCGCTGGGCCGCCATGTGCCCGCGCCGCCCGACCCGTGGGGTGCCAACACCCTGGAATGGGCCACCTCCTCGCCCCCGCCGGCCACGAACTTCACGCCGGAGTATCCGGTGCCGCCCGTGCAGGGTCACGCCCCGCTGCTGACGCTGCGGGAGGGGCGGGGGGAGCCGGACGACCGGGCGGCGCTGTCCGGGAGCCGCGGGTGAAACGGCATGCGGCGGCGGTCGTGGTGGCGGGGTGGGGGCTGCTCAACGGCGTGCTGCTCGCGGTCCTCGCCGTCTACGGGGAGGCCAGCCTCGTCTACTGGCTGTGGGGCTCGGTGGTGGCGGTGCTCGAGCTGGCCGCACTGCTCGTGCTCGGCTCCTCGGAGGCCGGGCCGGAGGAGCACACCCGCTACCGGCTGCCCCGGGGCGGCGCGGCGGCGGTCCCGCCCGCGGCTGCGGGGATCACCCTGGGCGTGCTCTCCGCCGTGTACGGCCTGTGGCTGCTGGTCGTGGCCGTCCCGCTGCTGGGGGTGGCCGCCGCCCTGGCCCTACGGGCCGCCTCCACACCGGGCGAGGGATGAGGCGTGACCGGGCACGCGATGGCCGGCCCCGTGTGGAGCATGGCGGTGACCGGGCTGTCGGTCTCCGCGTTGGTCCCGGCCGTCATCCGGGCGACCCGGCGGCACCCGGTCTGGTGGCGCCTGTCGCTGCCCGCCGGGGCCGCGCTGCCGTTCTTCCTCGTGCTGCACGCCACGGTGACGCTCGCGCACACCGGCGCTGCCCGGCCGCCGGGGCCCATGGCCTGGTGGGAGGCTGCCGTGGTGGTGGCGGCGCTGTGGTTCTGGCTGCCGGTCGTGGGCACCCGGCACCGTCTGACGGACCCCGGCAGGTGTCTGTACCTCTACCTGTCCATGCCGTTGCTCGACCTGCCCGCCGTGGGGCTGATCGCCGCGGGTGAGAGCGCGGCGGGTCTCGCCATGGTGGTGTCCATGCTGCCGGTCGGCCTCGCGGCGCTGACGGTGACCTGGCGGTGGATCCACGCCGAGGAGGCTCGGGAGCTGCGGCGCACCGGGTGACCCGCGAGCCCTCAGCCGCTGTGGGCCTTCTCTGCCTCCTCCGGGTCGGCGGTCACGGCCCGTACCGCCCGCCTCTGCCACTCGCCGGCGGGCAGTTCGACGCGGTCGCCGAAGTACCAGGCGCTCAGCCGGTTGCGCACCCGGTGCCGGCGGAAGAGCCGCCACACCTCCGTGCCGTGCGCCCTGGGGCGGGGGGTGTCGCGCACCAGGATCCGGTACGCCTCCTCGGCCGGGAGCGGCGTCCGGCCCTCGCGGTAGCCGCCCGCCGCGGTCCGCCGCACGTCCCCGGTGCCCCCTCCCTCCCGCAGCCTGCGCCGGTCCGCCGCCTGCAGCCCCAGGCACAGACGCCGCGTCGCCCAGTAGGCGAAGAGGGGCCCGACGAACAGCAGGGTGCGGAAGGCGTACGTCAGGTACTCGACCGGAACATGGAAGACGTACGCGAGCACGTCCTGGCCGCCGGCCATCAGCAGCACCGCGTAGACCGTCACGCCCACCACGCCGAGCGCCGTGCGCGTGGGCTGGTTGCGGGGCCGGTCGCACAGGTGGTGCTCGTGGGACGGTCCCGTCAGCCAGCGTTCGAACAGTGGATAGCAGTAGAGGACCCCGAACAGCACGGCGGGCAGCGCCACCCCGGGCAGGAACACGTCCCAGGCGATCGTGTGGCCGGCGAAGTTCATCTCCCAGGCGGGCATCAGCCGCAGGGCGCCCTCCAGATATCCGACGTACCAGTCGGGCTGCGAGTCCAGCGACACGTGGTCCGTGCGGTAGGGCCCGAAGTCCCAGATGGGGTTGATCTGGAACAGGGCCGCCATCAGGGTGAGGGCACCGGCGACGGCGAAGAACAGACCCGCCGACTTGGCGGCGTACTGGGGGAACAGCGGCTTGCCGACCGCGTTGCGGTTGGTGTGGCCCGGCTCGGCCCAGTGGGTGTGCTTGAGCTTCACCACGAGCCCGAGGTGCACCCGCACCAGGAGCAGCAGCAGGCCGGGGACCAGCAGGACGTGCGCGATGAACAGCCGGGAGATGATGGCGTGCCCCGGGTACTGGCCGTCGAAGACGAAGAAACTCAGATAGGTGCCGACGACCGGGATCGACAGCACGATCCCCTGCGAGGTGCGCAGCCCCGTGCCGGAGAGCAGGTCGTCCGGGAGGGAGTAGCCGCAGAACCCTTCGAGCAGGGCCAGCAGGAACAACGTCACCCCGATCATCCAGTTGACCTCACGGGGGCGGCGGAAGGCGCCGGTGAAGAAGATCCGCAGCAGATGGCAGCCGATGGCGGCGACGAAGACGTCCGCTCCCCAGTGGTGGATCTGCCGGATGAGCAGTCCGCCGCGGACGTCGAAGCTGATGTACAGCGTCGAGATGTAGGCCTGGGAGGCCCGGGTGCCCCGCAGCGGGGCGTAGGAGCCCGTGTACACGCTCTCGGTCATGTCCGGGTGGAAGAAGAGCGTGAGGTAGAGGCCGGTCACGATCAGGACCAGCAGGCTGTAGAGGGCGATCTCGCCCAGCAGGAACGACCAGTGGTCGGGGAAGGCCTTGCGGAGGTACTCCTGTGCCAGGGTCCGCAGCGGCATGCGCCGGTCCAGCACGGACACCAGGCGCTCTCCGCGGTGCTCCGCCTCGCTGGACCGCTCTTCCTCTGACGCCGGCACGCGCTCGTCCTCCCGGGCAGCCGTCCGCTTCGATCGACACAGCCGTGTCCTGTCGGGGCGCCGGCGAAACGCCGGCTGCGCCGTCCGAGTGCCCGCGTCCGGTGTCCGCCGGTGACCGGGCACTCCTGGGGGACCTGCGCCAATGGGTGGAAAAAGCGGTCCAGCGGGGCCGATTCGCCCCCGTGGCGGTCGGGGGGCGGCCTGCCCGGGGCAGGTCTGGTCACAGCACATGTGCGGGAGGACTCATGGCCCTGGTTTCGGAAGTCGTACGGGAGCGCCTGCGCGCCTGGGGCGTCGTCCGGGTGTACGGCTATCCGGGGCAGGGCGCCGACCCATTGCTCGAGGCCTTCCGCCGGGCGGGCGGGGAGCCGGAGTTCGTCCAGGCACGGCACGGCGAGGCCGCCTCCTTCATGGCCTGCGGGCACGCGCGGTTCACGGAGACGGTCGGCTGCTGCCTCGCGCCGTCCGGGCCGGGGGCCGTGCAGGTCCTCAACGGCCTGTACGACGCCCGGCTGGACCGGCAGCCGGTGGTGGCCCTGCTCGGCGACGTGCCGCGGACCGGCCCGGGGGCACGCCGGCCGCAGGCGGTGCACCTGGACCGGCTGTGCGCGGACGTGTCGGAGTCCTGCGAGGTGGTCGTCTCTCCGGACCAGGCGGAGCCCGTCCTGGACCGAGCCTTCCGGACGGCGTCGGCCCGGCGCGGTGTCGCCGTGGTGATCCTGCCGGCCGACGTCCTGGACCAGCAGGCCCCGCCGTCGGCCGGGACGGCGGTTCCGGCGGACGTCCTCGCGCTCGGACGGGGCCGGCCGCTCCTGATGCCGGAGGAGGGGGAGCTCCGCCGTGCGGCCGGCATTCTCGACGAGGGCCGGAAGGTGGCCATGGTCATCGGGCGGGGCGCGGCTCAGGCGGGGGCGGAGGTCGAGCGGGCGGCCGAGTTGCTCGGGGCCGGGGTGGCGAAGGCGCTGCTGGCGCTGGACGTTCTCCCCGACGACCTGGGGTACGTGACCGGTCCGGCGGGCCGCGTCGCCAGTCCGGCCAGCGAGAGGCTGGTGCGTGCCTGCGACACCCTGCTGCTGGTCGGGGCGGGGCCACGTGAGGCCTGGCTGCCGTCCGGCCGGTGGGCGGTGCGGAGCGTCGAGATCAACCCGGAGGCGGGCGTGACGGCTCCGTGCAGGCCGGGGGACGTGCGTCTGGTCGGCGATCCGAAGGCGACCCTCGAGGCGCTGCTGCCCCTGCTGCACCACAAGAAGAACCGCGCCTGGCGCCGAAGCGTCGAGAAGAGCGTGCGGACCTGGCACGGGAAGCGGCGCACCGAGGCCCGGCAGCACTTCGGTCACCTCATCAACCCGGCCTCCGTCGTCACCGAGCTATCCGACCGGCTCCCCGACCGTGCGCTGCTCACGGCCGACGCGGGCGTCGGCACCGTGTGGTGGGCGCGCCATCTCCACCTGCGTTCCGGCATGCGCACGGCGCTCTCGGGTCACCACGCGGCCATGGGCACCGCCGTCCCGTACGCCCTGGCGGCCCGCTTCGCGTATCCCGACCGGCCGGTCATCGCCTTCGTGGGCGACGGTGCCTTCCAGATGAGCGGGATGACCGAGATGATCACCGTCAAGGACCATCTGGACCGCCTGTCCGGCGGCCCCCCGCTGGTCTTCTGCGTGTTCAACAACCGCGACCTCAACCAGGCCACCTGGGACCGGCGGGCGGCCACCGGCAATCCCCGGCTGAGCGGCACCTCCTCGGTCCCGGACGTGCCCTACGCCGGGTACGCCCGCCTGCTCGGTCTGGAGGGCGTCCACTGCTACCGCCCGAAGGACATCGGCGCCGCCTGGGACGCCGCTCTCGCCGCGCGGCGGCCCGTGGTCGTGGAGTTCGTGGTCGACGCGGAGACCGAACCGCCGCGCCCCGCCGGCCTCGCCGAAGAGGGCGCACGCCGACGGTTCCGTGCGCTCCTGCGGGGACACCGGACCTGAGCGGGCGGCTCTGCCGCACGGTTGGAGCCGTCGCCCCGTCACGAGGAGCGTCTCGGCGGCCGGACCCAGCCCAGGGACCGCTCGACGGCCCGCTGCCAGTTCTCGTACTCCCACTCCCGCCGCTCGGGGTCCATGTCGGGCAGCCACTGGGCGGCCCGGTGCCAGTTGCGGCGCAGCACCTCCAGATCGGGCCAGTAGCCGGAGGCCAGTCCGGCGGCGTAGGCGGCGCCGAGGGAGACCGTCTCGGCGACCATCGGCCGTACCACGGGAACGTCGAGCACATCGGCCAGGAACTGCATGAGCAGGTTGTCGGAGGTCATGCCACCGTCCACCTTGAGCTGCTTCAGGGCGAGCCCGGAGTCCGCGTTGATCGCGTCGACGACCTCCCGCGTCTGCCAGCCGGTGGCCTCCAGGACGGCCCGGGCCAGGTGGCCCTTGGTGATGTAGGAGGTGAGGCCGACGATGACGCCACGTGCGTCGCTGCGCCAGTGGGGGGCGAACAGGCCGGAGAACGCGGGGACGATGTAGCAGCCGCCGTTGTCCTCGACGGTGCGGGCCAGGGTCTCGATCTCGGGTGCGCTGTTGATCAGGCCGAGACGGTCGCGGAACCACTGGACGAGGGAGCCGGTGACGGCGATCGGGCCCTCCAGGGCGTAGACCGTGGGATGGGGGGCGATCCTGTACGCGACGGTGGTGAGCAGCCCGTGCCGGGACCGCACGAGGTCGGTACCGGTGTTCATCAGCAGGAAGCTGCCGGTGCCGTAGGTGCACTTCGCCTCGCCGGGCGAGAAGCACGTCTGCCCGAACAGGGCCGCCTGCTGGTCGCCGAGGGCGGCCGTGATGCGCACGCCCGGGAGTACCGAGCGGGCCTCGGCGTAGATCTCGGCGGAAGAGCGGATCTCCGGCAGCATCGGGCGGGGCACCCCGAAGAACTCCATCAGTTCCTGGTCCCAGGTCAGCGTCCGGATGTTGATCAGCATGGTGCGGCTGGCGTTGGTGACGTCGGTGATGTGCAGACCGCCGTCGGTGCCGCCGGTCAGGTTCCAGATCAGCCAGCTCTCGATGGTGCCGAACAGCACCTCGCCGGCCCGGGCCCGCCGCTCGAGGCCCTCGACGTTGTCGAACAGCCAGCGGATCCGGGGCGCGGAGAAGTAGGTGGAGGGGGGAAGGCCGCAGCGGTCGAGGAAGAACTCCTCCCCCGGCCGCTCGATGAGGTCCTCGACCATCGGGCCGGTACGGGTGTCCTGCCAGACGATCGCCCGTCCCAGCGGGGCCCCGGTGCGTGGATCCCACAGGACGGTCGTCTCGCGCTGGTTGGCGATCCCGATGGCGGCGACCTGTCCCGGGTCGATACCGGCGTTGGCCAGCGCCTCGGGCACCACGCGCTGCAGGTTGCGCCAGATCTCCACGGCGTCGTGCTCCACCCAACCGGGCCGGGGGAAGTACTGCTGGTGCTCCCTCTGGGCGACCGACACCAGCCGCCCGCGGTGGTCGAACAGGATGCACCGCGTGGACGTGGTGCCCTGGTCGATGGACACCACATACCGTTCAACCATGATCGGGCCTGCCTTCCCATGCGTCGCCGGGGTGCCCGGACCTACCAGCGGGCCGCGCCCAGGTCTCTGGAGATCGCCCGCGCGGCCTCCCGGAGCAAGGTGATCAGGGCCGGCAGGGGCCGGCCTTTGGTGTCGCAGATCCGCTCGACTGGGCCGGACAGGCCGATCGCGCCCACCACCAGGCCGCCGTGCCCCCGGATCGGCGCGGCGATCCCGCCCTCGCCGACGCTCATCTCCTGCACCTCGGCGCCCCAGCCGAGCTCCCGGATCTCGCCGAGCGCCCGGGTGAGGTCCTCCGGAAGGACCAAAGTGTGCCGGGTGTACGCCTCCAGCCCGGTCTCCAGCAGGGGTTCCAGGGGTGCGGCCCCGAAAGCCAGCAGGACCTTGCCGAGCGAGGAGGCGTGCAGCGGCAGCAGCGCGCCCACGTCCAGGGTCTGGAGCGTGTCGTCCGGCCGGAAGACGTGGTGGACCACGAGCACCTTGCCCTCCAGGGGCGTGCCCAGGCGGACCGCCTCCCCGCTGCGGGCGGCGAGGGCGTCGGCCCAGTTGATGGCGCGCGACCGCAGCTCGTTCACATCCAGGTAGCTGGTGCCGAGGTGCAGCAGGGCCGCCCCGAGCTGGTACTTTCCCGTCGTCGCGTCCTGCTCCACGAAGTCGACGTGCTGCAGGGTGCGCAGGATGCCGTGGGCGGTGCCCTTGGCCAGGCCCAGCGAGGACGCCACCTCGCCGAGTCCGAGCCGACGGGGGCCGGCGGCGAGCAGGCGCAAGATCGCCGCCGCCCTCTCGATGGACTGGACCGGGCCTGCCATGAAGCGATCATAGTCCCGATTTGTCCCGATTAAAGACTTGTGTTCGGCAATGCCGACCGCAGTTCATTGACCGGCGGCATTTCCGTCCCTAGCGTTCCATCACGCCCGGCTCCCTGCCGAGGGCGCTGCCCGGAGGAGGAAGGCCCATGATCACAGCGCAGCTCAACGCCGCGCCGTGCGCGGAGGTGGAACACGTTTTTCCGCTGCCGTACGCGCCCAGGGCCGTCTCAGCGGTACGCCGACGCGTACAGGCGCTCCTCACCCGCTGGAACGTGCCCGAGGACGCCGCTGACGACGTGCTCCTCGTGACCTCGGAGCTGCTCACCAACGCGCTCGTGCACGCCCTGCCCCCGGCCACGCTCAGAGTGTCACGGATCCTGGTGGACGGACACGGTGCCGTACGGGTCGACGTGACCGACACGGGGCCCGCGCATACGACCTGCGAGGTCGACCCGGACGAGCACGGCCGGGGCATCGACATCGTCACCACGCTGTCGGCGCGGTGCGGTGTGCACACGCGCCCGGGCGGGACCAGCCGCTGGGCGGACGTGCTCGTGGGGTGAGGGCGCGCGGTCACGGTCGGGTCCTCGCCCATCACCCGCGCGTAGTCGGTGATCCGGGCCGGGTGGAAGGCGGGCTGGATCAGCTTGCGCTGCCGTCGGTGGTCCTCGTGGGCGCAGGTGACCAGGCCGTTGCCCATCAGCGGCCGCAGCCTGTCGTACTGCGGACCGCCCTTGTCGAAGGTGCGGGCGTCCATGAGGACCCGGTGCACCAGCTCCGGGTGGCACACCAGCCAGGCACGCTGGGGACCGAGGCGTATCTCGACCAGATCCCCGTAACTGGAAACGGAATTCAGAAAGGCCAGTGGGTTCCGGAACAGGGTGATACCGTGACCGACGAATGGGAATATGCCCGGCGCAGTGGCCACCGTCCATACTCGCCGAAATCGGTGAACGTTCCTCGGACGTGGAGCATGAGTCCTGTCCTGCCCAGTCCAACCCGCTGCCCGCTTCCCGCTCGCTTTTCCCGGGGGGCGCACAGGAACACGAAGGCGCATGGGACCGGCCACTGTTGATGCCGGCTACACCGACCGGCAATTCTTCCTTCTCCGGATTCGCCGCCGACTTGACCCGGCCGCGCGCCGTTCCGGGGCTGGGCGAGAGACCATGAGAAGTGACCCGGGAATGCCCCGCCGCCGGGCACCGGGTGTCATCGCACAGGTGGGAGGAGGCGGTGCGTGGTGATCACGCGAGTGCGGATGCCGCACCGGCATCTCACGCCACCGGCCAAGTCCGGGCCGCCCCGGGACGCGCCGAGGCCGCCCGGGAACCAGCGGCCCACGCCGGGGGGCCGGCAGTGGTGGATCGTCCCGCTGCTGTGGGTGGCCTTCCTGGTCGTCATCATGCTGGTGCGCGCCCCGTCGGGGACCCCGCCGGCCCACCTGACGTACAGCGATTTCACCGCCAAGGTCGGTGCCGGGCAGGTCAAGACGGTCGACATCAACGACAAGGGGGCGGTCAGCGGCAGTTTGAAGAACGGCACCAAGTTCACCACCCAGCTGCCCACCGCGCTGGGGACCGGGTCGCTGCAGCAGCAGCTCCAGGCCAAGCACGTCCAGATCACCGCCTCGCAGAGCAGGAGCGGCGGCAACCCGTTCCTGTCGTTCCTCGTCGCCTTCCTCCCGCTGCTGCTCCTGGTCGGCGCCTTCTGGTGGTTCGGGCGCCGCGCCGCGCGCTCGGTGACCGGTGGGCTCAGCGCCATCGGCCGGTCCCGGGCGAAGATCATCGAGGCGGAGCGGCCCACCACCCGGTTCGACGACGTGGCTGGATACGACGGGGTGAAGCAGGAGATCAGCGAGGTGGTCGACTTCCTGCGCAACCCCATGCGCTATGCGGCGGCCGGTGCCAAGGGACCCCGCGGAGTGATCATGGTGGGGCCGCCCGGCACCGGCAAGACGCTCTTCGCACGTGCCGTCGCCGGTGAGGCCGACGTGCCGTTCCTGTCGGTGACCGGGTCCGCGTTCGTGGAGATGTTCGTCGGCGTGGGCGCCTCCCGGGTGCGGGACCTGTTCGACGAGGCGCGCAAGCGCGCGCCGTCGATCATCTTCATCGACGAGCTGGACGCCGTGGGCGCGCGTCGCTCGGGCAGCGGCCACATCGGCGGCAACGACGAACGTGAGCAGACCCTCAACCAGCTGCTCGCCGAGCTGGACGGCTTCGACCAGTCCACCGGCATCGTCGTGCTCGCCGCCACCAACCGGCCGGAGGCGCTGGACCCGGCCCTGCTGCGACCGGGCCGCTTCGACCGCCAGGTCACGGTCCCCCTGCCCAACCAGGCCGAGCGGGCCGCCATCCTGACCGTGCACGCCCGGGGCAAGATCCTGTCCGCCGACGTCGACCTCGTCACGGTCGCCCGTGCCACCCCCGGCTTCTCCGGCGCGGACCTGGCGAACCTGGTCAACGAGGCCGCCATCAACGCCGTACGGGCCGACCGCGTGCTGATCGAGGCGCACGATCTGGACGCCGCGCGCGACCGGGTGCTGCTGGGCCGTCGCGAGGCGTCCAACGCCCTGCTGCCCGAGGAGCGCCACTCGGTCGCCGTCCACGAGTCGGGGCACGCCCTGGTCGCCGCGCTGTGCGAGCACGCCGACCCCGTCGCGAAGGTCACCGTCCTGCCGTCGGGCATGACGCTCGGGGTGACCGAGCAGCTTCCCGAGGCCGAACGCCATCTGTACAGCGAGGCCTACCTGACGGATCTGCTCGCGGTGCGGCTCGGCGGCCGGGCGGCGGAGCTGGTGGTCTTCGGCGCGGGCTCCAGCGGCGCCGCCAACGACCTGGCCGGGGCCACCCAGATCGCCACGCGCATGGTGCGGGACTTCGGCCTGTCCCCGGCGCTCGGCCCGGTCGGCTACGCCGCCGCCGGCCCGCACTACCTGGGCGAGACCCCGGAGGACTCGATCCGGCAGCCGTACTCGGAACAGACCCAGCGGATCATCGACCAGGAGGCCGCACGCCTGCTGCGCGAGGCCGAGGAGCGGGCGACGGGGCTGCTGCGGGAGCACCGCCGGGCCCTGGACCGGCTCGCCGGCCTGCTGGTCACCCGCGAGACCATCGACGGTTCCGCCGTCCTGGACGTCCTGAGCCAGGAGCATGAGCAGCGGCGGGAGGCGGACGGAAGCCTCCCGGAGCACGCGGTCGAGGATCTACGGGCCGCGTCGCCACCGGTCCGCGTTCCGGGAGAAGTTCCCAGGCAGGAAGATCAGGGCAGCGCCGCCGGGACCGGCACCGCGACTGGCTCCACCACCGGCACCACCACCGGGACCGGCACCACCACCGGGACCGGCACCACCACCGGCACCACCACCGGGACTGGCACCACCGGCACCGGAACCGGCTCCTAGCGGCTCAGGTGTGGAGGGCGTGCGGCGCGGTGATGACGGCGGCAGTGGGCGTGGTGCAGCACGCCCTGGCTCACGGAGCTTGGGCGGAGGCCTCGGGCAGCACCTTGACGGGGTCCGGGCGCCTGTGCGCGCCCGGACCCGTCGCTCAGGCCGCGAGGGCGTGACCGGGGTGCAGCACCACCTTGGTGTAGCCCTCGATCCTCTTGTCGAACTTCTCGTACGCCTGCGGCGCCTGGTCCAGCGGCAGTTCATGGGAGACCACGAAGCTGGGCTTGGCCCGCCCCGCGATGATCAGATCACGCAGCTGACGGTTGTACCGCTTGACGTTGCACTGGCCGGTGCCCATCTGCTGACCCTTCTCGAACATCCGGCCGATGGAGACCAGCAACTGGCCCCGCTTGGCGTGCTCGTCGGGCCCGCCGGGGTCGGAGGGCACGTACAGGCCCGGGACACCGAGCATGCCGGTGGGCCGCACCGTCTCCACGAGCTCGTTGAGGACGATGGCGGGTTCCTCATGACTGGCGTCGTGCGCCTGGGCCTGGTAGCCGACGGCGTCCACGCCCTTGTCGGTGCCCTCTCCGTTCGTCTGTTCCTTGATCTGCTCGGCCGGGTCGCCCTTGGTGAAGTCGATGGGGATGGCCCCGATCTGCTCCGCCTTGGCGAGCCGCTCGGGCACCCGGTCGACAGAGAACACCTTCGACGCCCCGCGCAGCAACGCGGAGTAGGCGGCCATCAGACCCACCGGACCGGCACCGTAGACGGCCACGCTCTCACCGGGGGACACCTGGGCGAGTTCGCATCCGTGGTAACCGGTCGGGAAGATGTCGGCGAGCAGGACGAAATCGGTCTCGAACTCCTCACCGGGCGGCAGTTTCAGGCAGTTGAAATCGGCGTAGGGCACCTTCAGCCGCTCCGCCTGACCACCGATGAACGGGCCCATCGCCACATATCCATAGGCGCCGCCGGCGAATCCGGGATTCACCGTGAGGCAGAACCCGGTCTTTCCGGCGAGGCAGTTCTTGCAGAATCCGCAGGCGACGTTGAAGGGCATCACGACCCGGTCACCCTCGGCCAGGGAGGTCACGCCGCTGCCGACCTCCTCGACGATGCCGAGGTTCTCGTGTCCGAAGACGATGCCCGACTCGGCCGCCGTGCGGCCCTCGTACATGTGCAGGTCCGAACCACAGATCGCGGTGGACGTGACCCGTACGAGCACATCGTTCGGGTGCTCGATCCGGGGATCCTGGACATCCCTCACAGCCACGCTGAAGGGCTTCTCGTAGACGACGGCTTTCACCTGCGTCACCTCCGCGTCGAACGCCGGCTGACGGTGGCGGGACGGAGCCGCTACCGGGGGAGGCACTACAGGCGCGGGCCCTCGGGCTTTGCCGTGGCCCCGTTCGCGCTCTTTCACCGCCGGACACTTCCAGAAAACGCCCGTACGGCAGGGGCCGCAACCCACGTCGGCGCGGTCCGCCGCGGGGTCCTGCGGTCAGCTCTCCGGACCGTCTCCGTGGACGGGTATCCGTGCCATGGCACTTCTCCTCCCTTCCATTCGGACGTCCGGGAGCAATCCGTACCTTTCTCGAGACGTCTCACCATGCGAACGCGCTCTTACTCCCCGCCGCCGTATCTCGTTCAATGGCTTTTCCGCCGGCTTCCGTCAGCGAGAGGAGACGCGCCGTGGGTGAACACGTTCACGTGCGCATCGGACACGGTCTGGGTGTGAGCGAGAACGGCGAGCTGATCGAGTCGTCCCGCTGCCGCTGTGGCGCCACCTGGACCAAGACGTACCGGGCGGACGAGGACGCGCCCGAGGAGTGACGGGAACACGGGACCGGCCTCTCGCTCACGCGACGACAGCGCCCGCCCCGGGTACGGGCAGCCCCAGACGGGACAGCGCACCGCTCAGCCAGGCCGTCAGCGCCGCGGCCACCGGCACGGGCGCGACCTCCCCGGGCGCCTCCGCCCCGGCGTCCTCGCCCCCGGCGGGCAGCCATCCCGCATCGACCAGGCGCTGCGAGAGCGGCTTCAGCGTCCCGTGGAGGAGCGTGGCGGTCGCGATGGACGCCACAGCGGTGCACCAGCCGACGGGGCCGAGCGGAGTGGAACCGAAGAACCGGCTGATGCCCGGGGTCTGGACGATGCCGACGAGCACGGCGGCCGAACCGAGGGTGGCGGCGAGCACCTGGAGGTCCGCGCCGCCGCTGGTGAGGGTCTGGGCGAGCTGGGTGCCGACCACCGCCACCAGCGCCACCGTGGCGGCCCGGCGGCGCGTACCGGTGAACCGGGCGGCCGTCCAGGCCAGTCCCGCGCCGAGCGCCGTGGTGAGCCCGCGCTGCACCATCTCCTGGGTGAGCGAGGTACCCAGCGACTGGTGCGGTCCTTCCCGGAGCAGCTGCTCCCCCGTGCTGTCGGCCGGCGTGCGGACGGCGATGGACAGTGCCGGGGCGAGGTCGGTGAGAAGGTTCACCAGCATGATCTGACGGGCACTGAGCGGTGAGCTGCCCGCCACGGCCGAGGCGAGCACGCCGAAGGTGACCTCGCCGAGGTTGCCGCCGATCAGGATGGCCAGTGCGGTCCTGACCGAGGTCCACATCGCCCGGCCCTCGGTGAGCGCGGCGACGATCGTCTCCAGACGGTCGTCCCCGATGACGAGATCGGCCGCGGCCGTCGCCGCGGGCGTGCCGCGCCGCCCCAGGGCGATGCCGACGTCGGCGAGCCGGATGGCCGGGGCGTCGTTGGCGCCGTCGCCGGTCATCGCCACCACGCGGCCGAGCCGCTGGAACGCCTCGACGATACGGACCTTGTGGTGCGGGGTGCACCGCGCGATCACGTCCACCGTGGGCAGCAGCGCGTCGAGCTCGTCGTCGTCGAGCGCCTCCAACTCCGGCCCGGTGCGGACCTTCTGGTGCGGCTCGCCGGTGACGGAGGCCGCGATGGCCTCCGCGGTGGCGGCGTGGTCCCCGGTGAGCAGGACGGTGTGCACGCCCGCCGCGCGCAGCCGGGCGGTGGCCGGCGCGGCTGAAGCGCGTATCGGGTCGGCGAGGACGACGAAGCCGACGAAGACCAGCTCCCGCACCGCGTCGTCGGTCAGCTCCTCGCCCTGGCCCAGGGTGCGTTCGGCCACGGCGAGGACGCGGCGGCCCGCGCCGGCGAGCTCCTCCGTGGCCCGGGCGAGTGCCCTGCGCCCGGCGTCGTCGAGCGCGCTGTCGGTCCCGTTCCGTCGTCTGCACCGGCAACGGGCCAGTACGGTCTCCGGGGCGCCCTTGACGCTCAGCAGGGCGGAGCCCGCAGTGCGGCCCACCGTGGCGTGGTAGGCCCGGGACGGGTCGAAGGGCAGAGTGCCGGTGCGCCGCCAGCCGGGCGCGCCGCGGCCGACCGACACCCGCGCCCGCCGGGCCCCCGCGTCCACCGCCCGGTCGGTCTGGTGGGCCATCGGCGCGGACTGCCGGGCGGCGGGGGTGGCCCGGAGCGCCGCGGACAGGATCGCCTTGTGCCGCGCGCCCAAGCGGTCCATGGACATGGTCCGCTCTCCATCGCTGATCGCGACGAGTTGGAGGTTGCCCTCCGTGAGGGTGCCGGTCTTGTCGAAGCAGAGCACATCGGCCCGGCCGAGTGCCTCGATGGTGCGCGGGTTGCGGACGAGGGCGCCCCGCTCGGCCAGGCGGCGCGCGGAGGCCAGTTGGGCGGCGTTGACGAGGAACGGCAGCCCTTCGGGGACCGAGGCGACGGCCAGGTTCACCGCGGAGGCGAGGCTCTGGGCGAGCGGGCGCCCGTGCATCAGTCCCGCCCCGGCCACCGCCAGCGCGGACGCCGTCGCGACGGGCAGGCTGGCCTTGGTCAGCGACGACAGCCGCGCCTCGACGCCGGTGACCGGTGCGGCCTCCCGCGCCGTGGCCATGGTGCGCCCCACCTCGGTGGCCGCGCCGGTGGCCACCACCACGGCTACCGCCTCGCCGGCGGAGACGGTGCTGCCCTCGTACAGCATCGAGGAGCGCTCGGTGAGCTGCGCGGCGACCACGGGGGCCGGGGTCTTGGCGACGGGCAGGGACTCGCCGGTCAGTGACGACTCGTCGACCTCCAGACCCTCGGCGTGCAGCAGCCGGCAGTCGGCCGGCACCACGTCCTCCGGCCTCAGCACGACGACGTCCCCCGGGACCAGCTCCTCGGCGGTGACCAACCGCTCGACGCCCCCGCGCCGCACCCTGGCCCCGACCGCGGAGCGGGCGGTCAGCTCGGCGAGGGCACGCTCGGTGCGGACCCGCTGCACACCGCCGACCAGTGCCGAGGTGGTGGTGACCGCGGCGACCAGTGCGGCGTCCGCACCGGACCCGACGGCGGCGGCCAGGGCGGCCCCGCCGGCGAGCACCGGTGTCAGCGGGTTGGCCAGTTCCTCGACGAACGCGGAGAGCAGGGTGGTGTGCGGCGCGGCACCCGTCCCCGAGGGGCCCTTGGCCCGCGCGGCGGCCTCTTCCGGGGAGAGCCCGTCGGCGGAGGTCCGCAACCTCTCGAGGACGCGCGCGGGCGGCATCAGGTGCCAGGGGATGGTCGCAACGGAGGGGGTGACGGGGCGGGAGCAGAGTTGCCGGGCGCGCCAGACGCCCAGGCAGAAGGCGATCGCCCCGGCCGTGTTGCACGCCACCTGTCCGCGCGAGCACGCCTCGGCGGCCGGTGCCCGCAACGCCGCCACGGCGCCGATGCCGCTGCCGCCGGTGGACAGCACGGCGCTGTCCCGGTCGACCCGGCGGGCCACGCCGACGCCGGACAGGATCAGCGCGACCGACTCCAGATCGGTGCCGACCAGCAGGTCGGCGCCCCAGGCCGGCGGCTGCCCGTCCCGGTGCACGCCGATACCGCAGTCCGACGCCGCGAGCGCCCGGCGGTTCCCCGACACCAGCAGCACCACCGCGCCGTCCGCCTGCAGGGCGCGCACCGACGCCACCAGGTGGCGCCCTGAGGGCACCGTCGCGTCGGGGAAGCCGAGCCGCGGGTCGGTCCGGTCGCCGGCGAGGACGACCCGGATCTGGGAGCGGCGGGCGGCCGCGGCCAGGGCCTGCGCGCCCGGAAGGGTCTGCGTCGCCACGCCGGCGACGGCCATCAGACGGCGCCGCAGGACGAGTCCCAGCACCCGTTCGCTGCCCCCGGACAGCAGCCGCTCGGCGGCCGGGCGCCCGGTGCGGCCGGCCGGCTCGAGATCCTCCAGCGGGCCGAGCACCCAGCCTTCGCCGTCGCGCCGGACCCGTATCGGCGCGGCGGGGTCGAACAGGGCGAAGAGCCGGTCGGAACACTGTTCGGTGTCGGCGCCGTCCAGCGGCACCAGATCGGTCAGCTCGTACCGCCCGCCGCGCAGCACGTCCACGTCCAGCACCACGGTGTCCACCTGGCCCAGGCGGCGCAGCGCACCGCGGTCCATCGCCACGACACCGCGCAGCGCGAGGAACCGGCCGAGGCTGGTGGCGAAGCCCTCCCGCCCGGCCTCGGGAGCCTTCGGCATCCCGGCCAGCGCCACCGCGAGCGCACGCCGCGGACCCGCGTACGGCGCGGTCAGGGCGCCCACGGCGGCGCCCGCCCCCAGGGCCCGTTCGGCGTAACGTGCCGTCACGTCGCGGTGCGCTCGAGGCCGTTCCACGACGACCGGCTCGGCCTGCGCGTGCTCCGGTCCCCGCACCAGCCGCGGCTCCGCGTCCGCCCACGCCTCGAGGGTCGCGTTCGCCTCCCGCCACTGCGCGATGCGCTGCGCGGCGTCGAGCATCAGTCCTCCGCCACGGGTGGCCAGGCCCTGGACGAGCGCGTTGACCGTCAAGACCACCGACTCGGGGCGTTCCAGTTCCGCGAGGCCGGATGTGACCAGCCTGCGCAGCCAGGGGTGGCACTGGACCGCGGTGGCCAGCGCCCCCACCTCCGCCGGCAGCGGTGTCCACGGCGACAGACGGGTGGCGACCGTGAGGAGCAGGCCCGCGATGTCCGCGGCGAGGACCGGGAGTGCGGGCCGGCTGCGGGGCGCCTCGCAGGGGTGGCGCGGCCCGGGGCACCATTCGTCGTGCTCGCCGGGGTGCGCGGTGGCGGCGGCTCCGTGGGCCTCGGCGTGGGCGACGATCCGGAGCAGTTCCTGCCGCGACGGCGGCGGCGAGGCCAGTTCCACGACGACCCGTTCCGCCGGTGCGTTCACGCGCGCCCACAGCACCCCGGGATGCTCCTCCAGAGCGCGCTCCACCATCCGGCCGACCCGCATACCGCCGGGACCGTGCACGCCGCGGAGCTGGATGTGGCAGCGGCCGGGGCGGGACCACACATCCCGCCGGTCGAGGCCGAGCAACGTCACGGCCGCCTCCGCGGCACCCCGGGCACCGGCGGCCAGGCCGTCGGCCAGCGGGCCCGGCAGTGGCAGGCGCGTCCCTGACAGCAGCGACATCCGTGCCACCTCCCGAGCGGGCCGGTCCTCGTACGGATCCGATCATCGCGCGCACCGGAAGCGTCCGCCCGGTGGGCTGAGCCGAACGGCTTCCCGGCTCGCAGGCCCCTTTCCACGCCGGTACCGTCTGCCTCGGTGGGGGGCTATGTCCCGGACCCACGAACGGATGTGAACCGTGACCACGCCGAAGACCGCGCGAAAGTCCACGCAGAAGCGCCCGGTGAAGACCGCTCAGAGACGCACGGTGACGAGCAGCACGAAGGCGGGGCAGCCCGTCGCCGCGGCGCGCACGAGGCAGCGCTCCGGCGCCTCGTCGGCCGCGCGACGGCCGGTCGCCGGACAGCCGAACGCGACACAGCCGACCACGAGACAGTCGGCGACGACAGGACAGGCGGCCGCGACACCGTCGACGAGACGCTCGACGAGACAGGCGACGAGCCAGGCGACGAGGTCGTCCGCGCGACAGTCGTCCGTGACGCGGCCGGTCGCGAGACAGTCGTCGGCGAAACGGCCGACGACGAGACAGGCGACCACCGGACAGGCCGCAGCGCGACAGGCGACCACCGGACAGGCGACCGTGAGGCAGGCCGTCGCGACTCGGCCGGTCCTGCGACAGTCGGCCGTGAGACGGCCGGAGAGGAAGCCGCCCGCCGCCTCCGGCGGGCGCACGATCACGCTGACCGTGCCCTCGCTCGAGGAGGCCGCCACCTGGGCGGTCAACGCCGTGGCGGTTCCTGTGGCCGCCGCGCGCCGGGTCCTGCCCGCCGCGCACGGCCTGCCCCTGTACGTGGGTCTCGGCGCGCTGGCCGTCGTGGGCGCTCTCGAGCCACCGGTGGCTCTGGGGCTCGGCATCGGCTACACCGTGCTCCGGCACAAGGGTCCGCTCGCCCGGTTCTCCGGTTCGAAGTGACGGCGGACGCCGTGGGCGCGGGACGGCGGGCCCTCGGTCGGTCGTCCACCCGCCGATGGCCGGTCGTCCACCCGCCGATGGCCGGTCGTCCGCCCGCCGACGGACCTTCCCCTCCCGGACACCGTGCCGTCACACCGGGCGGGAACGTTGCTCGCGTCCCCCTGCCTCGCCTTGCGTCCGTCCGCCGCGTAGCCGCGGGAGTGATGGGGAAGGACGATGTGCGCCGTGTCCCTGCTCCCGCTCGACGACCTCTCCCGACCGCTCCCCGCCCCCGTTCGCTCACCTTCGTACGCGCGGCTCGCCCGCCGTGTCCTGAGCCTGGTCCCGCTCCTGCTGATCGGGGCGTGGGCGGTGGCCGACTGGCGTGCCGTGCGCGACGGCACGGCACGGTTGGCCTCCGCCGACCCCTGGTGGCTGCTGGCCGGTGTCTTGTTCACCTGCCTGGGCTGGGTGACCGCGGCGTGCGTCCGCCAGGGCGCCGTACCGGAGCGGCTTCCGCCGCTGCCGCTGCTCGCGTCCCAGTTCGCCGCCGGGGCGGCCAACCACGTGCTGCCGGCGAGCATCGGCGCCCATGCCGTCACCCTGCGGTTCCTGCAGGCCCGCGGCATTCCCCTCGCCCGGGCCACCGCTTCCCTCGCCCTGTACTCACTGGTCAAACCGATCGCGAAGACGCTGGTGCTCCTGGTCTTCGTCCTGGCGTTCCCCAAGATGCTGAGGCTCGGCCGACTCGTCCCGGACGAGGGGACGTTGCTCCTGATGGCCGGAGGGGCGACCCTCGGTCTCGGCACGGCCGCCGTGCTCCTGACGGCTGTAGGTCCGCTGCGCCGGGCGACGCTCGGCTTCGCCCGCACCGCCCTGACCGACGCGCGGCTGCTGCACACGCGGCCGACCCGGGTCCTCGCCCTGTGGGGCGGCTCTGCCGCCGCCCCGGTGCTCCAGGCGAGTGTGGTGGCCTCGGTCGGTGCGTCGCTCGGCCTGACCGTGTCCTGGCCACAGATGATCTTCGCGTTCCTCGCCGCGAGCTCGGCGGCCGGGGCCGTCCCCGCGCCGGGCGGCATCGGCCCGGTCGACGCGGCGCTGGTGGTCACCCTGGTCGCGTACGGCGCACCGGTGGACCTGGCCACCGCAACCGTGATCGGCTACCGGGTCCTGACGGTCTGGCTGCCGCTGCTCCCGGGCGCCCTGGCCCTCGCGGCCCTGGTCCAGCGCAAGGTGCTGTGATCCGGGGGAAACCCGTCAGGTCACAGCGGGTCCGCTCGTACCCTCCCACGTTTGTCCCCCCGCCCCTCGATCACCCGTCATGCATCGGCGGGGCACCCAAGGAGCGGGAGGATGATCGCGGAGCAGGCCGTGAAACTGATCCGACAGGCCGTGAACCACATGTGGGACCGGCTCAAGACGTACGACCTGGTCCGGCGCGGCCGCGAACTGGAGCTGATGCACCGCGCCCTCGGCTTCGCCACTTTGGCTCTGGTGACGCTGGCGCCCCTGCTCATCGTGGTGGCGGCCGCCGACCCCCTGGCGCACGGCGGCTTCACGACGTGGCTGGTCGACGGCATGGGGCTGTCCGGCCGGTCCGCGCACGTGGTCACCGACATCACCACCGCGCCGCGCAAGGTGATCAGCGCGACCAGCGTGTGGGGCGGGATTCTGCTCGCCGTGTTCGGGGTGTCCTTCGGCGGGAGCGTCCAGAACGGGTACGAGCGGATCTGGAACCTGCCTCCCGGCCCGTGGCACCGCATCTGGCGCCAGGCCACCTGGCTGATCGTGCTCACCGCCTACCTGTACCAGGAGGTGCAGACACGTCTGGCGTTGCACGGATGGCTGCGGGTCGTGGCGTCCCTGGCGACCGGCGTGCTGTTCTTCTGGTGGGGCCAGCGCTTCCTCCTGGGCGGTCAGGTCCGCTGGCGAGACCTGCTGCCGGGCGCGCTCGCCACCGTGGTCGGGCTGATCGGTCTGCGGGTCTTCTCCTATCTCGTCTTCACGCCGCTCATCGTCAGCAACGCGGTCAGTTACGGACCGCTGGGGGTCGTCCTCGTCCTGGAGTCCTGGCTGACCGGGGTCGGGTTCGTGGTCTACGGCGGTGCGCTGTTCGGCCGCTGGTTCCGCGAACACCACTGGCGGCCGCGCGTCAAGCGGTGACCGGCCCGACCGTACCGGCCACACGTCAAGCAGGTGCCCGGTCCGCCCGTACCGGCGACGCGTGCGAGCGGTGACCGGCCCGGCCCGCACGCACCGCGGCTCAGCGGCGCACCGCACGGACCCCGGCTGCCGAGAGGGCGGCCACCACCGCGGCCGCCGCCGCGACCCGCAGTGCCGTTCCCGCCAGGGCGGAGCCGGCCTCGGGGCGGCACCGCACTCGGGCCGCCGCGTGATGGCACGGGCGCCTCTGTCGCGGGCGATCTTCATCACTTCGGCCACGTGCAGGGCCTGCCGTCCCCTGCGCGCGTCTTGCTCTTGGCGACCCGGATACGGTCCCGGTCATACCGCCTTGTCCTCGGTGAGCCCCCGCAGGCAGCGGTGCGCCTGGTCGACGGACTCCTCGGCGGTGGCCGCGCCGAACTGCACCAGCAGCCAGGAGCCGCCGCCGAGACGCGGCAGCTCCTGGATGTCCTCCGCGTTCATGTTCTCGTCGCCCGGCGTGCCTTCGCCGTCGGATCCTCACCTTTCCTCAGCGAGTCTGGTCAGGCCGGCCGCACCCCGTACACGCGGTACGGCTCGGCGTCGGCCCACTTGACGTCCAGCCCGAGCCCCGGACGGCCGGTGTCCGGTCGCAGCGCGCCGTCCGCGGGCGACAGGGTGCCGTCGAACAGCAGGTCCTCGACGCGTACGTGGTCGTGGAAGTACTCCAGGTGCCGCAGCCGTCGGACGGCGCAGAAGGCGTGCGCGGACACCGCCGGGGCGCAGTGCGCCGACAGGTCGAGGTCATGGGCCGCCGAGAGGCCGGCCACCTCCAGGATGCCGGTGATGCCGCCGCAGCGGGTGACGTCCGCCTGGAGGCAGTCCACGGCGGGACGCTCCACGAGGTTGACGAAGTCCCGCATCGTGTAGGCGTACTCGCCCGCGGCGATCTCCAGTCGTTCCGGACCGCGCTCGCGCAGCAGGCGCAGTCCTTCGAGGTCGGCGGAGCTGACGGGTTCCTCGAACCAGCGCACGTCCCACTCGTCGTGGAAGCGGCGCGCCCAGTAGAGCGCCTCCTTGCGGCCGAGGGCCCCGTTGGCGTCGGTGAACAGCTCCGGCTCGTCGCCGACCGCCTTGCGCACCGCGGTCAGCCGCTGCGGGTCGCGCTCGGGGTCCCGCGAGGTCTTCAGCTTGACGCGGGGGATGCCCTGGTCCACCCATCCGGTGAGCTGGTCGGTGAGGCGGTCCAGCGAGTAGTTGGTGAAGCCGCCGCTGCCGTAGACGGGCACGCGGTCGTGGTAGACCGGGAGCAGCCGGACCAGAGGGAGCCCCAGCAGCCTCGCCTTGAGGTCCCACAGCGCCACGTCGACGGCGGACACCGCCATGGCTCCGACGCCCGGGCGTCCGGCGTTGCGGATCCGCACGCCCATCCGCTGCCACAGGGCCGGCGGCGAGGCCACGTCCTGGCCCTTGATCGCCGGCGCCAGCTTGGACTCGGCGAACGAGGCGGCCGACACGTCCCCGTAGGTGTACCCCAGTCCGGTCCGCCCGCCGGCGTGGACCCGGACCAGGACGACCGTGGTGGACTCCCAGTCCAGCGTTCCGTCCTGCTCCTTGCCGTCCGGGCCGTCGGTGGGCACCTCGAAGGCGTGCACGTCGACCGCGTCGACACGGCACTCGCCCGGCGCCGGGCCCGCGGACCCGGGGGCCCCGGTGTCAGTCCCCATGGTGGCGTCCGGGGAGGCGCTCGGCGTACTCGGCGAGCTTCTGGCGTACGCCCTTGGTCGCGATGCCCACCCTCTCCGGGTCGTGCACGGCGGCCTTGGCGGCCTTCTTCCCCTGCTCGGTCATGATGTGCGGCGGGATCGGCGCGATCTCCTGGTCCACCTTGAACTCCAGCACCACCGGCCGGTCGCCGGCGAGCGCCTCGTCCCAGGCGGCGCCGACCTTCTTCGGCTTGTCGCAGTAGACGCCCTTCAGGCCGAGGAGTTCGGCGTACTTCGCGTACGGGACGTCCGGGATGTACTGCGAGCCCGGGAACTTGGGGTCCCCGGCCATGGCCCGCTGCTCCCAGGTGACCTGGTTGAGGTCCTGGTTGTTGAACACGCAGAAGACGAACGGCGCGGGCCCGGACAACCGGTCCAGGTACCGCTTGATGGTGATCATCTCGTTCATGCCGTTCATCTGGAACGCGCCGTCGCCGACGAACGCGATCACCGGCCGGTCCGGATAGGCGAACCGCGCGGCGATCGCGTACGGCGTCCCCGGCCCCATCGTGGCCAGCGTGCCCGACAAGGAGGCCTGCATCCCCTTGCGCAGCTTCAGATGACGCGCCCACCAGTTCGTCCCCGAACCCGAGTCGGCCGTCAGGATGCAGTTGTCGGGCAGCCGGGGCGACAGCTCGGCCGCGACGGCCTGCGGGTTGATCTTCCCGCCGAAGTGCTGGTCGGACCACTTCTCGCAGACCGCGTTCCACTCGGCGACATCCTTCTCGATCTGCTGCCGCCAGCTGCGGTCCTCCTTGCGCTTGAGCAGCGGCAGGAGGGCCTTGAGCGTCTCCTTGGAGTCCCCGACGAGGTGGGCCTCCATCGGGTAGCGGATGCCGATCATCCGCCCGTCGATGTCGATCTCGACGCCGCGGGCCTGGCCCTCGTCGGGCAGCCATTCGGCGTACGGGAAGCTGGTGCCGACCATCAGCAGGGTGTCGCAGCCCTGGATCATGTTGTCGCTGGCCTTGCTGCCGAGCAGGCCGATGGGGCCGGTGACGAACGGCAGGTCGTCCGGCAACACCTCGCGGCCCAGCAGCGCCTTGGCGACCCCGGCGCCCAGCAGTTCGGCCGTCTCGACGACTTCGCTCTCGGCGTGGGCCGCACCCTGACCGATGATCATGGCGACCTTGCTGCCGGAGTTCAGGACGTCGGCCGCCTTGCGCAGCTCGCCCTCGTCGGGCAGCACCCGGGGGCGGCTCCAGCCCACGCTGGAGAAGACGGCGCCATGCATCTTGGGCGGCGAGGGCTGGGCCTCCGCCTCCTGCACGTCCTCGGGAATGATGATCGTGGCCACGCCCCGGGTGGTCAGCGCGGTCTTGAACGCCCGGTCGATGACGTGCCGCGCCTGCGCCGGCTCCACGACCATCTGGCAGTACTCGGAGACGTCCGCGAACAGCCGCTCAAGAGCGATCTCCTGCTGGTAGTGCGAGCCGAGACAGAGCCGCTTCTGCTGACCCACCACCGCGACCACCGGCTGGTGGTCCAGCTTGGCGTCGTACAACCCGTTGAGCAGGTGCACCGCGCCGGGACCGGAGGTGGCCGCGCAACAGCCGACCTCACCGGTGAACTTGGCATGGGCGCACGCCATGAACGCGGCCATCTCCTCATGCCTGACCTGGATGAACTCCGGGCTGCCCTTGGCCCGGTCGAAGGCTCCGAGCAGCCCGTTGATCCCGTCACCCGGATAGCCGTAGACCCGCCCGACACCCCATTCGCGCAGCCGCTGCAACACGAAATCCGCCACCAACGCCATGCCCGCTCCCTAGCCACGCACCTCTGCCGCAACGATGAGTGACCCTCCCGGGCTCTGCGTAAACAGCACCGCGACGCGGCCACCCGGGAGTGTCACATCACCGCGGCGTGTCGTGCCACGGACATGACACGCCGCCCTTCATGGCCGCCACGCAGTGGTCAGCCCTCTTCCTCGGGAGGGTCGCCGGAGGGCGGGCGCGGGGGCGGACCGAAGCGGACCCTGATCTTCTGGAAGCCCTTGAAGGCCTCGGTGGCCGCGTACGACTCGTAGGCCCGCCGGTCGGCCGAAGTGAGCTGCACCCGGTCGGTGAACGGGGTCAGCAGGCTGCGCGGCCACAGCCGCATGATCCGGACCACACTGACCTCGGCCGTCATGAGGAAGATCACTGCGCCGAGGTAGAGCCAGGCCAGCAGACCCAGGACGATGCCGAAAAGGCCGTAGGTGGACGTGGCGCCGCGCAGCACCTGGCTGACGTAGTACGAGCCGCCCCACTGCAGCAGCTGCCAGGCGAACGCGCCGCCGAGGACGGCGCCGAACAGACGGCGCAGCGGCAGCCGGCGCCGGATCAGGGTCCGGTACATGAGCAGCAGCAGGGCCGCGTTGAGGACGATGGCCGCGGCCGCGGCCGCGACTCTGACGCCGGTCTCCAGCCGGGCGCCGAACACACTCGCCCGCGACTCCGCGACGGACAGCGCCGTGGTCAGGCACAGCCCGAGCGCGAGGATCGACAGGAACAGCAGGCCCCTGAGCCGTGACCGGAACGGATCGGGGCGGGCGTGCCGTGGCACGGCCCAGATCTTGTTCAGCGCGTGCTGTGCGGCCTGGGCCACGCCCAGGGCGCCGTAGAGGCTGCCCAGCACGCCCACCACGAGGGCGACGCCGCTGCCGTGGAAGGAGTGGATGTTCTCGCCGAGCTGGTCGCCGATGACGGGGAACTCGCCGAGCGCGGAGTTCAGCACGCGTTCCCGCAACTGAGGGTTGCCACTGAGCAGGGTGCCGAGGACGGAGACGAGGATCAGCAGCAGCGGGAACAGTGACAGGAACGAGTAGTAGGTGAGGACCGCGGCGAGATAGGTCGCCTGGTCGTCGTAGAACTTGTACAGCACGGCGAGCGGCAGCCCCGCCCAGCGGTGGCGCCGCTGGTACGCGTCCACGCGGGCCACGACTCCCATGGTCTGCCTCGTGCGCTCCGCCGGGCATCCGCCCGCACCTCACGTCGTCCTGCTTGTGAGGATAGGTCAGGTGGCATGCACCCGCCACTGGACGCCGGCCTCACCGACCGCGCCCTGACCGGCGGACGCACGCGCCCGCGTCCGACACGACGAGCCATTCAGCCCCCATGCGCGTGCGCATCAAGCACCGTTACGGGATCTTTGACCGGGTAATTCTCATTCGCCGCATTTCCCGTATCTGGAGCTGTTTCGATGACCTCACAGACGGAGCCGGTCACGCTCGTACCGGTCGAGGGGCGTCGCCACCCGGGCCGCGTGGTCGTGGCGTGGCTGACGACGACGGACCACAAGAAGATCGGGCACCTGTACCTGATCACGTCGTTCGTCTTCTTCCTGATCGGCGGGGTCATGGCGCTGCTGATCCGGGCGGAGCTGGCACGCCCGGGCCTGCAGATCGTGTCCAAGGAGCAGTACAACCAGCTGTTCACGATGCACGGCACGATCATGCTGTTGCTGTTCGCCACCCCCACCTTCGCCGGCTTCGCCAACGCGGTCATGCCGCTGCAGATCGGCTCGCCCGACGTGGCCTTCCCGCGGCTGAACATGCTGTCGTACTGGCTGTTCCTCTTCGGTGCCCTGATCGCGATGAGCGGCTTCCTCAGCCCCAACGGCGCTGCGGACTTCGGCTGGACCGCCTACACACCGCTCAGCGGCGTGGAGCGCACCAGCCAGATCGGTGGCGACCTGTGGATCATGGGGCTGGCGCTGTCCGGGTTCGGCACGATTCTCGGCGCGGTCAACTTCATCACCACGATCGTGTGCATGCGCGCCCCCGGCATGACGATCTTCCGGATGCCGATCTTCACCTGGAACGTGCTGCTGACCTCGGTTCTCGTCCTGTTCGCCTTCCCCGTCCTCGCGGCAGCGCTGCTGGCGTTGGAGGCCGACCGGCGCTTCGGCTCCCACGTCTTCGACCCGGCCGTCGAGGGCTCGATCCTGTGGCAGCACCTGTTCTGGTTCTTCGGCCATCCCGAGGTCTACATCCTGGCCCTGCCGTTCTTCGGCGTGATCAGTGAGATCATCCCGGTCTTCGCCCGCAAGCCGATCTTCGGCTACCTGGGACTGGTGGGCGCGACCATCGCCATCGCCGGTCTCTCGGTCACGGTGTGGGCACACCACATGTTCGCGACCCAGGCCGTGCTGCTGCCGTTCTTCTCGTTCCTGACCTATCTCATCGCGGTACCGACGGGGGTGAAGTTCTTCAACTGGATCGGCACCATGTGGAAGGGCTCACTGTCCTTCGAGACACCGATGCTGTGGGCGGCCGGCTTCCTCGTCACCTTCCTCTTCGGCGGACTGACCGGTGTCATCCTCGGCTCCCCGCCGCTGGACTGGCACGTCACCGACTCGTACTTCGTGGTGGCGCACTTCCACTACGTGCTGTTCGGCACCATCGTGTTCGCGATGTTCGGCGGGTTCAGCTTCTGGTGGCCGAAGATGACCGGCACACTGCTGGACGAACGCCTCGGCAAGATCCACTTCTGGACGCTGTTCGTAGGTTTCCACATGACCTTTCTCGTCCAGCACTGGCTCGGTGCGGAGGGCATGCCCCGCCGCTACGCCGACTATCTGGCCGCCGACGGTTTCACCTGGCTGAACACCGTTTCGAGCATCGGCGCCTTCCTGCTCGGCCTGTCCACCCTGCCGTTCCTGTACAACGTGTGGAAGACCGCGCAGTACGGCGAGCGCGTCCAGGTCGACGACCCCTGGGGCTACGGCCGCTCGCTGGAGTGGGCGACCTCCTGCCCACCGCCGCGCCACAACTTCACCACCCTGCCCCGGATCCGCTCCGAGTCCCCCGCCTTCGACCTGCACCACCCCGACCTGGCCGAGGTCGACTACGTGACCTACACCGGCAAGCGCGACGTCATCGAGGCACCGGGGCACCAGGGGCCCCCGCGGTGAGCCCGGCACCGGACGACAGGGCACCGCAGGCCGAGGGCCCCGCGCTCGCCGCCGAAGTCGAGGGCTACCTGCTCGCCCACGCCGAGTACGACAGGGCGCACCGCGAAGCCGAGGCCCTGTGCGCCCGGCTCCCGTGGCTGACGAGCGCACAGGCCGAGGACCTGGTACACCACTACGTCAGCCAGCGTCTCGACATCACCCGTCAGACGCTGGCCACCATCGCCCGGCGCGCCCGGGAGCTGCGGGACGAATACGAGGCCCGGTACGCCGCACTGCGGCGCGCTCTGTTCAAGGCCCACGCGGCGTGCGCCTGCGCCCTCCTCGGCATCACCGGCCTGATCGCGGCTGTCTCCCGCATGACACGCTGAGCACATCTCCCGCAACACCTTCCCCTGTGATGCACGACACAGGGGCCTGAACAAGTTTTTCCCAAAGCAATGATCGATGCGGCTGGCGCCTCCGTACTTCCTGCTGTAGAAGCCGCTCGCGCATGGAGGCAGCATGCCCATATCCCGCAACATCGCAGGAACCCTCTTCGTGGCCGGGGCGCTGGGCCTGACCCTCACCGCCCTCGCCTACCCCGCCATGCTCGGGGTCCAGACCACGTCCAGCTCTCCGGACCGTGTCATCGCCAACACCCAGTACGGGCCGCTGACCGAGTCGGACCGCGACTTCGTCGTCAAGGTGCGCTCCGCGGGGCTGTGGGAGTACCCCTTGGGCGAGATCTCGCTGCAGAAGGGCTCGTCGCCGGAGATGCGGGAAGCCGGCAAGCACCTGATCGTCGGGCACGCCGGACTCGACGAGATGTGCCGCAGGATAGCCCCAGTGCTGGGCATCACCCTGCCCAACCGGGCGACACCGCAACAGCAGCAGTTCGTGGCGACCGCGCAGGCCGCGAACGGCAACGAGTTCGACTCCACCGCCGCCAACATCATGCGGGTGACCCACGGCCAGATCTTCCCGGTGATCGCCAAGGTCCGTGCCACCACCAAGAACACGCTGGTGCGTCAGCTCGCCGACCTGGCCAACGACACCGTCCTGGACCACCTGACCATGATGGAGAAGACGGGCACGGTCAACTTCGACCAGGCCAACTTCCAGCAGACGACCCCGCCCAAGCTCCCCAAGGACCAGCTCACGCCGCCGGCGCCCCAGCCCGGGGAGCCGATGGTCGTCCTCACTCCGCGCCCGGACCTGAACATCAACACGGCCGCCCCCACGCCCAGCCCGTCGGCCAACTGACCTCCGCCCGCGCGGCGCCGGGGGGATCGGGCCGTCATCGGCCAGGGTGATCGTGACCAGTTTGGTGGTCCCCCGGGTGGACAGCACCACCAGCATCCGGAACTGCGGGAGGGTCACCGGCTTTTCGACCTGCGCGAGGAAACAAGCGGCGATTCCCATCAGCAGCCGGGACGCGGTCATGACGGCGTGGGTCACCGCATCGACGTCGTCCACGGCCCGCCCGGAGCTCTCACGCTGCGGCATACGCCCTTTCTACCGCGCGGCAGCCGCCGCCCACTCACGCGACGCCGCCGGAACGGAGTCCCCCGAGAGCGTTTCCGGCGAGCGCGCCCGGGGGACTCGTGCCAGGCTCGAACAGCGAGTGAGCGCCGAGCTCGACGGGCGCCGATGACCACAGGGCCTAGGAGGTTGGGGCATGACGCGTGGCAGCGCCGCGGAGGCCGGCGGGGCAGGCGAGGATGCCGTGCGCGCCAACCTGCTCTTCGGTCCGCAACCCGACGTGGCGAAGGCGGCCGGTTACACCGACACCCCGCCACGCATGGGATTCTTCACGGACACCTCCGTGTGCATCGGCTGCAAGGCGTGCGAGGTGGCGTGCAAGGAGTGGAACTCCGTACCCGAGGACGGCCTGGAACTGACCGGCATGTCCTACGACAACACCCAAGGGCTGGGCGCGGACACCTGGCGGCACGTGGCCTTCATCGAGCAGCGCAAACCGCTCGGCGGTCAGGAGCCCGGTGCCGGTCACCAGGACGTCGACGTCTTCGACGCCGCCCGGAGCCTCGGCACCTCCGCCTCCTCCCCCGGGCCGGGAGCCACGGCGCCCACGCCCGGCTCCGCACCCGCCGGCGCACCGGCCGGGGAGATCTCGCCCGTGTCCCCGGACGGACGCATCGAACTGCGGTGGCTGATGGCCTCGGACGTCTGCAAGCACTGCACGCACGCTGCCTGTCTCGACGTGTGCCCGACCGGCTCGCTGTTCCGGACGGAGTTCGGCACGGTGGTGGTCCAGGAGGACATCTGTAACGGCTGCGGGTACTGCGTGCCCGCCTGCCCGTACGGCGTCATCGACCAGCGTCCCCAGGACGGGCGGGTGTGGAAGTGCACCCTGTGCTACGACCGGCTCGGCGTCGGGATGGAACCGGCGTGCGCCAAGTCCTGCCCCACCGACTCCATCCAGTTCGGCCCGCTCGACGAGTTGCGCGAACGCGCCGCCACGCGGGTCGCCCAACTCCACGCCGCCGGGGTCACCGACGCCCGCCTGTACGGGGAGAGCCCCGAGGACGGTGTCGGCGGCGACGGTGCGTTCTTCCTGCTGCTGGACGAGCCGGAGGTCTACGGTCTGCCGCCCGACCCGGTCGTCACCACCCGGGATCTGCCCTCGATGTGGCGGCACGCGGCGGCGGCCGCCGCATCGCTCGCGGCGCTGGCCGCCCTCAGCTTCGCCAGGAGGCCGCGATGACCGGATCGGACGTCACCCGCGACGGCGTGGAGGGGGCCCGCCCCGGACGCGAGGCTCTCACCGGCGCGCACACCGGACGCCGTCGGCGACGCCGCGGACGCGGCGAGCGGTCCATGGTGCCCGAGGCGCGGTTCTCCTCGTACTACGGCAAAGCGATCCTGAACAAGCCGGTCTGGAAACCCCTCGACATCGCGGGCTACCTCTACCTCGGCGGCCTCGCGGGCGCGTCGTCGCTGCTCGCCGCCGGGAGCCAGGCCACCGGGCGGCCGGTGCTGGCCCGTACCGCGAAGCTGGGCGCCGCGGGCGCGATCTCACTGTCGCTGGCCGCGCTCGTGCACGACCTGGGACGCCCGGCCCGGTTCGTGAACATGCTCCGCGTCTTCAAGCCGACCTCACCGATGAGCGTCGGCTCCTGGCTGCTCGCCGGTTACGCGCCGCTGACGGCGGCCGCCGCGGCCACCGACGTCGCGGGCCGCTACCGCCTGGCCGGGGCCGCCGCCACGGCGGGCGCGGCCGTCCTGGGGCCGGCGGTCGCCACCTACACCGCCGTCCTGATCTCCGACACGGCGGTGCCCGCGTGGCACGAGGGCTACCGCGAGATGCCGTTCGTGTTCGCTGGGTCCGCCGCGAGCGCGGCGGCCGGACTGGGCCTGGTCGGCGCCCCGACGGCGCAGGCGGGGCCCGCGCGCCGTATGGCGGTGCTGGGTGCCGCCCTGGAGCTCGGCGCCTTCCGGCTGATGAAGCGGCGCACGGGCCTGGCGGCGGAACCGTACGAGCAGGGCAGGCCCCGTACGCTGCTGCGCTGCGCGGAGGCGCTCACGGCGGGCGGCGCCGCGCTGGCGGCCCTGGCGGACCGGCGTCCGGACCGCCGTCTGTCGGCGACGGCGGGCGCGGCGCTGCTGGCCGGCTCGGCGGCCCTGCGGTTCGCCGTGTTCCAGGCCGGGGTGGTGTCCGCCGAGGACCCCAAGTACACGGTCGTACCGCAGCGGGAACGGCTGGAAGCCCGCGGTCGCTGACGGTCCGGCGCCCGGCAGGACGGCCGTTTCGCCGACCGCGGGGAGGGTACCCAGGACCACCACCGGGCCGGAAGGAGATGGACGTCATGCCCAGCCGGAGCCAGGTGTTGGACCTGCTCTCGGACGGCCTCGACTACGAGGAGGCCGGCCGGCGGCTCGGCATACCCGCGGGGCAGGCCTTCCTGATCGCGACGGGGCTGCCCGCGGACGGCGGCGACACCCTCACCACCGCGGAGCAGCACCGCCCGGGCATGCCCAGGGAGTCCACCCAGCACCTGTCCAACCCGCCGATGCAGAATCCCACCGGCAAGGAAGCGGTACGCCAGTGGGTCAAGGACCGCGCCGCCGCGGACCGGCAGCTGCGGCGGGCCGCCGAACAGCGGGACCTCCGCCCGCAGGGCGAGCGGGCCCCCGGTGACGTGCACGAGCTGACCACGGTGCTGACGCGTGACCACGACCGGGTGACGGCCCTGCTGAAGCAGGTGCAGGCGCTGCCGGGCGTCAAGAAGGGCGGATCGAAGACCCAGCGGTCGCGCAGGGGGTCCCTCGTCGGTCTGATCACCGAGGCGTTGCAGAGTCATGAGCCGGCCGAGCAGCGCCACCTCTGGCCGGCCGTACGGGACGCGCTCGACGACGGGGACCATCTGGCGGATCAGGGACTGCAGCAGGAGCGGGAGGGCACCGGCACCCTCGCGGCCCTGAGCGAGGCGTCCCCGGACACCGAGGAGTTCGACGACCTGGTCGAGCAACTCGTGGACCGACTCCGCCGACACGTGGCGTTCGAGGATGCCGTGTTCGCCCGCCTGCGGGAGAATCTCCCGCAGGCGGACCGGGAACGTCTGGGGTCCGGCGTCGTCCGCGCCTGGGAGGCCGCACGACGAGGAACCGAGCGGGAGGAGTAGCAGACATGGGCGTACGCACATGGATCGACTCCTGGCCGGTCTACCGCCAGCTCAAGGGCAGCGACCCGCTGGGCCGCGGGGCCGCCGCCAAGAGCGCCGCCAGCGCGCGGCTCACGCCCCGGGTCGCCACCGCCGACCGGGTGGTCAAGTCGGTCTGCCCGTACTGCGCCGTGGGCTGCGGCCAGAACGTCTATGTCGAGGACGAGCGGGTCACACAGATCGAGGGTGATCCCGACTCCCCCATCTCCCGCGGCCGTCTGTGCCCGAAGGGCGCGGCGAGCCTGCAGCTGACCACCGGCGACGCGCGCGAGCACCACGTCCTGTACCGGCGCCCGTACGGCACCGAGTGGGAGCGTCTCGACCTCGACACGGCGATGGACATGATCGCCGACCGGGTGATCGCGGCGCGCCGGGCCGGCTGGCAGTGGGAGGTCGACGGGACCCGCACCCGGCGCACGCTCGGCATCGCGAGCCTCGGCGGGGCGACCCTCGACAACGAAGAGAACTACCTGATCAAGAAGCTGTTCACCGCCCTGGGAGCGATTCAGATCGAGAACCAGGCGCGTGTTTGACACTCCTCCACCGTTCCCAGTCTGGGAACCTCGTTCGGCCGCGGCGGCGCGACCACCTTCCAGCAGGACCTGCAGAACTCCGACTGCATCGTCATCCAGGGCTCGAACATGGCCGAGTGCCATCCGGTCGGGTTCCAGTGGGTGATGGAGGCCAAGGCCCGCGGAGCGAAGGTGATCCACGTCGACCCGCGGTTCACCCGCACCAGTGCGCTGGCCGACCTGCATGTGCCGCTGCGCGCGGGCTCGGACATCGCCTTCCTCGGCGGGATCGTCAACTACGTCCTGAGCAACGAGAAGTACTTCCGGGACTACATCGTGGCGTACACCAACGCGCCGGTGGTGCTGCGGGAGGACTTCCGGGACACCGAGGACCTCGACGGCGTCTTCTCGGGTCTGGACGCCGACAGCCGCAGCTACGACAACAGCAGCTGGCAGTACGAGGGCACGGAGATCCAGGCGGCCTCGGGCGAACGTGACCAGGAGTACCAGGAGCGCACGCGTGGCGGCCGCTCGGTGTCGGAGGCGGCGCGCGGTGAGGCCCACGGTTCGGGCGGCGCCGCGATCCCGGAGGGTGAGCCCGAGCGTGACGAGACACTGACCCACCCGCGCTGTGTCTTCCAGGTGCTCAAGCGCCACTACGCCCGCTACACACCGGAGATGGTCGAGCGGATCTGCGGAGTGCCGCAGGACCTGTTCCGCCAGGTGTGCGAACTCGTGACGGAGAACTCCGGACGCGAGCGGACCACCGCCTTCGCCTACGCGGTCGGCTGGACGCAGCACACCGTCGGTGCCCAGTACATCCGCACGGCCGCCGTGCTGCAGAGCCTGCTCGGCAACATCGGCCGTCCGGGCGGAGGCATCCTCGCCCTGCGCGGACACGCCTCCATCCAGGGTTCGACCGACATCCCCACCCTGTTCAACCTGCTGCCCGGCTACATCCCGATGCCGCACGCGCACCACAACCAGGACCTCGACGCCTTCATCGAGGCGGAGGCGGCGCACAAGGGCTACTGGGGCAACATGCGCTCGTACCTGGTGAGCCTGCTCAAGGCCTACTGGGGCGACGCCGCGACGCCCGACAACGACTTCTGCTTCGACTATCTGCCGCGCCTGACGGGCTCCCACTCGACCTACGAAACGGTGATGGCCCAGTTGGAGGGAACCTGCAAGGGCTACTTCCTGATGGGCGAGAACCCGGCGGTCGGCTCGGCCAACTCCAAGATGCAGCGCCTCGGCATGGCCAACCTCGACTGGCTCGTCGTACGCGACTTCTCCCTCATCGAGTCGGCCACCTGGTGGAAGGACGGCCCGGAGATCGAGACGGGTGAGCTGCGCACGGAGGACATCCGCACCGAGGTGTTCTTCCTGCCGGCCGCCGCGCACACCGAGAAGGACGGCACGTTCACCAACACCCAGCGTCTGCTGCAGTGGCACCACCAGGCCGTCGAGCCGCCCGGCGAGGCGCGCAGCGACCTGTGGTTCACCTACCACCTCGGCCGCATCATCCGGGAGAAGCTCGCCGGGTCGGCCGACGGGATGGACCGCCCGGTGCTGGACCTGACCTGGGACTACCCCACCAAGGGAGAGAACGCCGAACCGGAGGCGGAGGCGGTCCTCGCGGAGATCAACGGCTACGACGCCGAGGGCAACCCGCTGGCCTCCTACGAGCAACTGGGCGACGACGGCTCCACCGCCTGCGGCTGCTGGATCTACTGCGGGGTCTACGCCGACGGCGTGAACCAGGCGGCCCGCCGCAAGCCGGGCAAGCAGCAGAACTGGGTGGCGAACGAGTGGGGCTGGGCGTGGCCGGCCAACCGCCGCATCCTGTACAACCGCGCCTCCGCGGACCCGGACGGCAGGCCGTGGAGCGAGCGCAAGGCACTGGTGTGGTGGGACGAGGACAAGGCGCTGTGGGTGGGCCACGACATCCCCGACTTCGCGAACAACAAGTCCCCTCATCACCAGCCCCCGCCGGACGCCACGGGCGCCGAGGCGCTGTCGGGCACCGACGCGTTCATCATGCAGGCCGACGGCAAGGCCTGGCTGTTCGTGCCGTCCGGGCTCACCGACGGGCCTCTTCCCACGCACTACGAGCCGCAGGACTCGCCCTTCACCAACCTGCTGTACCACCAGCAGCGCAATCCCGTACGGCAGTTGCTGCCGACGCACCCGGACAACCGCTACCAGCCCAGCGGCGACGAGCCGGGCACGGAGGTGTTCCCGTACGTCGCCACCACCTACCGGCTCACCGAGCACCACACCGCGGGCGGTATGTCCCGCTGGCAGCCCTACCTGGCCGAGTTGCAGCCGGAGTTCTTCTGCGAGGTGTCACCCGAACTCGCCGCCGAGCGCGGCCTGGAGCACACCGGGTGGGCGACGATCGTCAGCGCCCGGAACGTCATCGAGGCGCGGGTGCTGGTGACCGACCGGGTGCCGCCCTTGACCGTGCACGGCCGCACCCTGCACCAGGTCGGTCTGCCCTACCACTGGGGGCCGAACGGCTACACCACGGGCGACGCGGCCAACGAGCTGGTGCACATGTCCCTGGACCCCAACACCCATATCCAGGAGACGAAGGCGTTCGCCGTCGACATCCGGCCCGGCCGCCGTCCCAGGGGCCCGGCGGCCGTCGAGCTGGTGCGCGCCTACCGGGCCCGGGCCGGCATCGACGACCACACCGGTACGGAGGTCTGAGCCACCCTCGCGGAGCTCACTTCAGTACCACCGAGTGCGAGCCGCGCGGCACGAGTTCCCCGATCACCGGCGCGCCGGGGACCTCCCCGGCGACGAGCAGGCCGCCGGAGGTCTGCGCGTCGGCCAGCAGCAGCCGGGTGTCGGCGTCCGTGTCCCCGAAGTCGGTGTGGGGCGCCACCCATTCGAGGTTTCGTTCGGTGCCGCCGCTGACGTATCCGTCCCGTACGGCCTCGCGGGCTCCGTCGAGGTAGGGCACGGCGGAGGTGTCGACCACGGCGGTCACACCCGAGGCCCGCGCCAGCTTGTGCAGATGGCCGAGGAGGCCGAAGCCGGTGACGTCGGTGGCACAGGCGACTCCGGCGGCGAGGGCGGCCCGGGACGCGTCCCGGTTGAGAGCGGCCATCGTGGCGACGGCCTGCTCGAACCTTTCGCCGGTGGCCTTGTGCCGGTTGTTGAGCACACCGATGCCCAGGGGCTTGGTCAGCGACAACGGCAGCCCGGGCCGGCCGGCGTCGTTGCGCAGCAGCCGCTCGGGGTCGGCGACACCGGTGACGGCCATGCCGTACTTCGGTTCCGGGTCGTCCACGCTGTGCCCGCCGCCTACGTGGCAGCCCGCCTCGGTGGCGACGTCCAGTCCACCGCGCAGCACCTCGCGGGCCAGGTCGAACGGGAGCCGGTCGCGCGGCCAGGCCAGGAGGTTCACGGCGAGCACGGGGCGGCCGCCCATCGCGTACACGTCGGACAGGGCGTTGGCGGCGGCGATGCGCCCCCAGTCGTAGGGGTCGTCCACGACCGGGGTGAAGAAGTCGGCCGTGCAGACGATCGCCGTTCCCCGGTGGGTGACCACGGCCGCGTCGTCGCCGGTGGCGAGGCCGACCAGCAGCGGGGTGTCGCCCCCGGCGAGCGGTGGCACGGTCAGCCCCGCGACCACCTCCTCCAGCTCTCCGGGCGGGATCTTGCAGGCGCAGCCGCCGCCATGGGCGAACTGCGTGAGGCGGACCGTCTCTTGGCGGGTCGGTGTCATACCTGTCTCCTGGGGCACTAGCCTGGCGAGCGGTGGAGGCGTGTGGGTGCCTGGTGGCCCTCCCGGTCTTCAAAACCGAGGTGTCCGAGGATCTCGGGCAGGCGGGTTCGATTCCCGTCCGCCTCCGCTGCCCGGATCGGGCCGGCAGCGTCGGCGCTGGTCGTCCACCCGCTCGGTGTGTCCCTGCGCGTCCAGTAGTTCCAGGAGCGGCACGGCCACCCTGCGCGTGGTGTCCAGGGCCCGGCGGGCCTCGCTGAGTGTGAACGGCTGGGGCAGCCGACGCAGGACGTCGGCGGCCCGGGCGTCCGCTCCCGGCAGCAGCACGATGCCGTCGGTCACCGCCAGCAGTGCCCCCGCCGAGACCGCGGCGGCCACCGCCTTGCGGGTGAGCCCGAGTTCCTTCAGCCGGTCGGCCTCCGGCGCGCGGAACGGCGTCCGCGTCAGCTCACTTCGTACGGCGTCGACGGCGGCCCGGAGGGGCTCGGGCAGGGTCGGCCGGAGGCTGCCGGGACCGTACAGCCGGCCGTTGCGGCGCAGCAGCCGGGACCGACCCGGTGTCCCGACGAGCGCGTCCACCAACGTCCGGTCGGGCAGGCCGAGCAGGCGCCGGGCCGCCTCGGTGGGCAGGCCCGGTTCCAGCGGGTGCTCCTCGGCGTACCGCTGCACCTCGGCGGCCAGGCGCTCCCGCAGTGCCGCCCAGTGGGTCTCGTCGACCAGCCATTCCCCGGCGACCGGCGCCGTGGGCGGCGGCACTCCCATCGCCAGCAGCTCCGAGCGGCGGACGAGCCGCCGGCGCCGCAGCTCCGCGGCACCGTCCGGGCGGCCGGTCATGGCCGCCAGTTCCGCCGCCCTGGAACGTCCCGCGCCACGCCGGGCCAGTCGCGGGGGGCGTACGTCGAGCACGGTCACCCCGCACGGCATGCGCTGCCCGCCCGGCTCCCGCAGCACGGCCCGGTCCCCGACGCGCAGGGGCAGGGACCGGTTCAGGGTCAGCCGCGCGGTGTCCTCGCCCAGTGGGCGGACCGTCGCAGGGACGGCGGCCGTACCGATGTGGAGGGTGACCGTGCGGGGCAGATCGGCGACCGGTTCGCCGGTGACGCGTACGTCGATCAGGTAGGTGAGCAGCCAGCGGTCCGGTGTCAGCAGCACCTGCCCCCGTCGCAGCGCACCGTCCACGGAGCCGTGCACGTTGACCGCCACCCGCGCCACACCGCTGACGGCGGACCGTTCCTCGTGCAGGCACTGCAGCCCGCGCACCTTCAGCAGGGCCGGGCCGTCGCCCGTCACGAGCCGGTCGCCGGCGCGCAGGGTACCCGCGCCGAGCGTGCCGGTCACCACGGTGCCGTGGCCGCGTACGGTGAAGGCGCGGTCCAGCCACAGGCGCACGTCCGCGTCCGCGGGCGGCACCGGCAGCGATCGCGCCAACCCGGCCAGTTCCGCACGCAGTTCGTCCAGTCCGGTGCCGGTCACCGCGCTGACCGCCACCGACGGCACGGTGCCGAGCGAGGTGGCGGCCAGGCGCTTCACCGCGTCGGCGCGCACGGGCTCGGGGTCCGCCAGGTCGCTGCGGGTCACCGCGAGTACGGCGTGCCGTACCCCGAGCGCGTCGAGGATCGCCAGGTGTTCCTCGGACTGGGGTTGCCAGCCCTGGTCGGCTGCCACGACGAACAGCACGGCGGGTACGGGTCCCACGCCGGCCAGCATGGTGGCGACGAACTTCTCGTGGCCCGGGACGTCCACGAAGGCCAGATGCTCCCCGTCCGTGCCGAGCCGGGTCCACACGAAACCGAGGTCGAGGGTGAGCCCCCTGCGCCGCTCCTCCTCGAAGCGATCGGGTTCCATCCCGGTCAGCGCCCGCACCAGAGCGGACTTGCCGTGGTCGACATGCCCGGCGGTGGCCAGCACCCGCATGGCGCCTACCTCCCCGCCGCCGACCGCACGGCCCCGGCCAGCCGCTCGTCGTCCTCCGGTGGCACCGTCCGCAGGTCGAGCAGACAGCGCCCCGCCTCCAGACGCCCGACGACGGGAACGGCGCCGGTGCGCAGCGCGGCGGCATAGGACTCGGGGAGGGACAGGGCGGCGCTGGGCAGCGACACCCCGGGCGCGCCGCCGCCCCCCACGGTCGCCGCACTGTCGACGGCGTGTACGTCGATGCCGCCGGCGCTCAGCGCCTCGGTGAGCGCCTCGGCGCGGGCCATCAGCTGTTCGGGGTCGGCGGCCAGGGCGGCGGCGGTCGGGGTCCGCGGGCCGGTGAGCGTGGCCTCGAGCGCGGCCAGGGTCAGCTTGTCCACGCGCAGGGCGCGGGCCAGGGGGTGCCGGGAGACCGTGCGGACCAACTCCGCGTCGCCGACAAGAAGTCCGCACTGCGGGCCGCCCAGCAGTTTGTCGCCGCTCGCGGTGACAAGTGCGGCGCCTGCCCGCAACTGGGTCTCCGCGTCGGGTTCCTCGGGCAGCAGCGGGTGGGGGGCGAGCAGTCCGGAGCCGATGTCGCTGACCACCGGGACGCCCAGCGGCGCCAGTTCGCCGACATCGGCGGCGCGGGTGAAACCGGTGACGCGGAAGTTGGAGGGGTGCACCTTCAGCACGAACCCCGTCTGAGGTCCGATCGCGGCGGCGTAGTCCGCGGCGGTCGTGCGGTTGGTGGTGCCGACCTCGCGGAGCCGGGCCCCGGTGGAGACCAGAAGGTCCGGGAGCCGGAAGCCGTCGCCGATCTCCACCATCTCCCCCCGGCTGATGACGATCTCCTTGCCGGCGGCGAGCGCGGTCGCTACGAGGACCAGCGCGGCGGCTCCGTTGTTGACGACGTGCGCCGCGGCGGCGGAGGGCACCCGGTCGCACAGCGCCTTCAGAGTCGTGCGACCGCGGCGGGCCCGGACGCCGGTGTACAGGTCCAGTTCGACGTCCGTGGGCCCGGCTGCCTCCAGCACCGCCTGCCGGGCGGCGACCGACAGCGACGCCCGGCCGAGGTTGGTGTGCAGCACCACCCCGGTGGCGTTGATCACCGGGCGCAGCCCGCCGGCGGTGCCCGGGAGCAGGGCGAGGGCCGCGTCCCGCACCCGCTCCGGCGGGATGCCGCCGCCGCGTGCCTGCTCCTGCGCCTGCCGCACGGCTGCCTTCACCACGCGCGGTCCCAGCCGGCCCACTGCCTCCGCCAGACGCGGATCGCTCAGCAGGGCGTCGGTGCGGGGAATGCGCCGTCGCGTGTCGACGGCGCCGCTTCGCCGGGGCGCGTGTCCGACGCCGGACGCGACCGCCCCCGTCCCGTCACCGACTCCCTCCGGTGTGACCCCCTGCTCCATGCGGCCCCTGCCTCTCCGGCCCCGGCCCGGCTGTCCGAGGAAGTCCCATCGTCTCCCAGTGCCCACGGCCGCCCGCTCGACACGCCGGGACGACAGGGCCCGGGGCCGTGCGCGGAGTAGCCCGGCATGCGGGCCGGGCCCCCGGGGGCGAGGCTGGTGCCATGGCCGAGCGTCGAGTGATCGTGTACCCGCCGGGCGAGAGCGGCGGCCGGCGTGTGCGCACGGACGGTGAGATTCTCGGCACCGCCTATTCGCTGCATGACTTGACGGTCTTCCTGCAGCACGCCGGGCTGGAGGGTGTGGACGAGGTGGATGTGGCCGACTCGCCCTTGATCGAGTGGCACGGCGGTGGCCCCGAGGTGTGGGAGAGAGAACGCTGACGGCTTCAGATCGATCGGTCCCGGTACGCGCAGCGGTGCTATGAAGGGAACATGAGGGTACGTTTCGGACGAGACCGGACCCAGGCGCGGCCACCACCCACCGGACGCGCGCATGAGCGTCGCGCTTCCGTGCTGAACCCTCACAGCGCGGCCGGGCAGGTGTTCCTCCTTCAGATCGTGATCGTGGTGCTGCTGGTCCTGGCCGCGATGGCGAGCGTGGTGCTCCAGGCGGCGCGGGACGCGCTGCAGCAGGGGCGTCGCGTGTCGGTCGTCGCGGCGCAGTCGTTCGCGAACGCGCCCGGTGTGGCCGAGGCGCTGCGCAGCCGGGACCCGTCGGCGGTCCTGCAGCCGCGTGCGGAAGCGGCGCGCAAGAAGGCGGACGTGGATTTCATGGTCGTCACGGACACGAAGGGGATCCGTTATACGTACCCCTACCCGAAGGAGATCGGGAAGAAGTTCGTCGGCGACATCAAGCCGGCGCTGCAAGGCCGTACCGTCATCGAGCAGGTCGGTGGGCCGCCCCTTCCCGCCGGCAAGGGCACGGCCGTGCAGGCGGTGGTCCCGGTGAACGACTCGCACGGCACGGTCGTCGGCCTGGTCTCGGCGGGGATCACGGTCAAGAACGTGTCACGCCTGTGGATGCCGCAGCTGCCGATCATCGTCGGCAGCGGCGCTGCGGCGCTGGCACTGGCCGCGACCGGGACCACGCTGGCGTCGCGGCGGCTGCTGCGGCAGACCCGCGGCCTGGCCCCGGTGGAGCTGACGCGGCTGTACGAGCACCACGAGGCGGTGCTGCACGCGGTGCGGGAAGGGGTGCTCATCACCACCCCCGACGGGCGGCTGCTGCTGGCCAACGACGAGGCGCGGCGGCTGCTGGGCCTGCCGGCCGACGCGCAGGGACGCCCGGTGCGGGAGCTGGGGCTGCCGGAGCAGATCACGCGGTTGCTGATCTCGCCGGACGCGGTGACCGACGAGGTGTATCTGGCGGAGGACCGGCTGCTGGCGGTCAACAAGCGGCCCACGTTCCCGCACGGGGGCCCGGGAGGCAACGTGGTGACGCTGCGGGACACCACGGAGCTGGCTGCGGTCTCGGGACGGGCCGAGGTGGCGCGGGAGCGGCTGAAGCTCCTGTACGAGGCGGGGCTGCGGATCGGGACGACGCTCGATGTGGGGCGTACGGCGCAGGAGCTGGCGGACGTGACGGTGCCGCAGTTCGCCGATCTCGTCACCGTGGATCTGCTGGATGCCGTGCTGCGCGGTTGGGAGCCGACGGCGGAGGGATGGCGGCATCTGCGGCGTACGGCGATCAGCGGGGACGGGCAGGTGATGCCGGTGTATCGGATCGGCGAGGTGATCACGTTCTCGCCGGGGACCCCGCAGATGCACGCGCTCCAGGAGGGTCGGGGGATGGTGGAGCCGGACCTGCGGCAGGCGCACGGCTGGCGGGAGCAGGATCCGGAACGCGCCCGCACGGCCCTGGAACTCGGGCTGCATTCGCTGGTGACCATGCCGTTGCAGGCGCGGAACGTGCCGCTCGGCGTGGCGAACTTCTACCGGACGAAGGACTCCCCCGCGTTCGAGCCGGACGACCTGTACTTCGCGGAGGAGCTGGCCGCGCGGGCGGCGGTGGCCATCGACAACGCCCGGCGGTTCACGCGGGAGCACGAGATGGCGGTGACGTTGCAGCGCAGCCTGCTGCCGCGGGCGCAACCGGAGCAGGACGCGCTCGAGGTGGCCTGGCGGTATCTGCCGGCGGCGACGGGGGTGGGCGGGGACTGGTTCGACGTCATCCCGCTGCCGGGCGCACGTGTGGCGCTGGCGATGGGCGATGTCGTCGGTCACGGACTGCACGCGGCGGCGACGATGGGGCGGCTGCGCACCGCGGTGCACAACTTCTCGACGCTGGACCTCCCCGTGGACGAGGTGCTCGGGAACCTGGACGACCTGGTCGCCCGCATGGACAACGAGGAGGGCGCCGCCGAGGCCGCTGACGGCCATGAGGGCGAGGGGGTGACGGGAGCGTCGTGTCTGTACGCGATCTACGACCCGGTGACGGGGACGTGCACGATGGCCCGCGCCGGACACCCCGAACCGGTGGTGGTGCGTCCGGACGGAACCGTCACCTGTCCCGGCGTACCGGCGTCGGCACCGCTCGGCCTGGGCGGCTACCCCTTCGAAACCGCCGAGCTGCGTTTGAGCGAGGGTTCCCAACTGGTGCTCTACACCGACGGTCTGGTGGAGGAACGCGCCCGTGACATCGACGTCGGCCTGGATCGGCTGCGCCGGGCGCTGGACGCTGCCGGAAGGCGCAGTCCGGAGGAGGCGTGCCAGGCGGTGATCGATGCGGTGGGGCCGGCGCGACCCGCCGACGACATCGCCCTGCTGGTGGCGCAGACCCGGCTGTTCCCACGCTCGTGCCTGGCCGAGTGGAGCGTGCCGACGGACCCGGCGGTGGTGCCCTCGGTCCGGACGCGGTGCAGGGACAAGTTGCGGGAGTGGGGGCTGGAGGAGATCGGGTTCACCACGGAGCTGATCGTCAGCGAGTTGATCACGAACGCGATCCGGCACGGGTCGCCACCGGTGACCGTGCGGCTGCTGTACGGGCGCTGCCTGATCTGCGAGGTGGCGGACGGCAGCAGCACCTCGCCGCGGCTGCGGCGGGCGGCGACCACGGACGAGGGCGGGCGGGGGCTGTTCCTGGTGGCGCAGTTCGCCCAGCGGTGGGGGACGCGCTACACGTCCCAGGGCAAGGTGATCTGGGCGGAGCAGGCCCTCCACGACGTCCACGACGGCCCGTCCGCCGCGACGGATCCCACGCCGGTCGACGTCCTCCTGGAACAGTTCGGCGACCGCGCCATGTGAGGGCGGATCTCGCCCCGGGCGCTCACCGCACAAGGTCCCCTTACCCGGTTGCCCGACCTCAGTGGCACCGGGGCTGGCACCCGGGGCCGAACACGCCCGAGGATGACCGGGTGAAGACACCGATCAGCCGCCCCAGCCTGCGGCCCTACCTGCCGTATCTGCAGCGTGCCGCACTCCCGCACGACGGACTGACCGCCCACTTCCTCGGCACCAGCTCCGTCCTGCTGTCGGACGGTGAGACCCGTGTCCTCATGGACGGGTTCGTCACCCGGCCCCGCCTGCTGCGCGTGGCATTGGGCCGCATCGCGCCCGACCGCAGGCTCGTCTGCGCGGCCATCGAGCGACTGGGCGTGGACACCCTCGCCGCCGTGGTGTGCGCGCATTCCCACTACGACCACGCCCTCGACGCCCCGCTGTGGGCGCTGGAGACCGGTGCCGAGCTCGTCGGGTCGCGGTCCACCGCGAACGTCGGGCGCGGTCTGGGGGTCCCCGCACGCTCGCTGCGGATCGTGGAGGACGGTGACACCCTCACCTACGGCGCCTTCGACCTGACCTTCCTGACCTCCCTGCACAGCCCCGGTGACCACTACCCGGGCAGCATCGACCGGCCCCTCGTCCCGCCGGCCCGCGCCCGGGCCTGGAAGACCGGCACCGTCTACTCCGTGCTGGTCGCCCATCCCCGCGGCCGACTGCTGCTGCACGCCAGCGCCAACCACCGGCCCGGCGCCCTGCGCGGCCACCGGGCCGACGTCGTCCATCTGGGCATCGGGAACCTTGGGAAGCAGCCCGCCGCGTTCCTCCAGGCGTACTGGGACGAGGTCGTCACCGCCACCGGAGCGCGGCGTGTCGTCCTCGTCCACTGGGACGACTTCTTCACCGGTCTGGGGCGCCCGTTGCGCCCGCTGCCCTACCTGTTCGACGACCTCGACACCACCATGAGCCGACTGCTGCCCCTGGCGCGCCGTGCCGGCGTCGACGTCGTCCTGCCCGCCGCCTGGGAGCCGAGCGACCCCTTCGCCGGCCTCGGGTGAGAGCTCGGGGACGCTATTCCGTCTCCGTGTCGGCCTCGCCACGGGGATGCCCTTCTTCTCCGCGACCGGTCTGGCCGGCGAGCAGGGGGGAGCGGGTCAGCAGCGTCACGGCGACGGCCACGACGGCTGCCCCCGCGACCGACAAGATGGTGTAGACGCCGCCCCGGACCGCTTCGCCGAAGACGAAGACGCCCCACAGGATCGCGACGACCGGGTCGGACATCGTCAGCCCGGGCTGGCTGGCGAGCAGTCGTCCGGCGTGCATCGCGGACTGCAGCAGGAACATCGCGCCGGCGCCGGCCACGATCATGGCGTAGAGCTGCCAGCTGGTGAACAGCGCGCCGATGCCGTGGGTGAACGTCTCCGTCATGCCCTTGATCAGCGCGGCGGTGAACCCGAAGCCGCACCCGGTCGCCACGCCCAGGAGGGCCGCCTTGCGGGCCCCGGGGCCGGTGAGGCGGGCCCACACCACCATGGCGGCTACCAGGAGCACGTTCACTCCCGAGGCGAACGCCCACCTCAGAGCGGTGGCGTGGGCGGCCGAGCCCGGCGAGGGGGACAGGGAGAACAGCAGCCCGGCCAGGCCGGCGGCCATCAGCACCGAAGCGCCCCATTCCCGGACGCCCAGCCGGCTCCTGAACACCAGCGATGCCAGCAGCAGGGTGGCGGGCAGTTCCAGCACCAGCGTCGGCTGCACCACGGAGATCTGGCCGTTGCCCAAGGCCACGGCCTGCAGCAGGAATCCGGCGATGATCGACAGGACGCCGGCGAACCACACCGGCCGGTGCAACAGGTGCCGTACGAGCCGCCAGCTCAGGCTCTCGCTCTCCGGGCGGTCGCGTGCCGCCTTGCGCTGCAGCACGGAGGCCAGGGCGTTCGCGATCGCCGCCAGGACGGCGAGCAGCACACTCAGCACGGCGCGCCGCCCCCGGGTGCCACCGCCCCCGCAGCGACGATCATGTCTCCTCCACACCCGGTCGGCGGGGCTGCGGGCGCCCCACGCAGTTAAGTCCACGGCGTCGAGCGGCGGCCCGCAACCGCGGGGCCGCCGTCCGGGAGGCGCGGCCCGCTGATCGGCCACCGGCCGCCGTCCGGAACCGGTCACCCTCGAGCCGTCCGGTACGCCCGCAGACGGCAGTGGTGCCTCCCGCCGCACGCTCACGACGGGAGGCACCGCTGCCGTACGGTCAGGCCGGGCTCACGGATAGGCGACCAGATCGGCCACGTTCGTGCTGGGGTTGGACGGCCCGCCACGGTCGTTGACGATGTGGCGGATGGTGCCGGTGCCGCCAAGGGAGACGGTCACCATGTCCCGGAAGCGGACGTTCGCGTTGTTCGGCGCCTCGATGGCGTGCTCGGCGGTCACGCTCGGGTCGGCGTTGAAGTAGCAGTAGCTGCCGAGACCGTACGCCTGGTGGCTGGTCACCGAGTCGGCGACCTTGTAGGCCGCGTAGCCCTGTGTCGCACCGTTCATCCAGGCGGCCTGGCTGGGCGGGTCGTAGGGCATCTCGTTCTGGAAGAAGTACGTCCGGCCGCCGTTGCCGTTCCAGATCGTCTGGTACTTCTGGTAGTGCTCGACGAACAGGCCGTACATGGTGACGTTGTCGCCGTTCACGACGAGTCCGGTGTCCGCGGTGTTGCTGGTCCAGCCCACGCCGCTGCCGTGGTCGGCGCGCCAGAGCCACATGTGGTCGCCGATGACGTCGTCGCTGTTGACCACGAGGCTGGTGGTGGCCTTGCCGACGGCCGCGCCGCCGATCCGGAAGTAGACGTCGTGCAGGGACGTCGGGTCGGCGGCGTGAGAGGCGGTGGATCCGGTCGGCCCGACCTCCAGCAGCGTCCGCGAGGTGGTCGTTCCCGCGTCGAAGAGCAGGCCGGCGATCCTGACGCCGTCGACGTCCGCGACGGTCATGGCGGTGATGCCGTTGTCTGGGACGAAGGTGGCGAGGCCCAGTCCCAGGACGACCGTGCCGGGGCGGGTCACCTGCAGCGTCTGGTCGAGGTGGTAGACGCCGGGGGTGACCAGGAGGTTCTTGCCGGCTGCCAGCGCCGCGTTGATCTGTGCGGCGGTCGCACCGGGCTTCACGACGAAGAACTGGTCCAGGGACAGGGAGGTTCCGGCAGCGCTGCCGCTCGCCCAGCTGGTCACCGTCGAGTTGGTACGCAGGGACGGCAGGAACACGCGGTAGGCGCCGGAGGCGTCCACGTACAGGAACGGCTTCTCGCGGCTGACCGGGCTCTGGTCCACCGTGGTGTACGGGGGGTTGGGGAAGCTGGTGGCCGGCACGCCCTGGCTGCCGACGAAGACCATGTTCCAGTTGGAGCCGGTCCAGTTCCCGAGCTGCGAGTTGCGGGTCAGCCACTGCTGCTGGCTCCCCGAGCGCACCTGCCCGTCGATCTTGCTGTCGGCGATGAGTCCGCCGCTGGACCAACCACCGTCGTCCAGCTGGAGGTTGCCCCGCAGATGCATCCGCCGGTACGGCGCGGCCTGCGAGACCGCCCACCTGTCCGTGCCGCCGGCCGGGTTGACCGAGAGGTTCTCCGCGCCGCGCCAGAAGTTCTGAGTGGCGTTGCCCTGGAACCAGTCGGCCTCGGCGTGCACCGCGCCGTTGACGGTGACGGCGTCGGGTGACAGGCCGAGCCCGAGAACCTGGGTGTAGAAGCCGACGTTGACGTCGTTGCTGTACGTGCCCGGCTTGAACAGCACGGCATAGCGCTGGGAGCCGAACTGGTTGGTCTCCTGCTGCTTGAAGACCGAGTCGAGTCTGCTCTGGATGGACGAGGACGACATGGAGGGGTCGAAGACGACGACGTTGGGGCCGAGGTCCACGTCGCTCGGCGAAGTGGAGAGGGGTGTCACCTGGAAGCGTTGGGCCGCGGTGCCGTTGCACGTGTACTGCTGCAGCTGGACGCTGTCCGCGGTCGACGCGGAGGGGACGTCCAGGCACTTGCCGCTGTGCCGGTTGACGAAGTGGTAGGCCCCCGCGCCCTCGTCGACGGCCTGCCACTGCTGGTTGTCACCGCCGCCGTACGTCCACAGCTGCACCAGGGCGTTGTCGGCGGTGGACACGTCGGTCACGTCCAGGACCTGGTTCGCGTCGTTGCGGTTGTCGACGCGCACGTAGCCGTCGCTGGTGGAAGCGAAACTCCACTGCTGGGCGCCGGTGCTGTTGCAGCTGTACTGCTGCACGGCGGTTCCGTTGGCGGTTCCGGCGCCTTTGGCGTCCAGGCACTTGCCGCTTCCGGCGTTCACGACGGTCGCCCAGCCGGACGGCAGGGCCGCGGCCTGCGCGGCAGCGGCTCGGGCAGGTGCCGCCGAGGTGGACGTGGCGGTGACCGCCTGGGCGGGCAGGGCGGTGAGCAGGGACGCGGCCGATGCAGCGACCAGGGCGGCGGCCGCCCAGGGGCGGACGGCGGGAGCGGTTCTGCGGTGGTGCGTTCGGGTGGTGCGCAAGAGGCTGAACACGGGTCCTCCTGTGCCGACTACGCGGCTGATGGTGGGGGGCGTCCGGCCGTGCGGGGTACGGCCATTCGGAGGCGGTGGGCAGGGGGCGGAGCACGAGGCTGCGCTTGTGCGGCATCGAGCTGCGTCCCCGAAGCACCACCCTGCGTTCACAAGGCTGAAAGTCGAGCGCATTCATGGAACGGTGAGCGGTCAGTGAATCTAAAGGTCTGGACCAGGAGCGTCAAGAGATGAAACAGGAAAGGCTCCGAACGCCGGTCGAGCGGCAAGGAGTTGAACGCGCGGACAACGGTTCGGCCGCTCCGGACGTCGTCCGCATCGACGGCTGAAGGGCCGGCGGCCGACCCGCCTCAGACGGAGCCGGCGTTGCTCGGCGGGTAGGACGGACGCATCGGCACCGGGTGTTCGGGGATCGGCAGCGGCGGCAGCGCCGTCTCCTCCACCCACGCATGGAACAGGTCGTCCAGGGGCCGGGACGCGAACCGTGCGGCGTGGGCGGTGAAGGCGTCGGTCGTCACGGTCCCGCCCCGGTGCACGCCGGCCCAGCCGCGCAGCATCCTGAAGAACGACTCGTCGCCCAGCGCGCAGCGCACCGCGTGCAGCACCAGGCCGCCCCGTTCGTAGAGGCGGTCGTCGAACATCCGCTTGCGGCCGGGGTCGGCGAGTCGCAGGTCCTGGGGCAGCGAGGACAGCTTCCGGTGTGCCGTCGCGGCCAGTCGATCGGCCGTGGGTCCTCCGGACCGCTCCGACCAGAGCCATTCCGCGTACTTCGCGAAGCCCTCGTTGAGCCAGATGTGCCGCCAGTCGGCGACGGTCACGCTGTTGCCGAACCACTGGTGCGCCAACTCGTGCGCCACCAGCCGCTCGGAACCGCGGGCGCCGTCCACGTGGTTGGCGCCGAACAGCGACAACCCCTGCGCCTCGACGGGGACGTCGAGTTCCTCCTCGGTCACCACCACGGCGTACTCGCCGAACGGGTAGGGACCGAACAGCTCCTGGAACAGGGCCATCATGGCCGGCTGGCGCGCGAAGTCCCGGGAGAACCGCGGGAGCAGGGGCGCCGGGATGTGCGCATGCTGTGGCACACCGTCCTCGCCCGGATCGCCCAGCAGCACGGTCTGGTACCTGCCGATCGACAGCCCGACGAGATAGCTGGAGGTCGGCGCGGGCTGGTCGTACACCCAGGTCGTCGTCGACGCCTTCGTCGTGCGGGTCAGCAGTCGCCCGCCGGTCACCACCGAGTACGCCGACGGCGTGGTGACCGAGATCTGGTAGGACGCCTTGTCCGCCGGGCGGTCGTTGCACGGGTACCACGAGGGTGCCCCGACCGGCTGGCTCGCCACCAGAGCCCCGTCCTGCAGTTCCTCCCAGCCGACGCCGCCCCAGGGGGTGTTGACGGGCTTGGGATTGCCGGACCAGTGCACCTCGACGGTGAACGCGGCACCGGTCCGGACCGGCTTGGACGGGCGGACGCGCAGTCGGCCGCCGCGGTGCGTGTAGTGCGCCGCCCGGCCGTCGACCTTGACCCGGCCGACGCGGAAGTCGGCCAGGTTGAGCTGGAACTCGGTGAGCGGGGCCCGGCCCCCGATGGCGTTCAGACGCGCCGCCCCGGCGAGCCGGTTGGGGCCGGGGCGGTAGTCCAGTGTGAGCTCGTAGCGGTGCACCCGGTAGCGGGGGTCGCCGTGGTCGGGGAAGTACGGGTCTGCTTCCGCCTTCTGCTGAGGGCTCACTGGTGCGTCTGCTCCCTGCGCTGTGCTCGTACGTCGTGCCGGTGCCCCGTCCTTGGGCCCGATACGGTTCACGTCGCTCGCTTCCGGGGACGCCATGCCTCGATCGGGTTGCCCAGCCAGCGGGTGTCGTCGGGCACGGACTCCGCCGCCATCACCAGGGAGGCGGGACCCAGCGTGGTACGGGCCCCGACCGTGCTGCCGGGCAGGACGATTCCGCCAGGACCCAGCGTGGCGCCCTCACGGAGAACCACAGTATCCGTCCGCAAGATCCGGTCGTGGAAGAGGTGGGTCTGCAGGACGCAGCCTCGGTTGACCGTGGCCCCGTCCCCCAGCGTCACCAGGTCCGTCTCGGGCAGCCAGTAGCTCTCCAGCCACACTCCCCTGCCGATCCGGGCGCCGAGCCCGCGCAGCCACAGGGTCGTCAACGGCGTACCCGGCACCGAACCGGCGAGCCACGGCACGGCCACGACCTCGACGAAGGTGTCCGCCAGTTCGTTGCGCCAGACGAACGAGCTCCACAGCGGGTGCTCCCCGGCCCGGTGGCGGCCCACGAGCAGCCACTTCGCCACGACGGACACGGCACCGGCCACCAGCCCGGCGCACAGCAGCACCGCCCCGCACAGCAGCCAGGCCCAGCCGCCCAGCGCGCTGAGCGCCGCGGCCGTCAGCACGGCGAGCCCCGCCGAGCAGAACACGGGCACGATCCTGCACAACTCCACCAGCCCGCGCGCCCACAGCAGCCGGGCCGGCGGTTCGTAGGTGCGGCTCCGGTCCCCGTCGGACACCGCGCGCGGCAGTTTCACCGGCGGCAGGCCCAGGTAGGAGCTGCCCTTCTTGGCCTTCTTCGGCGTCGCCGACAGCACACCGACCAGCCCGCCGTCCGGCACGCTGCGGCCCGGTGCGGTCATCCCGGAGTTCCCGAGGAACGCCCGCCGCCCGATCTCCGCGCGCCCGATCCTCACCCAGCCGCCGCCCAACTCGTACGGCGCGGTCAGCGTGTCGTCCGCGAGGAACGCCCCGTCGCCGACCGTGGTCAGACTCGGCAGCGCCAGGACGGTCGACACCTCGGCGCCCCGCCCGATCCGCATCCCGAGCAGCCGCAGCCACACCGGAGTGACCAGTCCTGCGTACAGCGGGAAGAGCATCTCGCGCGAGCGGTCCATCAGCTGGGTGACCGTCCAGGCCTGCCAGCCGGTCCGGCTGTGCGTCGGATGTGTGCCCTCGCGCAGCCCGAGACTCGTCAGCCGTACGGCGACCAGAAGCGACAGCGCGTACGTCAGACCGAAGGCGAGCGTCGCGGGCACCAGTGCCACGGCGGCGCCCCGCAGGGCCGCGCCGAGACCGGCGGCCGGGTCGACGAAGAGGTGCGCCACCAGGAGCGCGGCCAGCCCCGCCGGCACCGGCAGGGCCGTCAGCGCGAAGCCGGTGACGCCGTACACCGCCCGCCACCCCGTACCGCGGTGCGGACGCTCCTTGGGCCAGTTGTGCTTGGCCCTGCCGAGCTTGACGGCGGGCGCGCCCGCCCAGCGCTGACCGGTCGGGATCTGCCCGACGACGGCCGATCCGGGCGCGACCTCGGCGCGCTTGCCGACGCGCGCGCCCGGGAAGAGCATGCTGCGCGTGCCGACCACGGCGTGCGCCCCCACCTTGACCGGGCCGATCTCCAGCAGGTCGCCGTCCAGCCAGTGGCCCGCCAGATCCACCTCGGACTCGACGGCGGCGCCCCGGCCCAGCTTGAGCATGCCGGTCACCGGTGGCAGCGAGTGCAGGTCCACGTCCGCACCGACCTTGGCGCCCAGGGCCCGGGCGTACCGCTCCAGCCACGAGCCCGTCAGCGAGGTGGCCCCACTGAACTCGGCGAGCCGTTCGGCGGCCCACAGCCGCAGGTGCACTCCGCCGCCGCGGGCGTACCGGCCGGGCTCGACACCCCGCAGCAGCAGCCGGGCGCCGCCCGCGGCGATCGCGAGCCGCCCCGGCGGGCTGAAGAACAGCAGCGCCCCGGCCGCCACGGCCCACCAGGAGGTCGTCGGCGCCCACGGATACGGGCCGAACCAGTGCAGGACGTTGCCGAGTGCGGCCAGCGCCACGGTCCAGCGCAGCCCCAGCACGGTGAACAGGGGGATCAGCAGGAGGAGCTGGAGTGCCCCGGCCCGCGCGGGCACAGGAGCGATCACGCGCCGCGCCCCGTCGTCCTGTGCCGACTCCTCCAGGTGGCGGGCCAGTTCGCGCAGCCTGGGCTGCTGGTAGATGTCGAGGACGGCCGCGCTGGGATAGCGGGTGCGCAGCCGGGTGGTGAGCTGGGCGGCGGCCAGGCTGCCCCCGCCGATCGCGAAGAAGTCGTCGGATGCGCCGGTCACCGGGATGCCGAGGACCTCGGTCCACTGCTCGGCGAGCCAGGCCTCCGTGCCGTACAGCTGGGCGGCGGGGCCTTCCACGCCCTCAAGCGGCCAGGGCAGCGCGCCCCGGTCGACCTTGCCGGAGGTGCGGGTCGGCAGGTCGTCGACGGGTGCGAGCAACGGGACGAGCGCGGCGGGCAGTTCGGCACGCAGCCTTTCGACGGCGGCCGTGTGGTCCCAGCCCTCCTGGGTGACGACGTAGCCGACGAGGAGCTGGTTGCCGCTGCGCGCGGTCCGTACGGCCGCGGCGGCGCCGGCCACCCCGGGCAGGGCCTGCAAGGCCGCGTCCACCTCGCCGAGTTCGATCCGCCGCCCGCCGAGCTTGATCTGCTCGTCGGCGCGCCCGAGGAAGATCAGGCCCTCCGGCTCGGCCCGGACGAGGTCCCCGCTGCGGTAGGCACGTTCCCAGCCGAGGGAGACGACAGGCGCGTACTTCTCGGCGTCCTTCTCGGCGTCGAGGTACCGGGCGAGGCCGACGCCGCCGATCACCAACTGGCCGCTCTCCCCCATCACCACCGGCTGCCCGGCGTCGTCCACGACGGCCAGTTCCCAACCGTTCAGGGGCAGCCCGATCCGGATCGGCTCCTCGCCGGTGAGCAACGAGGCACAGGCCACCACGGTCGCCTCGGTCGGCCCGTAGGTGTTCCAGACCTCGCGTCCCTCGGTGACCAGCCGCTGTGCCAGCTCGGGCGGGCAGGCCTCGCCGCCGAAGATCAGCAGGCGCACGTCGTTCAGGGCCTCCGGCTCCCAGAGCGCGGCCAGCGTCGGCACCGTGGAGACGACGGTGATCTCCTGCTCGACCAGCCAGGGGCCGAGGTCCGCGCCGCTGCGCACCTGCGCGCGCGGTACGGGCACCAGGCAGGCCCCGTAGCGCCAGGCCAGCCACATCTCCTCGCAGGAGGCGTCGAAAGCCACGGAGAGGCCCGCCATGACCCGGTCGCCGGGCCCGATCGGTTCCTTCGTCAGGAAGAGGTCGGCCTCGGCGTCCACGAACGCGGCGGCACTGCGGTGACTGACGGCGACGCCCTTGGGTTTCCCGGTCGAGCCCGAGGTGAAGATGATCCAGGCGTCGTGCTCGACGCCGGGGCGGGCGGCGGGGACGTCGGACGTGCCGCTGACGGTGATCCGGTGGCCGGCGCCCACGACCGCGCGCACCTGCGCCTCACCGAACACCAACTCGGCCCGCTCGTCCGGGTCCTCCGCGTCCACGGGAACGTAGGCGGCACCCGCGGCGAGCACGGCCAGGATCGCCACATACAGGTCGTTGGTGCCGGACGGGACGCGCACGCCGACCCGGTCGCCGAGACCGACCCCCGCGTCCGCGAGGCGCCGGCGGAAGTTGTCGACCTCGACGGCGAGGGAGCGGTAGGTCAGGCAACGACGGCCGTCGTCGAGGGCCGGCTCGTCGGGGTACGCCCGCACGGAGGCGTCGAGGATGTCCACGAGCGTCCGCGGCGCGGCGGCGGGTGCGGCGGTGAAGCGCGCGAGGTCGCCGAACTCGGCGCGCATCTCGTCGTCGGACAGGACGACTGCGGGGCCTTGCCGGAGGGCTGCCATCGGGTCCTCACATGTCGTTCCCGGAGTGTTCCGGGCGCTGGTGGGCCGCAGGGATGCCTGGGGATCTTCCGGTCCAGCTCCAAACAAGCGGTCAACTTTAGTACGTCGCTGCTGAGACCAGGACGTTCCGCTGTGCAGCGGGCCGTCCGGAGGCGCTCGGAACCAGTCATTCCGGCACGCTGACATGGGGATGCGTCATCGTGACGAGATATCCCCCACATCTGTCCGCGACCGGGCTGAGGGCCGCCAGGACCGCGACCTCGCGGCACTCGCGGTCCTCACTCATCCGTTACGCGCGAAGGGACTTGACGTGGCGCCGTGTCGCCCGCCGAGCGCGGGACGGGCGCAGACGCCACCGACACCTTGACCCGGTGGGGCGGCTCCCGGCCAGGTCACCGTACGGGAGCCGCCTGCCGGTTCTCAGGGACGGCCACCGTGGTCGTGACGCTCACCACGCACGGTCTGCGGGGCGTCGAGCCGAACCCGAACCGCACGGCGGGTTCGACCGGCACCAGGGAGCCGAGATCTGCGCCTTCGTAGACGGCGCGGGCCTCGATGACAGGACGCAGGTCCTTCGCCCCGTACCACTCGTACCGGCCGGCGCCCGCGCTGCCGTGGGTCCGCGCCCCCAGCAGCGCCCTGGCCGCCGGGGCCGTCAGTACGGCCCAGGCCGGACGGGCGGCGAGCGGACCGGGCACGGCTTTGAGCAGCAGGCCCATGGGGCCTCTCCGGCCGGTGACGAAGCGGAGGTCGAGCGGTGGGGCCGCGACCGTGCACTCCCCACGGCCGGCCTCCACCCCGACCGGTACGACCCGAACCTCGTCGAAGACGTAGGTGTCGGCGACGAAGCGCGCCGTCTGCGCGGACGGGGCGAGAAGGACGCGGTGTCCGCCCTTCCGCTCGAGCATCACGTCGCTGAACGGACCGAACGGCGACCGGACCCAGTGCCCCACCACCACCCGCGTACCCGACGACGTGCCGATCCCCGCGATCCACCCTTCGAACCGCAGCCGTACGCGCCCGTCGCGTCCCCGGCCGACGTGGGGCGCAGGCGTGCCCGGCACGTCACCGTTCCTTGTTGCGGGTCCGGCCCCGTGGCACGTGCACCAGGTCGATGGCCGGCAGCGTCACCGCCGTGGCCGCGCCCGTACGGCATGCCCGGGCCCGGGCCACGCACAGCGGATTCATCCGGACTCCTCCCGTTCGGCACCCCCGCCCGCAGTACCCGTGCACCACCTGGCAAAACGCCTGCAGCGGTCGGCGGCCCGGGCCACAGCACTAGATCAGGTCCGCCCCACTGCCGACGGGAGGGCGACTCGTCCTGATCAGGTGAATGACGGCCTTCTCGATCGCCCCTTGTGTCGCCGGCACACCGAACGCGCCCTCGTCACCGAGCCGGTCCAGACAGGGGGCGATGGTGGTGCCCTCCTCGAAGAGTTCGATCACGCGGGGGTTGATGTAGGAGGCGCGGCAGACTGCCGGCGTGTTGCCCAGGTAGTCGGCGACCTCCCTGACGGCACGGGCGATCGCCCGGCGTCGCCCGGCCTCGCTGCGGGCCGCGGGCCGGGAGACCCCCAGGGCGACGGAGGCCAGGACGGTGGCGTGCCAGGTACGGAAGTCCTTCGCGGTGACGGCCACGCCGCTGACTTCCTTCAGATAGGTGTTGAGGTCGTCGCCCGAGACCTCGTGCCAGCTGGGCGGCTCCCAGTAGGCCAGCAGCCGGTCGCCTCCCCCGCGCCGCCGCCGCAGGGAGGTGAGCGCACGGAGTATGGCGTCGTCCCCCACCGCCTGTATCAGCTCCTTGCCGTGTTTGGCCGGGTAGCTGAAGACGATGCGTCCCCGTGAGGCCCTGGCGTGCCGGCGCAGCAGCGTGGTCACGCCGTAGGTGTTGTTCATGTCCGCGTAGCGCTCGCTTCCCACGCGGAAGAAGCCGAGGTCGAGCAGGCGCGCGCCGGTGGCCAGCACCCGCTCCCGGGTCAGTCCGCGCAGACCGACTGAACGTCCGGTTGCCGATACCTGACGGCCTGACCGGTACCCTCATCCGGACCCGTCAGTCGCTCGCCCGGACACCGCGCGGATTTGCCTTCGAGTGGACTCCAGCCTTCACACTGATCCCGGCAATCCGACTGGGGAAGCGAAGGGGCGGCAGCACATGGGGACGACGAGCCCGGCAGGGCACCCTCTGCCCTACGACACCTACCGGCAGGCGATCGAGCGGGAGACGCTCCGCTTCGCCGAGGTGGTGAGAGGTGCGGAGCCCGGGACCACCGTGCCCTCCTGCCCCGACTGGACGCTGGCCGAACTCACCCGGCATGTCGGGTCGCTGCAGCGCTGGTTCTGCGCACTGCTGACCCGGCTGGTGCAGGAGCCTCCGCGCAGCCGCGACGTGGAGCTCGGGCTGCCGGACCAGGCGGAGGAGTACGCCGACTGGGTGGCGGCGGGCGTGCCCGCAGTGGCCGAGGTGCTGCGGGCCACGGATCCTCAGGCGGGGATGTGGGCCTGGGGTGAGGACCGGCATGCGCGGTTCTGGGCCCGCCGGATGCTGTGTGAAACGCTGGTGCACCGGGTGGACGCGGAGCGCGCCGTCGGCCTCGAGTCGGCGATCGACGCGGTACTGGCGGCGGACTGTGTGGACGAGTTCCTCGTCAACCTGCCCTATGCGGGTCTCTTCGCGCCGGCCGTGACCAAGCTGCACGGCGACGGCGAGGTCATCGCCTTCCAATGCGCGGACCTTGCCGGCAAAACCCGCGAGGAGTGGCGGGTGCGACTGGAGCCCGGCGGTTTCCGCCTGCTGCCCCGCGCAGCGGCCGAGTCCGCGCCGTCCGAGGCGCGGGCGGCGGTGCGGGGGCAGGCGGCGGACCTCCTGCTGCTGCTCTACGGGCGACGGTCGTACCAGGAGGACGCCTTCGACGTCTCGGGAGAGGCCGCGGTACTCGACCGCTGGTTCGCCCATACGGCCTTCTGAGGCGCCGACGGTCCGGGGCCGCTCAACTCGGGTTCAACACGACGGCCTGGCCGCCCGCGGGGGCCATCGACACGCTCAGTGTGGTCGCCGAGGTGACGGTCCGCGTACTGACGACGACCGGTGTCTGGTACGGGCTGCTTCCCGGGGTGCCGTCGGCGTAGATCGTCGCCGTGTAGGTGCCGCTGCCGAGGAAGGACAGCGGGAGCGACAGGGTGCGGGCGGTCTCGTTGGTCATCGCCCCGAGGAACCAGGTGGCGCCGCTGCGGCGGGCGACCGCGACGTACTGGCCGATGGAGCCGGTCAGCGTCCTGCTCTGGTCCCAGGTGACGGGAATGGCGTCGAACCACGGCAGGCCCGGCCAGTTGGCGGTGTTGGCGTACTTGGACGGGGCGTCGTACCAGTACAGGAAGTTCAGCGGCTGGTAGTAGACGGCCGCCATCGCCATCTGGTGGGCGTTGGTGGTCTGGTCGCGGGACTGCCCGTAGCAGATGGTGTAGTCCATCGGCCCGCCGACGTTGCGCGCGAAAGGCAGGGTGACGTTGTGGGTGGCGGTCGGGAAGTGCTCGTTGCCCCGCACACCCTCCATGCTGATCCAGTTGGGGTACGTCCGCTCGTAGCCGAACGGCCGTACGTCGTCGTGCGTGTCGATCAGCAGCTTGTGCCTGGCCGCCGTCTTGGCCCAGGTGGTGATCTGGTTCGTCATCGCCTGGGTGCCGTCGTTGATGAAGCCCAGTTTGACGCCCAAGACGCCCCAGCTCTGGTAGAGGGCGAAGAGTGAATCCGCGTCGGACAGGGCGAGGGGGTTCACGTAGAGGATGACGCCGATGCCCTTGCCGGTGGCGTAGGAGATCACCGTGGGCAGGTCGATGGCGGAGATCGACTTGGTGGCGTCGGTAGTGCTGCGCTCGGGGCCGTACCAGCCGGAGTCGTACTCGATGTACTGCAGATTTCGGGCGACGGCGAAGTCGACCCCCGCCGTGCCGTCTGCCGTGGTCAGGTTGCAGCGGAAGACCTTGCCCGGCTTGATCCACGAGGTGTCGGCGAGGGCGTTGGCCGGGGACAGGTTGAGCACCAGCTCGGCGTTGTCGACCAGTTCCGCGTGGGTCGAGCCGATCACCACCGCTCGCCAGGGGGTGGTGAACGGGGTGGTGACCGTGGAGGTGGTCTGCACCGTGCCGGAGCCGCGGGCGGTGTGCTCCGTCAGGTAGGTCTTCAGGGTGTTGGCCTGCCCGGCGACCGAACTCAGCATCAGTCTCGGATAGTTGAGCCGGGAGGACTCGCAGATGCAGGCGATCAGGCCGCTGGAGAGGGTGGCGGTCAGCGGCAGGTCGGTCAGCGGACCGGTGTCGGTGCTGGAGGTGCCGGTGGAGGGGATGGAACCGGGCGCGACCGGGTTGTAGGGGTCCTCGTCCCGTGCGCTGTAGACGAGCGTGCCGTCGGGGAAGACGAACGTCGTCTGTTCGTCGGCGATGGTGGCGGTGCCCGAGTCGAGCAGGACATAGCGAAACGCGACGCCCGACGCATAGGCTCGGATCTGCACGCCGAAGTTGACGGAGGTGCGGGTGTCGCGCAGGTTCCAGCGCATTTCCTGGTAGGTGTCGGCGACGGTCGCGTTGCGTCCGTACACCGGGTTCCAGGTGGTGTCGACGTGCCAGTGCTGGTAGCTCGTCAGGACGGCGTCGGTGCCGAGGGTGGTGCCGTCACTCAGCCGCAGGCCCATGGCGGAGGTGTCGATCACCGCCGTGCCGTTGCGCTTGGCAGACCACCGGAGCGCACCGCCGATCAGCGACATCGTGAGGGTGGTCGTGCCGTCGAGCGAGGTCGCGGTGACCGAGGCGTCGGCGGCCTCCGCCGGGTACACGGCGCCGGCACCCAGCGCGGCCGCCGCGGCGGTGACGGCGGCGCCCTTGAGGATCCCGCGGCGGGAGGGTTCCTGACGTCCGGCAACGTTCATGGGGAGCTCCTCGTCACAGGGAAACGAACTACCGAACAAAGCCGATCAGCAAGCAACAGATTCCGACGATGGACTAGGTTTCTAATGCCTGGCCCACCGAAAGGTCAACCCTTCGCACACACCTCCCGATTGACCGAAATCTCGGACAGTCGGGACACATTCGCCTCTTCCGAGCCTCCCTCACCCCTTACTCTCTCAGTCAAGAATCAACAAAATCGAACGCGCCTGTTGACGCCGCCTGATGCACCCGACTCTCATGGGCCCCGCCTGGCACCTGAAGAGAGGGGCGAAGCATGTCCAAGGGAGCACCCCGTCGACCCGCCGACCGGTTGCGGCGCAGAGCCGCCGCCTTTCTGACCCTTCTCGGAGCCGTGGCGGCACTGCTGCTTCCGGCGGCCGAGGCGCACGCGGCCACCGTGTCGTTCACCACCGGTGCCGCACGCACCGACCAGAACGGGAACGCGCTTCAGCTGCACGGCCTCGGCATCATCAAGGTGGGCAGCACCTGGTACGGCTTCGGCGAGGACAAGACCGGCGAGACGTCGGCGGACACGTCGTTCCAGGACATCACCTGCTACACCTCGACCGACCTCGCCAACTGGACGTATCAGGGCCAGGCCCTGAGCAGGCAGAGCGGCGGCGACCTGGGCCCGAGCCGCATCGTGGAGCGGCCCAAGGTCATCTACAACGCCTCGACCAGCACGTACGTGATGTACATGCACATCGACAGCACGAACTACTCCGAGGCCAAGGTCGGGGTGGCCACCAGCAGCACACCGTGCGGGCCCTACACCTACCGGGGGAGCTTCCGGCCCCTGGGCAACCTCAGCCGTGACCTGGGGCTGTTCCAGGACACCGACGGCACCGCGTACCTGCTGAGCGAGGACCGGAACAACGGCCTGCGCATCGACAAGCTGTCCGCCGACTACCTGTCCGTGGACAGCGCGGTGGCGGTGCTGGGCAGCGGCGGCAGCAGCGGCAGCGTCGAGGCGCCCGCCATGGTGAAGGTGGGCGGCACCTACTACGTGTTCGGTTCCCACCTGACGGGCTGGAACCTGAACGACAACATCTACGCCACCGCCACGTCATTGGCAGGACCCTGGTCGGCGTTCCGGAACTTCGCCGCTCCCGGCACCCGCACCTACGGCAGCCAGACGGCGAACGTCATCACCGTCCAGGGCACCTCCGGCACCACCTACATCTATGCCGGCGACCGCTGGGACCCCTCCAACCTGGGGGCCTCGAAACTGATCTGGCTCCCGCTCACCATCCGCGGGACGACGGTCAACCTCGGCCAGTACCCCACCTGGTCCCTGGACACCGCCGCCGGCACCTGGTCGCCCGGCAGCGGGATCCCGGCAGAGGGCGTCCATACCCTGAAGAACGCCAACAGCTCCCTGCTGATGGACGTGTCGAGCGGCTCCACGGCGAACGGCGCCCAGATCATCCAGTGGCCGTCCAACGGCGGCGCCAACCAGCAGTGGACTCTCACGCGGGTGGCGGACAACGTCTACACCCTCAAGAGCGTGAAGAGCGGTCTGTGCCTGGACGTGGGGAGCCGGTCGGCCACCACCGGGTTGCAGTTGCAGCAGTGGACCTGCAACGGCGGGAGCAACCAGCAATGGTTCCTCGACCTGGTCGGCAGCTACACCGGCAGCACCTACATGCTCGCCGGCGTGGGCAGCGACCTGAACATCGGCGTGGCGGGCGCCTCGACCACCCAGGGAACGGCGGTGGAGCAGGAGACGGGCACGGGTGCGACGAGCCAGCAGTGGAGTCTTTCCTGACCGGCTGCGCCCCGTCGCGCTCGCCCGAGTACGCCTTGCTCGCGCCGATACGGCCCTGCGCAAGGCACCGCACAGGTCTCCCTGCTCCCCCCGCAGTACGCGCATCGCCACCCCTGGGGGGATGATCCCGGTCATGCGGGACGCGATCCTGTCACCCAGGACGGAGGTGTGGACGTGTCGAACGTCCGCACCTCCGCGGCAGCGACCGCCGTCGCGCATTTCCGCCAGGCGGACAGGAGACTGACGTGCGTACCGACCGCCGGGCCGAGCGGCTCGACCCCGCGCCGCCGCAGCGCGAAGGCACGGGCGACGGCGGGCCGCCTCGGCGCCGTCGACGGCTGGGGCGGTGGTTCCGGCGCCTGGCGCTGAGCTGCGCCGTCCTGCTGGTTGTCCTGACATCGGCCTCATTCGTCTACAACGCGGTGACCGCACGACGTGCCGTGCCTCCCGGAGGGCTCCGATACGTCCAGGCGGCCGACGTCCGGACCCGCTACCGGACATGGGGCAGCACGGGCTCGCCGGTCGTCCTCGTCCACGGCGCCTTCGAGCAGGTGGACACCTGGTCACGGCTCGCGCCGCTGCTCGCCCGCCATCACCGCGTGTACGCCCTGGACCTGACCGGAGACGGCTACAGCGAACGCCGCGGCCCCTACACCGTCGACCACTTCACCCGGCAACTGCTGGGCTTCCTCGACGCCATGCACCTCGCTGGACCGGGCAAGCGCCCCCTCTTGGTGGGGCACTCCAGCGGAGCCGCCGTGGTCGCCCAGGCCGCTCTGCGCGCCCCGGGACGGGTCGGGGCTGTGATGCTGCTGGACGGGGACGCCCTGGACACCGGCGCCGGTCCCCCACCGGCCCTCAAGTACCTGCTGTTCGACCCCTATCGCACCAGCCTGCTGCGGCTCGGACTCAACGCCGACCGGCTGGTCCGCTCCGTCTACGACGCCCAGTGCGGACCTGCCTGCCCCCGTCTGGACGCCGCCGGACTGGATCAGTGGCGCCGGCCGCTCCGGGTTCCGGGTGCCGAGGACGCTCTGTGGAGCATGCTCGGCGAAGGCGTGCCCGGCCTGCCCGCCGACCAGGTCGCGCGGCTCGCCGCCGTTCCCCTCCCCAAGTCGGTCGTGTTCGGCGCGCAGGACGACGTGTTCAGCCCACAGACGCCGCAGCAGACGGCCCGACGCATCGGCGCACCCCCGCCCACGCTCATCCCCGGAGCCCGGCACCTGATCATGATCTCCAGCCCTCACCAGGTCGCGGCGGCCGTGGAAGCGCTCGCCGAACGCTCCGCGTAGCCAGGCGAACGGCAGTCGCCGATTCCCTCGCCCGTCGGACACGGAACAGGAACAACAGTAGCCATGGCTACAGTAGCCATGTACAGTATGGCCCATGAGTACGGCATCCGAGGGCGCGACGCCCGGTTTCCTCGTCTGGCGACTGTCGACGAAATGGCGCGTGGCCGTCGACCGCGCGGTCGCACCGCTCGGCCTGACCCACGCCCAGTATTCGCTGGTGGCGACGCTGTCGGGCATGCACCGCACCGGTCGGCGCCCCAGCCAGCGGCAGCTCGCGGACCACACGGGGCTCGAGGCGCTCTACGTCTCGAAACTCGCTCGCACCCTGGAGACGGCCGGCCTCGTGGACCGGACCCGCGATCCGGCGGACCCGCGGGCCGTGCAGCTCTCGCTCACCACCCGCGGGCAGGAGGTGGCACGGCAGGCGATCCAGGTCGTCCAGCGGCTCCACGAACAGTTTCTCCAGCCACTCGGCGGACCCCACAGCGCCCGCACGAAGGACTTCATGGACGAGTTGCGGAGCCTGCTCGACGCACCGCTCGACCCGTCCGCCGCCACGAACCTCGACAAGGAGCAGTCATGACGCAGCCCGGACCCCTCGTCAACGGCCGGCTGGTAGGCCTCACCCACTACGCGAGCCGCGCCCTGCTGGAGCGCGCACTCGCCCGCACCGGCACCGGCTTCACCCAGTCGGCCGCGCTGCGGACGCTCGCGGACAACGGCGGGGACGTCGAGCGAGGCTCGCTCACGGCCCTGGTGGCCGACGCACTCAAGGTCACCGATGAGCAGACCGTCCGCACGGCCGTCGACGAGCTCATCGCCGAGGAGCTTGTCCAGGTGTCCACGGACGGCCGGGTCTCGTTCACGGACCGCGGCCGGGAGCGGTTCGACGGCATCCAGGCCGCGGGCCAGGAGATCGCCTCGCGGCTCTACGCGGACATCCCGCGGGAGGACCTGGAGGCGGCCGGACGCGTACTGTCGCTGGTGCTCGAGCGCGCGACGGCCGAACTCACGGCCGCATAGACACGCCCCCTCCGAAGCTCGTGGAAAATGTTCAACCAACCGCGCCGGTTGCGCGGCCCGTGAGGGCCTCTCCGAGGGCTCGTTTCTCAGCGGTGGCGGTCCAGAGGTCGGAGCGGGGCAGGGCCGAGTTCCGGCAGGAGTACGTGGTGTGCGCCACACGGGGCCGCCGACGGGGGCGTGGCATGCTGGCGCGATGGCATCTCCACGTGATCCCAGGCCCTTCGCCGAGCAGGTCGAGGAACTGCTCGCCGCCGGTGGCCCGTTGCCGATCGTCGCCGCCGGTCATCCGGTGCTGCGCTCCGGCGCCGAGCCGTTCGACGGGCAGTTGGGCCCCGCCCTGCTGGCCCGCTTCGTCGAGGCCCTGCGGGAGACGATGCACGCGGCGCCGGGCGTGGGTCTCGCCGCGCCGCAGGTCGGGGTGCCGTTGCGGATCGCGGTCATCGAGGACCCGGCGCCTGTCCCCGAGGAGGTCCGGGTGGCGCGCGGGCGGGTGCCGCAGCCGTTCCGGGTGCTGGTCAACCCGTCGTACGAGGCGGTCGGCACCCGGCGCGCCGCGTTCTTCGAGGGCTGTCTGAGCGTGCCCGGCTGGCAGGCCGTGGTCGCCCGGCACGCCCGGGTGCGGATGCGGGCGCTGGACGAGCACGGGGCCGCCGTGGACGAGGAGTTCACGGGCTGGCCGGCGCGCATCGTCCAGCACGAGACGGACCATCTGGACGGCACGCTCTACCTCGACCGGGCGGAGTTGCGCTCGCTGTCGTCGAACGAGGCGGTGGCGGCGCGGTGGGGTCGGCCGACGCCGGAACAAGCAGCGCGAGAACTGGGATTCACGCTGCCCGACTGAGGCCTGCGGTGTCAGCCTCGGTAGGCCTCCAGCAGCCGCAGCCACACCTCGCTGATCGTCGGGAACGAGGGCACCGCGTGCCACAGACGGTCGATGGGCACCTCGCCGGCGACGGCGATGCTCGCGGAGTGGATGAGTTCGCCGACGCCGGGGCCGACGAACGTGACGCCCAGCAGGGTCTCGCTGTCCAGGTCGACGACCATGCGGGCGCGGCCGCGGTAGCCGTCGGCGAACAGGTTCGCGCCCGCCACCGAGGACAACTCGACGTCCACGGCGCGCACCCGGCGGCCCGCCTGCTCCGCCTCGGCCAGTGACAGGCCCACGGCCGTCGCTTCCGGGTCGGTGAAGACCACCTGCGGAACGGCCGCGTGGTCGGCGGTCGCGGAGTGGGCGCCCCAGCGGTCCGTCTCCAGCAGCGGGACGTGCGCCGCGCGGGCCGCGATCGCCGCGCCCGCGATGCGCGCCTGGTACTTGCCCTGGTGGGTGAGCAGGGCGCGGTGGTTGACGTCGCCGACCGCGTACAGCCACTCGCTGCCCGACACCCGCAGGGTGTCGTCGACCGGCAGCCAGGAGCCGGGCTCCAGGCCGACCGTGTCGAGGCCGATGTCGCCGGTTCGCGGGGTCCGGCCGGTGGCGAAGAGGATCTCGTCGGCCTCGAGGCGGTCGCCGGCGTCCGTGACGACCACGACGGTGTCGCCCTCGCGCCGTACCGACTCCACCGAGGTGCCGGTGCGCACGTCCGCGCCCGCCTCGGTGAGCGCCTCCGCGACCAGCTCCCCGACGAACGGCTCCATGCGCGGCAGCAGGCCCTTGCCGCGCACCAGGACGGTGACCTGGGAGCCGAGGGCCTGCCAGGCGGTGGCCATCTCGGAGGCCACCACACCGCCGCCCACGACGATCAGCCGGCCGGGGACGGACTGGGCGCTGGTCGCCTCACGGCTGGTCCAGGGGTTCACCTCGGCGATCCCGGGCAGGTCGGGCAGCTGGGCGTCGCTGCCGGTGCACACAGCCACCGCGTGCCGGGCGGTCAGCACGTGCCGCTCGCCGTCCGGGCCGGTCACCGTGACCCTGCGCGGCCCGTCCAGCCGTCCGTGGCCCCGGTACAGGTCGGCCCCGATGCCGTCCAGCCAGGAGACCTGCCCGTCGTCCTTCCAGTCCCCGACCTCGTAGTTCCGGTGCGCGAGGACCGCGGCGGCATCGAGGGGGCCCTGCGCGAGCCGGGCGAGGCCGGGGATGCGGCGGGCGTCGGCGCGGGCGATCACCGGGCGCAGCAGTGCCTTGCTGGGGACGCACGCCCAGTAGGAGCACTCGCCGCCGACCAGCTCGCTCTCCACGACCGCGGTGGACAGGCCGGCCGCACGGGTGCGGTCGGCGACGTTCTCCCCCACGGGCCCGGCTCCGAGCACCACGACGTCGTACGCGATGGATTCCGTTTCCGTCATGGGGACAGTCTGGTGGGTGGTGTGCCCGGTGACCACACGGGTAGGGCGCGGAATACGTGACCAAGTGTGACAGTTGACGACAGCGGCTCGGCCCGACATCAGGAAGAGGGATACGCCATGAGCAACACCGTGGAGCTCACCAAGGAGAACTTCGACCAGACGGTCCAGGACAACGACTTCGTCCTGATCGACTTCTGGGCGTCCTGGTGCGGGCCGTGCCGTCAGTTCGCGCCGGTGTACGAGAAGGCCGCCGACGAGAACCCCGACCTGGTGTTCGGCAAGGTGGACACCGAGGCGCAGCCCGAACTCGCGGCGGCGTTCGGCATCCAGTCGATCCCGACGCTGATGATCGTCCGTGACCGGGTCGCCGTGTTCGCGCAGCCGGGCGCCCTGCCGCAGGCCGCCCTGGACGACGTGATCGGGCAGGCCCGCAGGCTGGACATGGACGAGGTCCGCAAGGCGGTGGCCGAGCAGCAGGCCACCGCCGAGCAGAACGGCGAGTGAAGGCTGCCCGCAGGCTGGTCAGAAGGGGTACGTCGCCACCTCCCCGCGCACCGTGGTCCAGCGCAGGTGGGTGAAGGCGTCGAGATTGGCCTCACCGCCGAAGCGCGCGCCGGTGCCGGAGGCGGCGAGACCGCCGAAGGGCGCGACCGCCTCGTCGCCCACGGTCTGGTCGTTGATGTGGGCCATGCCCGTCGGGATCCGCTCGGCCAGGTCGAGGCCGCGCGCGGCGTCCCGCGTGACGATGCCCAGGGAGAGGCCGTACGGCCCCGCGGAGGCGAGGGCGACGGCCTCTTCCGCTGTCGTGAAGGGGCGTACGGGTGCGACCGGCCCGAAGACCTCCTCCGTGTAGGCCGGTGTCGTGTCGTCGGCTCCGGCCAGCACCGTCGGCCGGTAGAACAGGCCGCGGTGCGTGCCGCCCGCCACGAGCTTCGCGCCGCGGGCGGTGCTGGCCGCCACCAGCCCGTGGACCCGGGCGAGTTGGCTCGCGTCGATGACGGGGCCGAGGTGCACCTTCTCGCGGAACGGGTCACCCACGGTGAGCGTGTCGGCCTTGGCGGCGAGCCGCTCGACGTACTCCTCGTACAGGGACGCGTGGACGAGGTGGCGACCGGTCGTCATGCAGATCTGGCCCTGGTGGAAGAAGGAACCCCAGGCCGCGGTGGAGACGACGGTGTCGAGATCGGCGTCCTCGAGGACGATCAGCGCGGAGTTGCCGCCGAGCTCCAGGTGGACCCGTTTCAGGTGGTGTCCGCCGGCCTCGGCGATCGCGCGACCGGCGACGGTCGACCCGGTGAAGGAGATCACCGGGACGCGCGGGTCGGCGACCAGTTCCTGGCCCACGTCGGATCCGCCGGGCAGGACGTGCAGCAGGTCCCCGGGCAGTCCCGCCTCGGCGAACACGGCGGCCACGGCGAGACCGCCGCAGACGGCGGTGCGCGGGTCGGGTTTGAGCGCGACGGCGTTGCCGAGGGCGAGCGCCGGTGCGACGGAGCGGACCGCGAGGATCAGCGGCGCGTTGAACGGGGCGATCACGCCCACCACACCGACGGGGACACGGCGCGTGTACGACAGCCGGGGCGCCTCCGAGGGCAGGACCTGCCCCGCCGGGTGGGAGGCGAGGGCCGCCGCCTCGTAGCACTCCTGCGCCGCGACGTGCAGCTCGAAGCCGGCCTTGTCCGCGACGGAGCCGGACTCGCGGACGAGCCAGTCGCGCAGTTCGCCGGTGTGCGCGGCGAACAGGTCGCCGGCCCGGCGGAGCACGGCGGCGCGCACGCTGTAGGGGGCCCTCGCCCAGGCGCCCTGGGCGGTGACGGCGGCCCGGGCGGCGGTCTCGACGTCCTGTTCGGAGGCGAGCGTGACGACGCCGAGCGCATCACCGGTGGCGGGCTCGGTGACGGTGTACTCGGCGCCCGTCAGCGGCCGGGGCTGCCAGGTCCGCGTGTCGAGCAGCATGACGGCTCTCCGATCCGGCACCGGGCGGGGCGCACGGCGCGCGTGGAGGTCCCCGACCCGCGTGCTCAGCTCGATTCGCGGTGCACGATCCGTGCCCCGAACACCTCGTGCACCTCGGGCACACCTCCAGGATCGCGCACCGCGCGGTCGACCAGCTCGGCGAGGTCGCGTCCGGACGGCAGTTCGATGTGGACGGTGCTCAGCCGCGGGCGCAGCAGCCGTCCGAGCATCAGGTCGTCGGCGCCGACCACGGCCGTCTCCTCCGGGATGTCCACGCCCTCGTCCTGAAGAGCACGCATCAGGAGCATCGCGTACTCGTCGTTGTACGCGAAGACGGAGTCCAGGCCCAGGGAGCGCCAGCGCCCGGCCAGCCGGGCGGCGGAGTCCTCCTCGTAGGCGAGCGGCAGCTCGGTGACGGTCGCGTCGGTGCCCTCCAGGGCGCGCCGCACACCTTCGAGCCGGGGCCTGGAGAAGAACTCCAGACCGGGCTCCTCGGGCATGACCACACCGACGCGGCGGCGACCGCGGGCCAGCAGATGGACCCCGGCGCTGTGCCCCACCCCGTCCTGGTCCAGGAGCAGCGCGTGCGCGCCCTCGACGCGTTCGGAGCCGAGGGTGACGACGGCGCGGGCCCCGGAGCGCTTGAGGACGTGGACGCCCTCCGGGCCGAGGCCGCCGCCGGGCACGATGACCGCGACGGGTCGCAGTTCCGCCCAGGCACGGGCCGCCTCGTCGCGGTCGAGGCCGATGCCGCCGTACTGCACGACCGTGTAGTCGAGCCGGCTGAGCGCCCACTGCAGTTCGCTCAGGAACCGGCTGTACAGCGGGCCCGCCGGCACGTTCGGGGAGGGCATGAGCACCATGCGGCTGTGTCCGGCGCGCAGGGAGCGGGCGGCTGCGTGCGGGACGTACCCCAGCTCCTTGGCGGCCTCGTGGACACGGCGGCGGGTTGGTTCGCTGATGCGTACGGCGCTGGTGTTGTTGAGGACGTAGGAGACGGTCGCGCGCGAGACACCGGCCAGGCGTGCCACATCGGCACTCGTCGGCACGGCGGGTGGTGCGGGCGACGAAGGGACGGGCTGTTTCGGTATCTGCACCATGACGTACCGCATCTTCGCAGAACGCTCACACCGCGCGTTCCCGGGGTGGCTCGTGGCACCGACCACCCCTCCCACAAGGGACGGGGTGCGGCGGCCGCTGCTCGGGGTGTCGCTGGCGGCCCAGTTGGAGGCGGACCGGCGCCGGGACGGACGGTGGCCGCGGTGCGCGGTCGCCCTGGACGCGCCGGCGACGCAGGAGCGTGCGGACCGTACCCTGTGACCATGGACGATGCGCCGATGGTCGGCTTGATGGGACGTGTCACCGGTACCGTCGGGCCCGGACTGGTCGGCGAGGTGATGGTCCGGGTGCGCGGCGGGGCCGAGCACTTCCTCGCGTATCCCGCGGACGGGACGGGCCGCATCGAGCGGGGCGCGGTGGTGATGGTGGTGGAGTATCTGCCGCCCCGAACCGTCTACGTCGAGGCCATGTACGACAGTTGAGCCGCTCCCACCGCAGGTGAGAGGCGCAGGCGTCAAGATTGCAACAAGGTTCCGTCAGTGTCTTCACCCCGGGCTTGCGCAGGCGCACACTCGCCTTCGTTCGGTGCCGACCCGGCACCAGGCAAAGGGGGCGTATGCCGATGGTCATCGGCGTCGTCGCGGGGGCTGTCGTCCTCGCGCTGTTTGTCATCGTTGGGATCTTCAAGCTCATGTGGCGTGTCGCGGAGCCCAACGAAGCACTGATCATCTCCGGTTCGAAGCATCGGACGGAGGGTCTCGAGGAAGGGATGGGCTTCCGCATCGTCACGGGGCGCGGCACGCTGGTCCTGCCGGGCGTGCAGGCGGTGCGCAAGTTGTCGCTCGACCTCAACGAGACGGAACTGCACGTGGACTGCGTGACCCATCAGGGCATTCCGCTGAAGGTGCGGGGCGTGGTCATCTTCAAGGTGGGCGACGACTTCGTGTCGATCGCCAACGCGGCCCGCCGCTTCCTGGACCAGCAGAAGCTGATGGCGGAGCGGGTGCACAACGTGTTCGCCGGTCATCTGCGGTCCATCGTGGGCGGGTTGACGGTCGAGGACATGATCCGTGACCGGGAGAAGCTGACCGGGCAGACCCGGGCCGCCTGCGGTACGGAGATGGAGAAGCTGGGTCTGATCGTGGACTCGCTGCAGATCCACGAGATCGAGGACCCGACGGGGTACATCCGGAACCTGGCGGCGCCGCACGCGGCTGCGGTGCAGCGGGACGCGCGCATCGCGCAGGCGGAGTCGAACCGTCTCGCCACCGAGGCGGAGCAGCAGTCGTTCGCGCGGATGGCGGAGGCGACGCGGGACAGCGAGATCCTGCAGGCCGGTTACCAGGCCGAGCGGGACAAGGCGGCCGCGAAGGCGCGGCAGGCCGGTCCGCTCGCGGATGCCGCGGCCCGCCAGGAGGTCGTGGTGCAGGAGACCCGGGTCGCGGAGCTGGAGGCGCACCGGCGCGAGCAGCAGCTCCAGGCCGATGTCCGCAAGCCCGCGGACGCGAAGGCCTACGAGAAGCGCACGCTGGCCGAGGCCGAGCGTGACGTGCGGATCTCGGCGGCGCAGGCCAACGCGAAGGAGACCGAGCTGGCGGCGGCGGCCGAGGCGACGCGGGTCAAGACGGCCGCGGCGGCGGAGGCCGAGGCGACCAAGACGCGCGGTGCGGCGGCGGCCGAGGCGACCCGCGCGACCGGTGAGGCCGAGGCGGCCGCGGCTCAGGCGAAGGGTCTGGCCGCGGCGGAGGCGACCCGCGCCCAGGGCCTTGCGGAGGCGGAGGCCATCAAGGCGCGCGCCGCGGCCCTCGCGGACAACCAGGAGGCCGTGGTGGCGCAGCAACTCGCCGAGAAGTGGCCGGAGATCGTCCAGGCGGGCGCGTCCGCGTTCGGCAACGTCGACAACATGGTGCTGCTCAACGGGGCGGACGGCATGGCCGACATGTTCGCCAAGGCCCTGACGATGGGCGGCACCGGCCTGGGGCTCGCCCGCCAGTTGCTGTCCTCGATGAACCAGAACGGCACGCCCGCGGCCGGCACGGGGACGGCCGGGGTCAACGGGTTCGCGCCGCCGCGGCCGGAGAAGGTGACGGTGGAGAAGGACGAGGGATGAGCCTCTCGGCGCTGAGGCGCTGAGGCGCTGAGGCGGAGGCTTCGGGCGTACGGGACTCGGCTCCCGTACGCCCGAAGCGCGTTCTGGGACGCGGCGCCCGGTGACCCCGACGGGCCGGGCCCCGGCTCAGGCGGCCGTGGCCTCAATGGCGACTCCGATGAGGATTACGTCACCACCTTGACCGGTAATGCCGGCGTGTGGAACCGGATCCGGACCGCGCCCGGAAAGGGTGCGCGTCGCCGCGCCGCGCGTGATGGTGATGCGGGGGGCACAGCGAGCCGCAGCGGGAGTCACGCCATGGAATACCTCGTCACGATGACCACCCACGTCCCCGAGGGCACACCGGAGGAAGCCGTCGCGGACATCCGCGCCCGTGAGGCCGCGCACTCGCGTGAGCTGGCCGCACAGGGACACCTGCTCCGCCTGTGGCGTCCGCCGCTCCGGCCCGGCGAGTGGCGCACGCTGGGGCTGTTCGCCGCCGAGGACGACACCCGGCTGGAGGAGGTGCTGGCCTCGATGCCGCTGCGCGTGTGGCGCACGGACGAGGCCGCACCGCTGTCACCGCACCCGAACGACCCCTCCCCGGCGGCGCCCGGACGAGCGGGCGGGCGGGAATTCCTGGTCCACTTCACTCGCTCGGCCGCCGAGGGCACACCCGCCCAGGTGATCGACTCGGCCACGCAAGCCGAGGCGGTCCGCGCGCGGGAACTGGCCGCCCAGGGGCATCTCGTACGACTGTGGCAGCTACCGGGCCAGGGGCGGGCACTGGGTCTGTGGCGTGCCGAGGACACGACCGAACTGGGGGCCGTCCTGGAGGCGCTCCCGCTGTCACCCTGGATGACGGTCGAGACGACGCCCCTCAGCGAACACCCGAACGACCCGGCGCTGACCGCGAGTTGACGCCCTCCCCTGGGAAGGACGGCCCGGGGCGATGGTGCGCGTCGGCGGACGTACGAGTCCCGTCCCACGGCATGAGGAGGAGCTATGGACATCGCCGGATCGGTGGCCCTGGTCACGGGCGCGAACCGCGGCATCGGCAGGGCGTTCGCCCGCGCGTTGCTCGACCACGGCGCCGTCAAGGTCTACGCGGCAGCGCGCGACCCGGAGAGCGTGAAGGACCCGGACGTGACGCCGCTGCGTCTGGATGTGACCCGGCATGAAGAGGTCGCCGCGGCCGCCATCGCGGCGGGTGACGTCAGCATTGTGATCAACAACGCCGGTGTGGGCGGCTGGGGCACCAAGCTCTTCGACGGCTCCCTCGACGGCGCCCGTGAGGCGATGGAGGTGAACTTCTTCGGCACCTGGGCCGTCGCCCGTGCCTTCGCGCCCGTCCTGGCGCGGAACGGGGGCGGCGCCCTGGTGAACATGCTGTCGGTGGCGTCCTGGGCGAGCCGGCCCGGCTGGCCCGGCTACGCGGCCTCCAAGGCGGCGCAGTGGTCGCTGACCAGCGCGCTGCGCGAGGGGCTGCGGGACCAGGGCACCCTGGTGGTCGGGGTGCACGCGGGCTTCGTGGACACGGACCTGGCCAATTGGACGGACGCGCCGAAGATCCGCGCCGAGGACGTCGCCGAGCAGACCATGCGGGCGCTGGCCGACAACCGGGTCGAGGTCCTCGCCGACGAGCGGACGAGGCAGGTCAAGGCGGCCTTGTCCCAGCCGCTCGGCGACGGGGCCCCGTAACGGACGGGCGGGCGGCCCGCGTCCGTGTCAGTTCCCCCTCCAGATGTTGTCGAAGGCCGCCTTCTCGATGGCTCGTCGTTGTCGTACGGCCGTCAGTTCCGTCACCGCGTCGTCGACGGCGGCGAGCACCGTCGTCACCGCCTCGTCGGTCTCGTCCGGCAGGTCTCCTGCGGGTGTCTCACGGATCCCGATGGCCGTCGCGAGAGCGGCGAGCACGGGCTCGTCCTCGGCCCATCGGTCCGCCGCCCGCCGCCGGGCGGCGGAGTCGGCCAGCACCGCCTCACCGGTCCAGGACGGCAGCAGGCGGCGGCGCTGCCGCTTGAGCAGTCCCTCGTCCTCGAAGGCGGCCAGATACGCCGAGGACAGATCACGCCCCCGGCGCCAGAGCCAGTCCTCGACCGATTCATGGGGCGTCTGCCGGACGAGTGACGCCGCGGCCTCCCGCACCAGGCGGTCGTCGGTCACCGGCGGATCGCCCGGCACGACGAGGTCTCCGTCCAGCATGAGTGCCCGGGCGTCCCGGAGGTCCAGCAACTCCGCTCCCGCGAGCGCGAGCGAGAGATCGCCCGGTTCGGCGGAACGGCCGGGTGCCGCGTCCAGGGCGACGATCAGCAGGTCCCGTGCAGTGGTCATGTGCGGCTCCCCGTCAGTGGCTTCGGTGGCGGTAAGTCGTTGAGCGGCCGTCCCGACAGCCCGACAGTAGCGCGGCTGCGTCAGTGACGGTCCGTCGAAGCCGGTGCGGGGTCCGCCGCGGCGCGCCTGTCTCCCGGGGCGCTGCCCCGTACGACCGCCCGGTGCTGCGGGAAGCCGATGCGCAGGACGCCCGCGGCGAGGGCGGCGGCGAGGACCACGACGGCGGCCAGGAGCAGGGCCTGGCGGTAGCCGTGGTGGAGCAACGGGGCGACGGCCAGGGGGCCCACGATCTGGCCCACGGAGTACCCGGTGGTCAGCAGCGCCACGGAGCGCGGGTACCGCAGGTGGGCGCCGGTGGCCAGGGCCAGGGTGCTGACGCCGATGAAGGTCGCGCCGAACAGGACCGCGGAGGCCAGGGCCGCCACCACCGACCCGAGCAGGGCGGGCAGGGCGATGCCGGCCGCCTGGATCACGAGCGCGGCGAGCAGCAGACCGGGGCGGGACCAGCGCCGCCCGAGGCGGGCCCACAGCGCCGAGGACGGGACGGCCGCGAGTCCGACCAGCACCCAGGCACCGCTGCCGGCCCAGCCCGGTGAGCTCTGCTCGATCGCGGCGACGAGGAAGGTGCCCGCGACGATGTAACCGACGCCTTCGAGGGTGTAGCTGACGAAGAGCACGCCGAACCAGCGGTGCGGACGCCTCCCCGGCCGCGCGGCCGGAGCCGTCCCCGCGGGCTGAGCCGCATCGGCGACTGCCCGGCGTTCCCGGCCGGGTCGCGTGAGGCCGGGCGCCGGAGCCTCTTCGGGACGCAGGTTCCAGGACACCGCGGCGAGGACGGCGGCGAGTGCCGCCGCGGCCCACCAGGCGGCCCGCCAGTCGGCGAGGGTGCGTAGCGCGAGCACCATGAGCCCGGACAGGGCGATGCCCGCCCCGACTCCGCCGAAGGCCCAGCCCGGCAGGTGCGCGGGGTGGTCCCGGAGGTGGCCGAGGAGGGAACTCACCGCGATGACGAAGATCAGGGCGCTGGCGATCCCGGCGAGCAGCCGCAGTACGAGCCACGCGGCGGTGCTGTGCGTGGTGGGCATTCCGGCCAGGGTGAGGGTCAGCGCGACCAGAGACCCGCGCAGGGCAAGGGGTGAGCGGACCAGCGCGGGGGCCAGGATGCCGGCCAGGGCACCGAGGAGGTACCCGACGTAGTTGGCGGTGGCCAGGTTCGCGCCCGCGGCGGCGGACAGCCCGGCCCGGCTGTGCATGAGGGGGAGGATCGGCGTGTAGACGAACCGGCCGACCCCCATGCCGGCGGCGAGCGCTGCGGCGGCCTGCGCGACATGGGCCCAGGGCGAGAGCAGGGGTGTGCCTGGTCGGGCGGACGAGGGACGCCGGGTGCGCACGCTCATGACGCGTGCCTCGGGTCTGCCGAGCGGCTGGGGCGCAGTTCGTTCAAGCCCGGCTCTCGCATGATCACTCTCCAGCAGGGTGGGCGCGCCGGGGCCACTCGGCGCCCCGGTGCGTTTCCGTGATCCCATGCTGGGGCCCTCACCAGGGCGACGCCACGACCGGCTGCCTCCCTGCTGGTAGGCGCAGCCTCCCACCGACGTAGCATGACGAGCGTGGAACTGCGCCGGCTGCGGTACTTCCTCGCGGTCGCCGAGGAGCTGAACTTCGGCCGGGCCGCCGATCGTCTGATGATCGCCGGCCCTTCCCGAGCCGCTGGAGCCGGCGGGGATCCGGGGTGTCGAGCTGCGGCCTGACGGCCGTCACGACCTCCCAGTCGAAGGTCAGGTCGCCGTCCGGCCGGGCCGGGGCGGTCGGGCCGGACGGGGGCGCGGTACCGGTACGTCCTCCAGGACGAGCCGGCTCACCCGCCCCGGCCGGTCCTGGGCGAGCAGGTAGGCCACCACCCCGCCCAGAGAGTGCCCGATCAGCTCCACCGTGCCGAGACCCAGCGCGTCCAGGAAGCCGAGCACATCGGCTCGCATCAGATCGAGCGAGTACACACCCGGCCAGTCGCTTCGGCCGTGGCCGCGCAGATCGAGGGCGTGCACGCGTCGACTGCGGGCTAGTGCTGTGGCCGGAATGGTTTGCCGGAAAGCTCGCGGCGTCCGGTGCGGTGCATCGCAAGGCGGAGCGTCGCCCGCGTACCGGATGTACTCGGGCGATGCGACAACGCGGCGAGGTGCCGTGCCGGGCGTCGCGAGCCGGTGAACCTTTCCGGCCACAGCACTAGAGCTCCCGGGAGGGGCCCGGCCCCCGAGCCGCCCCTCCCGGGACACCACCCCACCACCGGCCCGTTCCCAGGACGGCGCCTGCCCGACACGGACGCCCGTCCGCGTCTCACTCACGGAAAGGCACTCCCATGGTCAACATCGCCGATGTCACCGCGGCCCCCAGCCCCGACCTGCTCACCCCGGACAACTGCGCGGTGCTGTTCGTGGACCACCAGCCGCAGATGTTCTTCGGCACCGGCAGCGGCGACCGCACCGCCATCATCAACTCCACCGTGGGCCTCGCCAAGGCCGCCAAGGCCTTCGACGTCCCGGTCGTGCTGAGCACCGTGGCCGCCGAGTTATTCTCCGGCCCGATCATGCCGCAGCTGGCGGAGGTCTTCCCCGAGCAGAAGAGCATCGACCGCACCACGATGAACGCCTGGGAGGACCTGAACTTCGTCGAGGCGGTCAAGGCGACCGGCCGCAAGAAGCTCGTCATCGCCGGTCTGTGGACCGAGGTCTGCATCGTCCTGCCGACGCTCTCCGCGCTCGCCCAGGGCTACGAGGTCTACGTCGTCACCGACGCCTCCGGCGGCGTCACCCCGCAGGCCCACGAACACGCCGTGCAGCGCATGATCCAGGCCGGAGCGGTCCCGGTCACCTGGGTGCAGGTGCTCCTGGAGCTCCAGCGCGACTGGGCTCGCACCGAGACGTACGCCGCAGTGGGCGACGTGGTCAAGGAGCACGGCGGCGCCTACGGCCTCGGGATGGTCTACGCGCAGGCCGTCATCGGCGCCCACGCCGCCGGCTGATCCACTCAGCACGCAAGCAGTCAGGGACCGAGTCAGGAAGGGGCAGGACGAGATGAACGCTGGACTGCTGCTCCTGCGACTGGTGGCGGGACTCCTCATCGCCGGTCATGGAGTGCAGAAGGTGAGCTTCCACCTCGGGGGCCACGGGTTGGCCGGCGGAACCGAGGAGTTCCGCCACGACGGATTCCGCGGCGGCCTGCTGACCGCTGTCGTCGCGGGGGCCAGTCAGATCGGGGCCGGCCTGTTCCTGACCGCCGGGCTGCTCACACCCCTGGCGGCGATGGCCGCCATGGGCGTGATGACGGTCGCGGGCACGGTCAAGTGGTCCCACGGCCTGTGGGTGCAGAACGACGGCTACGAGTACCCGATGGTCCTGGTCGCCATCGCTGCGGCGCTGACCCTCACCGGGCCCGGCCGCTGGTCCCTGGACCACGCGCTGGGCGTCACGCCCTGGCCGTTGTGGGTGGTCCTGCCGGCCGTCGTGATCGGCCCGGTGAGCGGACTGCTCACCCGCGTGGTGCTGCACCGCACGCCCACCGCACCGGAAAGGAAGCCCTATGCGCAGGCTGCTGAATGACGCGGTCCGCACGCTCGTGCCGCCCGCGGAGGACCGCCACGGGCCTCTGCCTCCCCTGATGCTGACGCTGACGGTGGTCACCGGCCTGGTCGACGCGGTGAGCTATCTGGCGCTCGGGCACGTCTTCGTCGCCAACATGACCGGCAACGTGGTGTTCCTGGGGTTCGCGCTGGCGGGCGCCGCCAACCTGTCCGCACTCGCCTCCGTCGTCTCGCTGACGGCGTTCCTCCTCGGCGCGCTCGCCGGCGGCCGGGTCGGCACGAGGTTCGCGGCCCACCGCGGGAATCTGCTGAAGACGGCGACCGCCCTGCAGACGGTCCTGGTCGCCGTCACCGTGGCCGTCGCCGCGGTCACCGGCGGCCGGGTCACGACCGGCGTCCAGTACACACTGATCGTGTTCCTCGGGCTCGGCATGGGCCTGCAGAACGCTGTCGCCCGGCGCCTGGGCGTCCCGGACCTCACCACGACCGTGCTGACCCTGACCCTGACGGGGCTGGCCGCCGACTCCACCCCGGCCGGCGGCGCGGCACCGCGGCCCGGCCGCCGGATCCTGTCCGTGCTGGCGATGTTCCTCGGCGCCCTCGTCGGAACCGGACTGCTGCTGCACGGTCACCTCGTGCTCACCCTGGGCCTGGCCCTGCTGCTCCTCGCGCTCACCTCCGTGGCCACTCACCGCCTCTCGGCCGGCGGCGCCCCCTGGACCCGGTCGGAGTCCTGAGGGCTGCCCGTCCCGCAGCGGCCCCGCCGCACAGGAGCACGGACGCGGCGCCGGCCCGGGCCGGTGCGCCGGCGGACCACGACCGGTGCGCTCGCAGTCGACACTCGGCGGTCGGTGACTCCTGGCGTCTCACTCGACCGCACCCACCTGGCGGGGCATGTCCTCCCGCACAGGTGGGTGAGGGCGCGCGGACTCGCCGTCTACCTCCTGGTCTTCCAGGGCGGTCAGGCGCTGGCGGCACCCCTGTGGGGCGCGGTGGCCGACTGGCTCGGGCTCACGGCCGCCCTCCTGGCCGCAGGTGCCCTGATGCTGCTGAGCGCGGCCAGCGTACGGCGGTGGCCGTTGCACGACGAGGAGGGCATCGACCCCTCGTTGTCCGACCACTGGCCCGCTCCCCGCTGGTGTTCGAACCCGGAGAGAGTGACGGCCCGGTGCTGGTCTCGGTCGTCTACCGGGCCGCCCCGGACCACCGCGCCGAGTTCACGGACCGGATGAGCCATGTCGCCCGGTCCAGGCGCCGTACGGGAGCCCTCGAGTGGGGTCTCTTCCAGGACGGCCACGACCCGGAGCGGTTCGTCGAGAACTACCTGGTGGCCTCCTGGGCGGAACACCTCGCCCAGCACCACAGCCGCCTCACGGTCACCGACCGCCGCCACGAGGAGCGGGCCCGCGCGCTGCTCGTTGCGGGCACCCGGCCGGAGGTCACCCACGCCTTCGCGGCCGGTTCGGGACCCGTCGTGCCGGATCGGGCCTGACGCGCGGAACGGGCCCGCGCCTCGGTGTCACGGGCGGGGAATGTTACGCAGGTTGGCCCGGGCCAGGTGCACCATGCGTCCGACGCCCCCGGTCAGGACCGTCCGGCTCGCGGACAGCGCGAAGCCGCTGATCTGCTCGGCGGTGATCTTCGGCGGCACGGCCAGCGCCGCGGGGTCGGTGACCACGTCGACCAGCGCCGGTCCGTCGTGGGCGAAGGCCTCGCGCAGCGCGTCGCGCACCTCGGCGGGCTTCTCCACCCGGATGCCGCGCGCCCCGGCCGCGGTGGCGATCGCCGCGTAGTCGGTGTGCGGGTAGGTCGTGGCGTGCGGGGGCAGTCCGTCGACCATCATCTCCAGGTCGACCATGCCGAGGGAGGAGTTGTTGAAGACGACCACCTTCACCGCAAGCCCGTACTGGACGAGGGTGAGGAAGTCGCCCATGAGCATGGAGAACCCGCCGTCACCGGAGAGGGAGACGACCTGCCGGCCGCGGTCGAGGAACTGTGCGCCGATGGCCTGGGGCAGCGCGTTGGCCATCGAGCCGTGCACGAACGAGCCGAGGATGCGGCGGCGGCCGTTCGGTGTGAGGTAACGCGCCGCCCACACACAGCACATCCCGGTGTCCACGGTGAACACCGCGTCGTCGGCGGCCTCTTCGTCGAGCACCGAGGCCACGTACTCGGGGTGGACGGGGGTGTGTCTGTCGACGTTGCGGGTGTAGGCGTTCACGGCGCCCTCGAGCGCGTGGGCGTGCCGCTCCAGCATCCGGTCGAGGAACCGGCGCGTGTGCTTCTCCCGCACCGCCGGGGTCAGGCACCGCAGGGTCTCGCGGACGTCTCCCCAGACGGCGAAGTCGAGTTGGGTGCGCCGGCCCAGCCGCTCGGGCTGCACGTCGACCTGGACGGTGCGCACATGACGGGGCAGGAAGTCGGTGTACGGGAAGTCGGTGCCGAGGAGCAGCAGCAGGTCGCACTCGTGCATGGCCTCGTACGCGGCTCCGTAGCCGAGCAGCCCGGACATGCCGACGTCGTACGGGTTGTCGTACTGGATGTGCTCCTTGCCGCGCAGGGCGTGCCCCACCGGTGCCTTGACCTTCTCGGCGAAGGCCATCACCTCGGCGTGGGCGCCCGCGACTCCGCGCCCGCAGAACACCATGACGCGTTCGGCGGCGTCCACCAGCTCGGTGAGCCGGGTGATCTCCTGATCGCTGGGGCGGATGGCGGGCAGGTCCAGGGGCATGGCGAGTTCGGGTGCGGCGTCCGGGGAGTCCTCGGCGGCGGTGTCGCCGGACAGGGCCACGACGGAGACGCCGCGCCGGCCGACGGCGTGCTGGATCGCGCTCTGCACCACACGCGGCATCTGGCGGGGCGAGGAGATCAGCTCCGAGTAGTGGCTGCACTCGGCGAACAGCCGGTCGGGGTGCGTCTCCTGGAAGTAGCCCGTGCCGATCTCGCCGCTGGGGATGTGGGCGGCCAGGGCGAGCACCGGCGCCATCGAACGGTGGGCGTCGTACAGGCCGTTGATCAGATGGAGGTTGCCCGGTCCACAGGAGCCCGCGCAGGCGGCCAGCCGGCCGGTGAGCTGGGCCTCCGCCCCGGCCGCGAACGCCGCGACCTCCTCGTGCCGGACCTGGACCCACTCGACGGCGTCGTGCCGCCTCACCGCGTCGACCACGGGGTTCAGGCTGTCCCCGACCACCCCGTAGATACGGCGAACACCGGCCCGGGCCATCAGGTCGACGTACTGTTCGGCGATGGTCTGCTTGGCCATGGCACTCCTCGGATTCCTGCTCGGGGGCGGGCGCGGCCGTACGCGGGCACGGCGGTGCCCGCGTCGCGCCCGGACGACGTTAGTCAGCGCGGGTGAGCGGTACTTGACCGTCAGCGCACGAGATCGGTTCCGGTAGCGCACCCTTCGGTGACTGGCCGGTGCCGGTCCTCGTCGGCCGTCGGGTGGAGGGGCCGTCGGCAGGGAGAACGGAGAGCCGCCGAGTTCGCCGACTGCATTACTGCTCTCGCCCGGCCGATTCCCGCAAAAAACACGAAAGCGTGGCGTTCACGGGGAACGTCACGCGGGGAAATGCAACTGCTGTGAGACCGACCGCGGTGGGAACGGAAAGGCGAGCGGAAGGCCGCCATCGTGCACTGTGGGAACAGAGGCGGTGCGCTGCTCGCACACCCGGCCGCCGTGAGCGGCGGCCGGGCCGGGTGCGCGAGGCGTCAGCCCAGTTCCGTGTCCAGCCAGCGCAGGACGTCGGGCGTCACCGGGTCGGTGATGTCGGCGAACTCCTCGTGCTTCTTCAGGAACTTGGCCACGTAGGGGCAGACGGGCACGATCCGCTTCCCGGAGGCGCGCACGTCGGTGAGCGCCTGCTGGACCAGCTGGGAGGCCAGGCCCTGGCCGGCGAAGGCGTCGTCGACCTCGGTGTGGTAGAAGACCCGCTGGTCACCGCGGTCGCGGTAGGCGGTCAGCCCGGCGCGCGTGCCGTCGACCAGGATCTCGTAGCGGTTCTTCGCGTCTATCCGCTCGACGACGGGAGCGGCGGAAGACTGGCTCATGGGATGCCTTTCAGGGTGGGGTTCAGTGACGCGGCGGATTTCTGCGCGGCGTGATGACGGCGTTCGGCAGGGCGGGGGCGGGAAGACGGTTTCCCGCATATCCTTCCACGACGCCGAAGCGGTCCGAGGAGTTCTGCCATTCCTCCCGGGCCTTGGCAATGTCCTCGTGGTTCCGCCCGATGAAATTCCACCACATGACGATCTCCTCCTCGAAGGGAGTTCCGCCGAGCAGCACCGTCCGTGCGATGTCGTCCGACTCGTTCGTCAGCGTCAGCGTGTCGGTGCCCGGGTGCGCATAGCCCAACTCCGCGCGGTGCAGCAGGACATCGGCGAGACGGACGTCTCCCTGGTCGACGAGAAGGCCGTGTTCGAAGTCGGGGTCCACGGCGAGCGTGACGGCCGCGTGCGGCTCGAGGACGATCTCGGCGCCGAGCAGGGGGCTGAAGGTCCGCACCGGCGAGGTGGCCCCGGCGAGGGAACCCAGGAAGACCCTGATCTCGGCCCCGTCGATCCGTACGGCCTCGGGGACGTGGTGCTGGAAGTCCCGTGCGGTGTCGCGGTGCTCGTCCGGCAGCGCAACCCAGAGCTGGACGCCGTGCAGGATCGTGGTCCGCGGGGTGGAGACCTCCGAGTGGCTGATGCCGTACCCGCCCGTCATGAGGTTCAGCTCGCCCGGCCGTACGAACGCGTGGCTGCCCAGGCTGTCCCGGTGCTCGATCTCGCCGCTGAACAGCCAGCTCACCGTCTGCAGCCCGGTGTGGGGATGTGGGGCGACGTCCATGCCGCCCGACTCGGAGACGTCGTCGGGCCCGTAGTGGTCCGCGAAGCACCAGGCCCCGATCAGGGTCCGGGCACGCTGCGGCAGGGTGCGCCGCACGGTCATCGCCCGCGGGCCGCCCAGGGGCACATCGCGTGGGGTCAGTACGTCGACCCGTGGCGTCGTGGCCGGACGCTCGTCGTCCACCGATGCGCCGCACCGCAGCTCCATCGGTTTCGTCTCGACATTGCTCACCGTGGACCGCCTTCCAGCCCGCCATTTTGTTCTATATTCAACTACCACGCCCGATCATAGGGCGCCGGCACCGCGCACACCAACAGGCAGGGAGCCTCAGCGGCCCCCGAAGGAGTCCCAGGTTGAGCACCCACCCCACCGGGTCCGCGATCCAGCGGATCTTCATCGACAAGCAGAGCCCCGCCGCCTATCAGGCGCTGGTGCGGACCTCCGAAGCCGTACGGGCGGTCGCCGCCGAGGCGGGGCTCGACCGGACGCTCGTGGAACTGGTCAATCTGCGTGTGTCGCAGATCAACGGCTGCGCGTACTGCCTCAACGTACACACGAACGCCGCCCTGCGCGCGGGTGAGACCCCACAGCGCCTCGGTGTGCTGGCGGCCTGGCGGGACACCGAACTGTTCACGCCCGACGAACGCGCGGCGCTCGCGCTCGCCGAGGCGACCACGGACCCCGCCGACACCACCGCGCAGGAGGTTGCGTACGGCACCGCCCGGGAGGTCCTCACCGACGACCAGATCTCCGCCGTGATCTGGGTGGCGGTCACCATCAACGCCTTCAACCGGGTCTCGGTCATGAGCGGGCACCCGGTACGGCACCGGTAGGCGTGGTCGACGGTCCTCCCGGGCGGTCATCTCCGAACAAGATGACCGCCATCCGGAACCATCACGACGGATGGGGAAGCAAAAGGAGCGGGCGAACGCTTACGCCCCCGTGAGAGCACCGAGGAAGCTGCTCGATCACCGCCAGGCGTCCTTCCGAGCCGGCCCCGCCGGCTCCCCGTCCCGAAGAAGGTCCCCGTGTCCCAGTCCTCCGGCCTCCGGACTCCGTCCAAGGTCACCAGTGCCGCACCCGCGCACGGTGTGCCGGGCTGGCTGATCGCGTTGCTGGCCGTCGCCTCCGGCATGACGGTGGCCAACCTGTACTACGCGCAGCCCCTGTTGTCGTCCCTGCGGGACGTCTTCCACATCAGCACGGCCACCGCGGGCACACTGATCACGCTCACCCAGATCGGCTATGTGATCGGCATGCTCTTCCTGGTGCCGCTCGGCGACCGGCTGGAGAAGCGCGGCCTGATCACCGTCCTGCTGACGGTCACCACCCTCGCGCTGGTGGCGGCCGGCCTCGCGACCGGGTTCCCGATGCTGCTGGCCGCCTCCCTGATCAGCGGTGCCACGTCCGTGGTCGCCCAGATCCTGGTTCCGTTCGCCGCGAGCCTCGCCCCGGACCACGCCCGGGGGCGGATCGTGGGCCGGGTGATGAGCGGCCTGCTCACCGGCATCCTGCTCTCCCGCACCCTCAGCAGCCTGGTCTCCGACGTCGCCGGCTGGCGCGTCGTCTACCTCGGCTCCGCAGCCCTGATGGCCCTGCTGGCCGTGGCCCTGCGTGCCGCGCTGCCCAAACACGCCCCCACCACGACCGTCCCGTACCACCACGTGCTGCGCTCCACCGCCGCACTCGTGCGCAGGCATCCCGTGCTGCTGCGCCGCGGCCTGTACCAGGCGGCGATGTTCGGCGCCTTCAGCGCCTTCTGGACCACCGTCTCCTACGTCCTCACCGGCCCCCGCTTCCACTACTCCCCCGTCGGCGTCGGCATCTTCGCCCTCGTCGGAGCCGCCGGTGCGGCCATCGCCCCGCTGGCCGGGCACTGGGCCGACCACGGGCTGACCCGGCGCATGACCGGTGCCGCGTTCGCCGCCGCCGCGCTGGCCTTCGCGCTCGCCGGCTTCGGCGGGCACAGCGTCGTGCTGATCGCCCTCGCCGCCGTCGTCCTCGACATGGCCGTCCAGACCACCCTGATCCTCGGCCAGCACACGGTCTACCAGCTCGACCCGGACGCCCGGGCACGTCTGAACAGTGCCTTCATCGCCACCTTCTTCCTCGGTGGCGCCCTCGGCTCCCAGCTCGGCTCGATCGCCTACCGCGCCGGCGGCTGGGACGCGGTCACCGCCCTCGGTGCGGCCCTGCCGGTCCTGGCGCTCCTCTACTGGACCACCGAACACCGCCGCGCCGCGCGGAGCCCCGAACACGACGCCGAGTGACGGGCGCCGCACCGCCCGGACCGAAGTGCCGCACGGGGTTCTTCTTCGGACCAGACCCCGTGCGCTCCTCGGCAAGCCGCTCCCCCGGCCCTGCCCTACGGTGATCGCCACCATCAACCGTCAGATCCCGCTGACGAACGCAACCGCACGCACAGTCGTAGACAGGGGGCGGCATGAGACACCCTCTCCCCGGTACCTCGGACGACAGGTCGGTCGTCCACAGGACCGAGATCATCGTCTCCGTGGCCGACGAACCACCGGTACCACTCCCTGCCGAGCTCCGCTACGACATGAGCGACCCGTATGCCGTGCGCCTGTCGCTGGGCACCCCCGGCGCCTCCTCCGTCGACTGGGTGTTCGCCCGGTCGCTCCTCGCGGACGGTCTTCGCCGGTCCGAGGGGATCGGGGAGGTGGTGGTGATCCCGCCGCACCGGTGCCACCCGGACACGCTCCGCATCCTGCTCAGGACGCGGACCGGGGCGGCGGTCCTCGAGGTCGGGATCCGTGCGGTCACAGCCTTTCTGCGACGGACCGACACGATGGTGCCGCCGGGCACCGAGCACCGTCACATCGACCTGGACGGCGTCGTCGCCAGGCTCACGGCCGGCAGCGAGTGACACCCGGCACCCCTACCCTCTGGTCCCACCACGGACTCGGTGCGCTCAGCGGCACCTCGCCGTGCGCTCCCGGGCAACCCGTCCCCCGTTCCCGCCTCTAACGTCGGCCGCGTATTCACGGCACCGCATCGCAGGAGGCACGTCATGACCACCGGTTCCCATCCCACGAGCAGCCAGCCGTGGCTGCATCAGAAGGGCGAGGTCATCCAGGAGTTCGGGACCGTCAAGCAGTTCCCCGTCGCGCTGTCCTACGACGCGCGCATGTACTCCTGCCAGCGCCTGAACAAGGCCCTGGCCGACACCCAGATCCTCTACAGCCTCTACAAGAAGCACCACTGGCTGCTGCGCGGCGCGACCTTCTACCAGCTGCACCTGCTGCTGGACAAGCACGCGGAGCAACAGCTGGAGCTCGTCGACACGATCGCCGAGCGGGTCCAGACCCTGGGCGGCGTCGCGGTGGGCGACCCCCGGCACGTCGCGGAGATCACCTCCATTCCGCGTCCGCCGGACGGCGTCGAGGAGGTCCCCGCCATGCTGTCCCGGCTGCTGGAGGCCCACGAGACCATCCTGGCAGACGCGCACGACGCGGCTGCCCGGACCGCCGAGCTGGGCGACGACGGCACCAACGACCTGCTGGTGTCGCAGGTGATCCGCACCGGTGAGCTACAGGCCTGGTTCCTGGCGGAGCACCTGGTCGACACCCCCCTGGTCCGCTCCTGAACGGAACGCACCGCCCACACCGCACCGGGCGCGGCAGCCGGCCTCGTCCTGGGCCCCACGCCGGGCGCCGGCCCGACGAGCGACGAGGACAGGGATGAACAGCCGTGGGAGCCGCTCCGGGAGCCCGGCGCCGAGTGGCGCCTCCGGTCCCCGTGGCGGTCCCCGCTCGGCCCACCGGCCGATGCGGTGGGGGCGGGGGCCGGGCGCCGGTATGCCGGGCCGGGACCCGGGTGAGCCGCACCGGACCGCCACATCCCTGGAGCTCCTGTTCGACCTCTGCTTCGTCATCGCGGTGGCCCAGGCGTCCCACAGCCTGAACACGGCGGTGACCGCCGGGGACTACACCGGCGGGTGCCTGCGCTTCGCCCTGGTCTTCTTCACGATCTGGTGGGCGTGGATGAACTTCACGTGGTTCGCCTCCGCCTACGACCCGGACGACGTCCCCTACCGGTTGACGGTGCTCATCCAGATCACCGGGTCCCTCGTTCTCGCCGCCGGCGTACCGCGGGCGTTCGAGGACGGTGATCTGCGCGTCATCACACTGGGATACGTGGTGCTGCGTGTGACGCTGGCCGCTCTGTGGCTGCGGGCCGCCCGATCGGATCGGCGCCGGCGGCGGACCGCTCTGCGGTTCGCGACCGGGGTGACGGCCTGCCAGGCGGGCTGGGTGGGGCTGCTCTTGGTTCCGGCACCGGCGCGGCTGCCCGGCATTATCGTGATGATCGTCGCGGAGGTCTCGGTCCCGGTGTGGGCGCAGTCCGCCGGTATGACGCCGTGGCACCCGCATCACATCGCCGAGCGCTACGAGCTGTTCACCCTCATCGTGCTCGGTGAGTCCGTCGCGGCCGCCACCACGGCGGTACGGGACGCGTTCGACCGGCACCACAGCGCGTGGGCGCTGTACGCCCTGGCGGCGGGCGGTCTGCTCATGGTCTTCGCCATGTGGTGGCTGTACTTCACCCGGCCGGCGCACACACTGCTCGCCACCACGCACCAGGCCCACCGCAGGAGGTTCACCTGGGCGTACGGCCACTACCTGATCTTCGCCTCGGCGACCGCCTCGGGAGCCGGGCTGGCGGCGTACGCCCAGCTGGTGACGCGGCGCACCGATGTCTCCGCACCGGCGGCAGGTGCGGCCGTCACCGTCCCGGTGGCGATCTTCCTGATCACGGTGTGGGCCGTCCATGTCCGGCCACACCGACGTGGTGGACTCGAACGGCTTCTGTTCCCCGCCTGCGCGGTCGCGGTCCTGGCGGCCGCCTGCTCCCCGGCACCGGCCCTCGTCGCCGGACTGCTGCTGGCCGCTCTGGTCGCCGTGGTCACGGTGACCGACCGGTCCGGGCGAGCGGCGCAGGTGGAGGGGTGACGCGGAGACTCCGCCCGGCGCGGTGCCGGTTCTTCACCGCCGACGCGTCGACGGATGGCGGCGGACTGCTGCCGGACGGGCTGCGCACCTACATGCGGGTCGTGGCCGCCACCGGAGCGATCGAGCAGCAGCTGCGCGCGCACGTCCGCCGCACGCCACCCCGCAAGCCGGGCCCGGGCCGCGAACCACCGCTGCGGCCCGGCAAGGTGATACCTCCCGATGTCCGGCGGCGTGACCCTACCCGGTCGGCCGTATGACGGCGCCGTCACGATCCCGCAATCACCTGCACACAACCGGATCGGACCGGTCACTCGCCACCCCTGCCACGCCCCGCCAGGGTGAACACCCATACGGGTGACTTGTCACTCACCCCACCGGGGTACGGAAAAGGAACACTGCCCTGTTCAGCGCCACTGTCGTTTCGTCGCGATCGAATACGAGTGGCAACTTGAGTATGTCCGACACAAACTGAAGCGCGTGGAGCCGTGATCAGATAAGAGTGCGCGACACCGTGGCTTCCGGATTGCTCGGTCCGGGCACTGCCGAGCACGGAAGACACCGGACCGGTCACCCGTGGCCGGTGGTGGTCGGATTTCCTCAAGGAGCTTGAATGGTAGACAGGTCTGCCGAGGCGCTCGTCCTCGGTCAGGACGAACCCGCGATCGCCCGGCGCGGCGGCGCCGGCCCGGCGAGGGACACCGAGAGGAAATTCGCCGAAGTTCTGGCCGAGGTCGTCGACATCGAAAGCGTATCGGCCGACAGTCATTTCTTCGAGGATCTCGGCGCCAATTCGTTGGTCATGGCGCAATTCTGCGCACGGGTCAGGAAGCGCCCGGACCTTCCGTCCGTCTCGATGAAGGACATCTACCAGAACCCCACGGTCCGCTCTCTGGCGGCGGCCCTCACGGACGCCGCACCGGCTCCCGCCGACTCCCCCACGCCGACGACACCACCGGCACGGATGCCGGCACCGACTCCGGGGAGTACGCCGCGCTATGTCCTGTGCGGCACACTCCAGTTGCTGTTCTTCCTGGGCTACTCCTTCGTCACCGGACTCGTCGCGGCCAAGGGCTACGACTGGGTCTCCGACGGTTCGGGCGTGGCCGACGTCTATCTTCGCTCGGTCGTCTTCGGCGGTCTCGGTTTCCTGGCCCTGTGCGCGTTCCCGATCGTCGCCAAATGGGTTCTCATCGGTCGCTGGAAACCCCGTGAGTTCCCCGTCTGGAGCCTGGCCTATCTGCGCTTCTGGGTCGTCAAGGCGCTGCTCCACGCCAATCCGATGATTCTCTTCGTCGGGAATCCGCTGTACGTCATGTACCTGCGGGCGCTCGGCGCACGGATCGGCAAAGGCGTCACGATCCTCTCCCGGTCCGTGCCGGTCTGCACCGACCTGCTCACGATCGGCGCCGGATCCGTGATCCGCAAGGACGCCTTCCTCCTCTGCTACCGGGCGCACGCCGGTCGCATCCAGACCGGCCGCATCACCCTCGGCCGGGACGTGTACATCGGCTCGAAGACCGTGCTCGACATCGACACGTCGATGGGCGACGGAGCCCAGCTCGGCCACGCGTCCGCCCTGTACCGCGGCCAGACCGTCCCGGCGGGCGAGCGCCGTCACGGGTCACCGGCCCAGCCCACGGACATCGACCACGTCAGGGTCGCGCCGGCCCGGTGCGGCACTCCCCGCCGGGCCTGGTTCGCCCTCGTCAGCCTGCTCCAGCTGTTCCTGCTGTACATTCCGCTGGCGGTCGGCGGTCTGTACATGCTCTTCACCTGGATCCCCGTGCTCGACGACCGGCTGAACCCGGACGACGTCGGCATCCTGACGACGGAGTTCGCCGTCGACACACTGCTGCTGTCACTGGGGCTGTTCTTCGGTTTCGTCGTGGTGGGCCTCGCCGCCTTGTTCGCCGTGCCGCGTCTGCTGCACCTGGCCGTCAAGCCCGACACGGTGTATCCGCTCTACGGCTTCCACTACGCCGCGTTCCGGACGATCTCCGGGATGACGAACATCAAGTTCTTCGCCTGGCTGTTCGGTGACAGTTCCTACATCGTCCATTACCTGCTGGGCCTCGGATACGACCTGTCCCGTGTCGAGCAGACCGGGTCGAACTTCGGCACCGAAGTGCAGCACGAGACCCCGTACCTGGCAACGGTCGGCAGCGGCACGATGGTGGCCGACGGGCTGTCCATCCTCAATGCGGACTTCTCCAGCACCTCCTTCCGGGTATCCCGGGCGTCGATCGGCGCGCGCAACTTCCTCGGAAACAACATCGTGTATCCGGCGGGGGCCAGAACGGGCGACAACTGTTTGCTCGCCACGAAGGTCATGGTCCCGCTCGACGGAGAGGTCCGCGAAGGCGTCGGACTGCTCGGCTCCCCCTGTTTCGAGATTCCGCGGACGGTGGAGCGCGACACCCGGTTCGACCATCTCAGAACCGGCGACGAACTGCGCCGCCGGCTGGGCGCGAAGAACCGCTACAACCTCCGCTCGATGGCGCTGTTCCTGTTCGTGCGCTGGCTGCACACCTTTGTGCTCACGGCGTTCGCTCTCGCCTCCGCCGACCTGTACGGAGTGCTGGGTTATGTGGTGATCTCCGGTTATCTGGCGCTCACGCTCGCGTTCACCGCCTTCTACTGGGTCCTGGTGGAGCGCTGCTTCACGTTGTTCCGTCCGCTCCGTCCCCAGTTGTGCTCCATCTACGACCGGGATTTCTGGTACCAGGAGCGCCTGTGGAAGGTGCCGTCGGCACACCTCAACGTCTTCAACGGAACCCCCTTCAAGAACGTGATCTGGCGGCTGCTGGGGGTGCGCATCGGGCGCAGGGTCTTCGACGACGGCCTGTATGTGACGGACCGGACGCTCGCCGCCATCGGCGACGACTGCACGCTCAACGCCGGCTCCAAGATCCAGTGCCATTCGCAGGAGGACGGCACGTTCAAGTCCGACCACTCCGCGCTCGGTGCCGGCTGCACCCTCGGGGTCGGCGCCCATGTGCACTACGGCGTGACGCTGGGCGACGGCGCCGTCCTGGCTCCCGACTCCTTCCTCATGAAGGGCGAGGAAGTCCCCCCGAACGCCCTGTGGGGCGGGAACCCAGCCGTCGAGTTGTCCCCTGCGCCGGGCGGCGGCAGCGGATCGACGACGGCGCCGGGCACGCCCTCGGTGAACGGCGCCGCCACGACTGTGAGTTGAGGAACTTCAGGAAGACCGATCGATGGGAGCGCTCGTGGAAGCGGACCGGGAGTACTGGCGCGGCGTGCTGACCGCCGGCGGTTTCACCGCGGTACCCCGCTGGGTGCGGGAGCCGGTGGCGGGTGCGGCCGAGCAGGAGACGGTGCTGCCGGACGACATCGCCGCAGCGGTGCGCGCACTGGCGGACGTGCTGCGGGTTCCGGTGAGTTCGGTGCTGCTGGCGGCGCACGCCAAGGTGCTGGCCGCGCTGTCGGGTGAGCGCGAGGTGGTGACGGGCTACGCCGTCGGGGCTGCCGGCGGGCCGCTGCCGTGCCGTCTGACGGTCGCCCCCGGGTCGTGGCGCGAACTGGTGCTCTCCGCTCATCGCGTCGAGGCCGAGGTGCTGGCTCACCGGGAGTTCCCGGTGGACGCGCTGCGCCGGGAGCTGGGGCTCTCCGAGCCGTCGTACGAGGTGGTGTTCGACCCCACGGGCGTCGGGCACGGGCCGGCCGACGACGCGGTGCTGGGCGTCGGCTTCAGTGACCGGGGCGGGCGGCCGGTGGTGCGGGTGCGGTACCGCACGGACGTCCTGGACGCCGAGTGCGCGGCCCGGATCGGCGGCTACCACCTGACCGCGCTGCGGCTGATCGCGGCCGACCCGGACGCCGGGCACGCGCGGCAGAGCCTGCTGTCGGCGCAGGAGATGCTGTACCAGCTCGAAGGACTGGCCGGACCGCACCGGGCCCTGCCCGACATCCGGGCGCACGAGCTGTACGAGCAGCGGGTACGGGCCCACCCGCAGGCGGTGGCCGCGGTGCACGGCGACCGCCAGTGGACGTACGCGGAGCTGAACGCGCGTGCGAACCGGCTCGCACGGGCCCTTCTGGCTCGTGGACTCGGCCGGGAGGACGTCGTGGCGGTGGTCACCGAACGCGATCTCGACTGGCTGGCGTCGGTGCTGGCGGTGTTCAAGGCCGGAGGCGTCTACCTGCCGATCGAGCCGCACTTCCCGGCGGGCCGTATCGGGACGACGTTGTCGCGTGCCGGTTGCCGGCTGGTACTCACCGAGTCCGGCAGCACCCACACCCTCGACCAGGCCCTCGCCACACTGCCGGGCGTCGAGAAGCTGCTGGTCGAGACGGCGTACGCGGAGGAGCATGCCGAGGACGACCTCGGCGTGAAGGTGAGCGCCGGCCAGCTGGCGTACATCTACTTCACTTCCGGCTCCACCGGCGAGCCCAAGGGGGCGATGTGCGAGCACGCGGGCATGCTCAACCACCTCCACGCCAAGATCGAGGATCTGGGGATCGGCCAGGGGCGGGTGGTGGCGCAGACGGCCCCGCAGTGCTTCGACATCTCGCTGTGGCAGTTGCTGTCCGCGCTACTGGTCGGCGGGCGGACGCTGCTGGTCGAGCAGGACGTGGTCGTGGATGTGGAGCGGTTCGTCGACACCCTGGTCCGCGGCCGGGTCGGGGTGGTCCAGGTCGTGCCCTCCTATCTGGAGGTGGTGGTGTCGTATCTGGAGCGGCATCCCCGCGAGCTGCCGGACCTGACGTGTGTGTCGGTGACCGGTGAGGCCCTGAAACGGGAGCTGGTGCAGCGCTGGTTCGCGATCCAGCCGGGGATCAAGCTGCTCAACGCCTATGGGCTGACCGAGACCTCGGACGACACCAACCACGAGGTCCTGCACCGGGTGCCCGAACGGGTACTGCTCGGGCGCCCCGTCAGCAACGTACGCGTCTACGTCGTCGACGAGCATCTGTCGCTGGTGCCGCTGGGCGCGCCCGGGGTGATCGCGTTCTCCGGGGTGTGCGTGGGGCGGGGGTACGTCAACGACCCCGAGCGGACCGGCCAGGCGTACCTGCTGGATCCGTACCGGCCCGGCGAGCGCCTCTACCTCGGAGGTGACTGGGGGCGCTGGCATCCCGACGGCAAGCTGGAGTTCCTGGGCCGCCGGGACAACCAGGTCAAGATCCGCGGTTTCCGCATCGAGATCGGCGAGGTGGAGAACACGCTGCTGCGGGTGCCCGGGGTACGCGACGGAGCGGTGGTCACCGCGGAACTGGCCGGTGGCAGCACGCACCTGATCGCCTTCTACACCGGCCGGCGCCAGCAGACGGAGGCGCTGCGCGAGGCGCTGGGCGCCGTACTGCCCGCCTACATGGTCCCGACGGCCTTCCACTGGCAGGACAGCCTGCCGCTGACCGCCAACGGCAAGATCGACCGGAAGGCCCTGACCGCGCTCGCCGAACGGACCGAGCCGGCCGCGGACGCCGACCGGGCCGGGGAGGAGGACCGTGCCCCACGCACCCCGACCGAGCGGAAGCTGGCGGCGACCTGGGCCGAGCTGCTGGGCGTCCCCGAGCACCGGATCGGCCGCCAGGACCACTTCTTCGACTCCGGCGGCACGTCCCTGTCGGCGGTCAGGCTCACCATCGCCCTGGACCGCGCGGTGTCCCTGAAGGACATCACCCGGCACCCGGTGCTCGCCGACCTCGCCGCGCTCCTCGACGGCGCCGCCGCCCCCCAACGCCCGGAGCTGCTGCAGCCCTTGTCGCAGCCGGACGGTGTGCCGGAGTGCGCCCTGGTCTGTTTCCCGTACGCGGGCGGCAACGCGGTCAACTTCCGTCCCATGGCCGGTGCCCTGGGGGACGGCGGGCCCGCGGTGTACGCCGTCGAACTGCCCGGTCACGACCTGGCCGCCACCAGCGAACCGTTCGCACCGATCGCCGAGGTGGCCGAGCAGGTCGTCGCCGAGCTCGCCGGGCGTGGCCTGACCAGGGTCATGCTGTGGGGCCACTCCTCGGGCACCGCACTGGCACTGGAGACGGCGAGGAGACTGCGGGAGCGGGGAGTGGACGTGGCGCGGGTGTTCCTCGGTGCCCAACTGCTCGGCACCGCGGCCGAGCGGCGCGCCGCCGTCACCGAGCTGACGGGGCGGAGCAACACAGAGATCGCCGCCCGGCTGAGCGCGGACAGCGGCTACACCGAACTCGGTGAACTGAGCGCGCAGCACGCCGAGCACGTCGGCGCCGCCTACCGGCACGACTGCATCGGCGCGCACCACTACTTCACCGACGCTCTGGAAGCCCCGCCCGCCGTGCGGCTGTCCGCGCCGGTCACCGTGGTCGTCGCCGCCGACGACCCGAACACGGCGGACTACCGCGACCGGTACCGCGACTGGCAGCTGCTGGCCGAGCGTGTGGAACTGCGGGAACTGCCCGACGGCGGCCACTACTTCCCGCGCACCCGCCCGGACGCGGCGGCAGGCGCCGTTCTGAGTGCGATCGAACTGCTGTCGTCCTCATGAGCCCTGTCTCTCCGTCAGTCCCTACCTGCCCGTCAGCCCCTACCTCCCCGTCAGCCCCTACCTCCCCGTCAGTCCCTGCCTCCCCGTCAGCCCCTGCCTCCCCGGCCTTCGTGCGGGGCAACCGAAAGGAAGAACAGAGATGTCGTCATCGTCCCTGGCCTCACTGCCCGAAGTGGCACTGCAGCCGGGCAAACCGCCGATCCTGTGCGTCGAGACCCCCGGTGACGCGGTGAGCTGGGCGGCCGAGAACCGGGAAGCGCTGCGCACGCGGGTCGCCGAGCACGGCGCACTGCTCGTCCGCGGCCTGGGGCTGAAGGAGACGGAACGCGTCGGCGCCGTGTTCACCGCGCTGGCCGGGGAACTGATGACGGAGCGGGAGGCCTTCGCGCCCCGGCAGACCCACGGCCCCCGGCTGTACTCCTCCGCGACCTGGCCGGCCAACCAGCCGATGTGCATGCACCACGAGCTGAGCTACACCCTCCAGTGCCCCGGCCTGATGCTGTTCGCGTGCCTGACCGCGCCCGCTCAGGGTGGGGCGACCGCGGTGGCCGACGCCGAAGAGGTACTGCGGGCACTGCCCGCCGAGATCAGCGAGCGGTTCGAGCGTGAGGGCTGGCTGCTCACCCGCAGCTACAACGACGAGATCGGGGCGTCCCTGACGGAGTCGTTCGGCACCGAGGACCGGACCGCCATCGAGCGTTACTGCCGCGAGAACGCCATCGACACCGACTGGCTGCCCGACGGCTCGCTGCGCACCCGGCAGCGGCGCGCCGCCGTGGTGCGGCACCCGGTCACCGGGCGGCGCTGCTGGTTCAACCAGATCGCCTTCCTCAACGAATGGACGCTCGCGCCGGAGGTGCGCGAGTACCTGGTGGACGAGTACGGGGAGGACGGGCTGCCGTTCAACACCCGCTTCGGCGACGGCAGTCCCATCGGAGAGGACGTCGTCGACCTGCTCAACACCATCTACGAGCAGCACACGCGTCGGGAGCCCTGGCAGGCGGGCGACGTGATGCTGGTCGACAACATCCGCACCGCACACAGCAGGGAGGCCTACACCGGGGACCGTCAGGTGCTGGTCGCCATGGCCGAGCCGCGCCGCCTGGCCGACTGCTGCCCGAGCCCGGAGGTGACCCGGCGATGACCGTTCTGTCGTCCCCCGCCGCCCAGCCCACGCCCGACCACACGGCAGCGCCCACCTTCGCGGTGATCCCCGGCGCGCAGGTGCGGCAGGCACTCGACGGGCGCGAACAGCAGATCGTGGACCTGGTCGAGGCCACCTACCGGCTGCACGGCGCCGGGGACTCGGTCAATCCCCCGTCGTACTTCCTGCGCTTCCCCGACCGTCCGTCCTCCCGGATCATCGCGCTGCCGGCCTCCATCGGCGGACCGAACCGTGTGGACGGCATGAAGTGGATCTCCAGCTTCCCGGCCAACGTCTCCTCCGGACTGCCCCGGGCCTCCGCGGTGCTCATCCTCAACGACCACGAGACCGGCTACCCGTTCGCCTGCCTGGAGAGTTCCATCATCAGCGCCACCAGGACCGCGGCGTCCGCGGCGCTGGCGGCCGACCGGCTCAGCCGCGGCCGGTCCCGCCCGAGGCGGGTCGGCTTCTTCGGCACCGGCCTGATCGCCCGCTACATCCACACCTTCCTGGCGGGCACCGGCTGGGCCTTCGACACGATCGGCCTGTACGACCTGTCCGCCGACAGCGCGGCCGGCTTCCGCGGTTACCTGGAGCAGGCGGACGCGACCGGCGAGGTCACGTTCCACGACAGCGCCGAGGCGCTGATCCGCTCCAGCGACCTGGTCGTCTTCGCCACCGTCGCCGGTAAGCCCCACGTCACCGACCCGGCCTGGTTCTCGCACCACCCCCTGGTGCTGCACGTGTCCCTGCGCGACCTCGCCCCCGAGGTCCTGCTCGCGTCCGCCAACGTCGTCGATGACGTCGAGCACTGTCTGAAAGCCGACACCTCACCCCATCTGACCGAGCAGCTCACGGGCGGCCGCGACTTCCTGGACGGCACCCTCGACGACGTCATGACCGGACGGGTGACCCTGCCGGACGACCGGACGGTGATCTTCTCGCCGTTCGGACTCGGCGTCCTCGACCTCGCCGTCGGCAAGTACGTCTACGACGAAGTGGCGCGCTCGGGACACCTCCACCTCATCGACCACTTCTTCCACGATCTGCGCCGCTACGGCTGAAGGCACCCCTCAGCCCTGGCATCAGGAGGCCACCGTGCCTGTCATCTCCGCTCCCCATGCCTTCAACGAGAGCCAGCTGTACGTCGACCTGCGGTCGATCTTCGGCCGCCCCCTCTATCTGAAGTGCGAGGGCTTCAACTTCGCCGGTTCGATCAAGTTGAAGGCCGCGACCGAGATGGTCGAAGCCGCCGAGAGGGACGGTCTCCTGACGCCGGATTCGATACTGGTCGAGTCCTCGTCGGGGAACCTGGGCGTGGCGCTCAGCATGATCGCCGCGAGCAAGGGCTACCGGTTTCTGTGTGTGACGGACTCCCGCTGCAACCTGTCGACCAGGCTGCTGATGGAGGCCCTGGGCAGCAAGGTGCACATCATCTCCGACCTGGACGCCAACGGCGGGTTCCTCGGCGCGCGGATCGAGTACGTCCGCGCGCTGTGCGACACCGACGACCGGTACGTGTGGCTCAGCCAGTACACCAACCCGGGCAACTGGCGCGCGCACTACCGCAAGACGGCTCCGGAGATCGCGTCCCAGTTCCCGCGCCTTGACGTGCTGTTCGTCGGGGCGGGCACCACCGGGACGCTGATGGGCTGCGCGCGCTACTTCCGCCAGTGGCACCGCCCGGTGCACATCGTCGCGGTGGACGCGGTGGGATCGGTGGCCTTCGGCGGTGAACCGGGCCGCCGGATGATCCCCGGCCTCGGCATGAGCATGCGCCCGCCGCTGCTCGACGAGTCGTACGTCGACGAGGTGATCCGGGTCGAGGAGGCGGACACCATCCGTGCCTGCCACCGGCTGGCCCGGCGCGGGTTCCTGTTCGGCGGCTCCACCGGGACGGTGGTCAGCGGCGCCCTGGACTGGCTGTCCCGGCACGACACCCGGGACCTCACCGCGGTCGCCATCGCTCCGGACCTCGGCGAGCGCTATCTCGACACCATCTACCAGGCCAACTGGCTGCACGATCTGTATGGGGAACACATACTCGACTCCGAGGAGATGGCGACCGATTCCCACAAGAGACCGGAGACCGTGACGCGGACGACGGCCCGCCGGCCGAAGGCGTAGCACGGCACGTCGGTGGCGCCCGACGCCCCGGCGGGACTGCCGGCGCCACTGCCGGTCCGGGGGTGTCGCGCAGCCCCCGGACGGCAGGCAGAGAGGCCCCGGGCCGGTGCTCAGCCGGCGGCGCCGGCGCCTACCGGTTCCCGCGTCCGCAGGTGGTAGACGCGGAAGGCACGCCCGATGACCGGCTGGGCGACATTGCGCACCTTGACGCCGCCGGTGGTCATGCCGTGTTCCGTGCCGGCGTGCGCGTGTCCGTGGACCGCGAGGTCCGCGCCGGCCGTGTCGATCGCCTCGGCCAGCAGATAGGTCCCGAGGAACGGATAGATCTCCAGGGGTTCGCCGGCCAGTGTCTCCGGCACGGGCGAATAGTGGGTGAGGGCGATCCGGGCGTCGCAGCCCTGCCCGTCCAGCTCCTCCAGCGCCTTGCGCAGGGCGTCGGCCGAGCGGCGCGAGGTCCGCACGAACTCCTTCATCAGCGGCTCACCGAACTCCCCGGCGCTGCGGCCGACGAATCCGCCGCAGAACCCCTTGGTGCCGGCCACGCCGACGCGCGAGCCCCCGGCCTCCACGACGGCTCCCTCTCCCTCGAGGACCCACGCCCCGGCCTCCCGGAGGATGGCGGTGACCTCGTCCGGACGCTCGTCGTGGTGGTCGTGGTTGCCGAGCACGGCCACGACGGGGACGGCGAGGTCCTGGATCTCCCCGGCCACCACGCGGGCCTCCTCCGGCGTCCCGTGGCGGGTGAGGTCCCCGGCCAGCAGCAGCAGGTCTGCGCACTCGGGCAGGGACTCGAACGCCGGCCGCAGCACTCCCCGGCTGTCGGCCCCCATGTGGATGTCCCCGACGGCTGCCACGCGGATCATGTGAGCTCCTCCGCATGGTCGGGGGACGAGGTGTCCGCGACGACGATGTCGTAGTGGACCGGGATGCCGGCCAGTTCCTCGCGGACCATGCCGAGGATTTCGTCACGGCACTGGGCGGAGGCGACCGTGCCGGTCAGCAGCACCGCCTCGCCGCGCACCTCGACCCGGACCCCCAGCTCACCGGGGTGCCCCCCGGCCAGGTGCTCCAGGAGGTGGGCGACGCGGTACTCCGTGTTCAGAGCGGGTGCGGCACCGGGTGGTGCCTGCTCTGAGCCGTGCTGGGTCATGGTGCCTCCTTGCGCGGGGCGATGACGTTCAGGCGTTCGAGGAGGAAGAAGAAGGCGGCGGGCATGGGTTCGTCGCCACAGTCCTGCCGCACCCGCTCCCAGTCGACCTTCTCGCGCAGCGCGCGGGCGACGGGCAGCACCGCGCCGAAGTCGCAGTGGTGCTCGGAGAAGGCGGCGATCAGACTCCACAGCAGGTCCGTGGGAGAGAGCACGGGCATGCGCACCGAGGCGACGGAGAGCTCCTGCGCACGGGAGAGCATGTCCGTGGTGACGGGCCGGTGCGCCAACTCGAAGATGACGTCGATGTCCTGGTCGAAGCACTTGGCCTTGAGCAGCCAGTCCTCCGGCGGACGGTAGACGGTCAGACCGGCTTCGCTCAGCGTGTCCGCCACCGCTTCGGCGTCCTCGGGCCGCACGCAGAAGTCGGCGTCGTGCTGCAGGTTCTGGCTGCCGCCGTGGGCGTAGACGGCCACGCTTCCGGCCAGCGCGAAAGTGTGCCCCTTGCTCTTGAGCACGGCGCCGACCCGTTTGGTCGCCTCGAGGATCGCCTGGTGACGGTCGTGCGGCAGTTGCTGCCGCTCGCCCGGCTCCGCGCCGGACCGTTCGGAATTCGTCGTCGCCGGACGCAGTTCGCGCACCTCCGATCGCCGGGCAGGGGTCGCGTGATCCCCGTGCTGTGTCATGGCCACTCCATTGCCGTCCCGGGCAGTGCCCGGTGCCGTCGCTCCCGGGCAGCCCTTCCGTGCCCGTCTGAGTACCCGGTCCTCACTTCTCGACACAGGGCCCTCGGCGCCGCATCCGCCAGGTTCTGGGCCGGAGGGTCACAGCCGGACGACGACCAGGGCGATGTCGTCGCGGGCCCCGCCGGCCACGCCCAGCCGGGCCAGCAGGGCGTCGGCGAGGCGTTCCGGACTGAGGGAGCACTGGCGGCACAGGACGTCCTTCAGGCGGTTCAGGCCCGCTTCTATGCTCTGGTCGCGGCGTTCGATCAGTCCGTCGGTGTAGAGGACGAGCGTGTCGCCGGGGAGGTAGGTCTGGCCGGCCTGCGGCCGGGGCACATGCTGGGGCCGGGCGCCCAGCGGTGGGTCGGTGGCCCGGTCCAGCAACTCGCAGGAGCCGTCCTGATGGACCAGGACCGGAGGCGGGTGACCCGCGCTGCTGTAGATGAGCAGCTGGCTGCGGGGCTCGACCATCACCTTGACGGCGGTGGTGTTGAGCGCGCCCTCGACGGAGCGGGCGTACAGGCCCAGCACCTCCAGGGCCTGGGCGGGCCGCTCCAGGGCACGGGTGGCCGCGCTGAGCGCGCTGCGGAGCATGCCCATGACCGCGGCGGCCTCCAGGCCGTGGCCGACGACATCGCCGACGGCCACCGCGAAGCGGTCGTCGGGCAGGTCGACCAGGTCGTACCAGTCGCCGCACACGTTCAGCGATCCGGTGGCGGGCAGGTAGCGCACGGCGACGTTCTCGTGGTGGGCGAGGTCGGGGGCCTGGAGCATGGCCTCCTGCAGGGTGAGGGCCACCACGCGCTCCCGCCGGTGCGCCTGGCGCAGCTCCTCGTTCAGCCGCTGCAGCTCGCGCGCCCGTGCGTACAGCTCGGCCTCCAGCGCCTCGCGCTCGGTGAGCTTGTCCGACATCCCCCAGTGACGCGCACCGTGGGTCTGGACGTACGCGGTCACGTCCTCCACCCGGTGGATGATCGAGCCGACGCTGCCGTCCGACCGGAGGATCGGCGTGTTGATCGGGGACCACCACCGCTCCTCGAAGACCCCGGGGCGGCCCATGATGGGGATGTCGTACTTCTGCAGCGCCATGGTGTCGGACTGCCTGGTGATCAGGACCCGGTGCAGCGAGGCGTTCAGGTTCCGCACCCCGTCGGCGTCGGGGTCGTCCGGGTTGTCGGGGAAGGCGTCGAAGACGTGCCGTCCGATCAGGTCCTCGCGGGTCCGCCTGGTCGCGTCCAGGTACGCCTGGTTGACCTCCACGATGACCAGGTCGGTTCCCAGCACCAGGTAGGGGCTCGGTGTGGCGGCGAACAGGGCCGCGTAGTCGATGTCCGGCATCGTCACCGTCTCCCTTCCCGCCCCTCCCCTGGTGGCCGCCCCTTCACGCTACGGTCACGGCGGGCCGGATGCCCACCGCGACGGCTCCCGGCACCGCCCCTGGAACCCCGCCGGTCCTAGGCCACGGCTTCCGCCGCGGTTTCCGGCCGGGTCTGCGCCGCTGTCTCCGTCCGCGTCCCGGTCCGCGGCTCCATCGGCGGGACCGCCCTCTCGAACTGGGTCCGGTACAGCTCGGTGTACCGGCCGCCCGCCGCGAGGAGCTGCTCGTGCGTGCCCCGCTCCACGATCCGCCCGGACTCGACCACGAGGATCAGGTCGGCGGCCCGCACGGTGGACAGGCGGTGGGCGATGACGACGGCGGTACGGCCCTGAAGGGCCTCCGTCAGGGCCTCCTGGACGGCCGCCTCGGAGGTGTTGTCCAGGTGGGCGGTGGCCTCGTCGAGGATGACGACACGCTGCCGGGCCAGCAGCAGGCGCGCGATGGTCAGACGCTGGCGCTCGCCGCCGGAGAGGCGGTAGCCACGCTCGCCGACGACGGTGTCGAGCCCGTCGGGCAGGGAGCGTACGAGGTCCTCGAGGCGGGCCCGGCACAGCACGTCCCACAGCTCATCCTCCGTGGCCTCGGGGCGGGCCAGCACCAGGTTGGCGCGGACCGTGTCGTGGAACAGGTGCCCGTCCTGTGTGACCATGCCGAGGGTCGCGCGCAGCGACGCGGCGCCGAGGTCGCGGACGTCCACGCCGCCGACGCGGACGGCGCCCTCGTCCACGTCGTAGAGCCGGGGCAGCAGGGCGGCGATGGTCGACTTGCCGGCGCCGGAGGAGCCGACGAGGGCGACGGTCTGGCCGGGTTCGGCGCGGAAGGAGATCCCGTGCAGGACGTCGGCGCCGCCCCGCGTGTCCAGGGTCGCCACCTCCTCCAGGGAGGCGAGGGAGACCTTGTCGGCCGCCGGGTAGGCGAAGCGGACACCCTCGAACTCCACCGCCACCGGTCCGTCCGGGACCTTCCGGGCGTCCGGCCGGTCCTCGATGAGCGGCTCGAGGTCCAGCACCTCGAAGACGCGCTCGAAGCTGACGAGGGCGCTCATGACCTCGACGCGCGCCCCGGCGAGAGAGGTGAGCGGCGCGTACAGCCTGGTGAGGAGCAGGGCGAGGGAGACGACCGCCCCCGCCTGAAGCGAACCGCGCAGGGCGAACCAGCCGCCGAGGCCGTAGACGAGCGCGAGCGCCAGGGCCGAGACGAGGGTGAGTGCGGTGATGAACGCGGACTGCGCCATCGCCGTACGCACCCCGATGTCCCGCACCCGTCGGGCCCGCGCCGCGAACTCGGCGGACTCCTCCGCGGGCCGCCCGAAGAGCTTCACCAGCGTCGCGCCCGGCGCGGAGAACCGCTCGGTCATCCGGGTGCCCATGGCCGCGTTCAGACCCGCGGCCTCCCGCTGCAACCGGGCCATGCGGCGGCCCGTCCGCCGGGCCGGGACCACGAAGACCGGCAGCAGCACCAGCGCGAGCAGGGTTATCTGCCAGGACAGGGTCAGCATCACGGCGAGCGTGAGCAGCAGCGTGACCACGTTGCCGACGACCCCGGACAGCGTGTTGCTGAAGGCCCGCTGGGCGCCGATGACGTCGTTGTTGAGACGACTGACGAGCGCCCCCGTACGAGTACGTGTGAAGAACGCGACCGGCATGCGCTGCACATGATCGAACACAGCCGTCCGCAGATCGAGGATGAGACCCTCGCCGAGCGTGGCCGAGAGCCAGCGGCCGAGGATCCCGAGCGCCGCCTCGGCGAGCGCGATGAGGGCGATGAGTGTCGACAGCCGCACGACCGTGCCGCGGTCGCCGTGCGACACGATCGCGTCGACGACGCGGCCGGCGAGCACGGGCGTGGCGACGGCGAGCAGTGCGGTCAGCACACTCACCACGACGAAATGCGCGATGCGGCGCCGGTGCGGGCGGGCGAAGGCGCCGATGCGGCGCAGTGTGGCGCGGGCGAGGGGGCGGTGCTCCGCTTGCGCGGTCATGACGCTGTGCAGCTGCTGCCAGGCGGTGGTCTCCATGCTCATGGGAATGACGGTAGAACCTCGAGCTTCGTTGAGGTCAATGAGCGGCACGCGGGCTCTCCCGTGCCTTGCCCGGCGTGTCAGCCGCTGTCCTCGCGCACGCAACCTCGCGTTGGTGCGGTGCGGAGACCCTCTGCCGGTGTGACTGTCCTGCGTCTCCCCCAGGGACTCCCCAGACGTGTTCCGGTCCGCCAGGTGCTCTGCCTGCTCCCGCTCGTCCTTGTGACGGTGGTCGCGGTGCGGCACCGCTCGGTGCTGGCGGAGGGCTTCGGCCATCTTCGGGCAGCCGAGTGGCCGTGGCTGGTGGCCGCCGCCGGCGCCACCTCTCTCACCTGGGTCGCGGCCGCCCTCACCCGGCAGGGCGCGGTGGTGCAGCGGCTGCCTCTGCGCCGGCTGCTCGCCACCCAGTTCGCGGCGGGCGCCGCCAACCACCTGCTGCCCACGGGTCTCGGCGCCGGCGCGGTCAACCTGCGGTTCATGACGGTGTGCGGGGTGCCGCTCGCCCGCTCCTCGGCGGCGCTCGCGCTGTACCTGCTCGCCGAGTCCGTCACCCGGGTCGGCCTGCTGCTGGTGCTGCTGGTCGCCTTCCCGGACGCCCTCCACCTCGGCGGTCTGGTACCCGCCTCGGCGACCGGGCCGCTCCTGCTCGCGGCGGCCGGGGTGGTGTGCGGGGCGGTGGCGGTGCTGCTGCTGGTGCGGAGGGTACGGACGGCGGTGTGGTCCTTCCTGCGTACCGCGCTCTGCGAGGCCCGCTCGGTGCACACCCGTCCCGCCCGGGCTCTCGCCCTGTGGGGTGGCTCGCTGGCCTTTCCCACCCTGCAGGCGGCCGGGCTCGCCGCGGTGGGGCGGGCGCTGTCGCTCCCGGTGGCGCCCGTGCACATGGTGGTGGCATATCTGGCGGCGACGGTCGCGGTCGCCGTGGTGCCCACCCCGGGCGGCATCGGTTCGGTGGAGGCGGCCCTGGTCGTGGCCCTGGTCGCGGCGGGCGGTCCGGTGGCCGTGGCGACGGCGGTGGTTCTGGCGTACCGCATCATCACGGTGTGGCTGCCGCTGCTGCCGGGGGCGCTGACCCTGGGGGCGCTGGTGCGGCTGAGGGTGATCTGACCGGGGGACATCGGCCGAGCCCGGGTGCTGGCCGAAGGGCGTCGGCCGTTCTCGTGTGATCTGACCGGGGACGGCGGCCCAACTCTGCTGATCTGACCGAGGGACGCCGGCCGTACCCGGGAGTAACCTCGGGAGCCTCTCCCGTCCTCCCAGGAGCCGTCCGAAAGGGGCAGTCGATGCCGGTCCGCGTCGAACGTCAGGGACACGTCTTCACGGTCGTCCTCTCCCGCCCCGAGGCCCGCAACGCGGTCGACGGACCGACGGCCACCGAACTGGCCGCCGCGTTCCGCAAGTTCGAGGCGGACGAGGTGGCGCGGGTGGCGGTGCTGTGGGGCGAGGGCGGGACGTTCTGCGCGGGCGCCGATCTCAAGGCGGTCGGCACCGGGCGCGGCAACCGGGTCACCGAGGACGGTGACGGTCCGATGGGCCCGACCCGGCTGCGGCTGTCCAAGCCGGTGATCGCGGCGGTCGCGGGGCACGCCGTGGCCGGAGGTCTCGAACTGGCGCTCTGGTGCGACCTGCGGGTGGCCGAGGAGGACGCGGTGTTCGGGGTGTTCTGCCGCCGCTGGGGCGTGCCGCTCATCGACGGCGGGACGGTCCGGCTGCCGCGGCTGATCGGCACCAGCCGGGCGATGGACATGATCCTCACCGGCCGTCCGGTCCCGGCCCGGGAGGCGCAGGAGATGGGCCTCGCCAACCGGGTCGTACCGACGGGGCGTGCCCGCGCCGAGGCGGAGGAGCTCGCCGCCGCGATCGCCCGTTTCCCCCAGGCCTGCCTGCGCGGCGACCGGGCCTCGGTGCTCGACCAGGAAGGGCTGGACGAGCGGGCGGCCCTGCGTGCCGAACTCCGGCACGGCGTGGACGTACTGGCCCAGGGCCTTCAGGGCGCGGCGCGGTTCGCGGCCGGGGCGGGGCGGCACGGATCGTTCTCGGACATGTGACACCGCGCGCACGTCGCGAGGCCAATGGCCGCTTCCCGACGTCCCGGTGAGGGGACGTCACCGTGATGCGGCAGGATGAATCCTCACTCCGGACAGTGAACATCTGTCCGGACACGATCGTGCAATCCGTGATTCGAGCAGGTGGCAAGGTGACGATTCAGCACTTCCGGCCCGGGGGCCTTTCCTTTCGTGCGGGAGGTGACCGGTGAACCGCGCCGTGACGCTGGACGACCTCATCATCGGCGGGATCGCCCTGGCCGCGGGCTTCCTGACGGCGTTCCTGTCGCGCACGCTGCTGCGCTGGCTGGCCAAGCATGCCAAGCGCACCCGCTGGAGCGGTGACGATGTGATCGTGGACGCGCTGCGCACGGTGGTGCCGTGGGCGGCGATCGCGGGCGGCGCGGCGGCCGCGGCCGCGGTACTGCCGCTGACGCGGACGGTCCAGCATCACGTGAACCAGACCCTGACCGTGCTGCTCATCTTCGTGGTCACCCTCTCCGCCGCGCGGGTGGTCGCGGGCCTGGTGCGGACGGTCACGCAGTCCCGTTCCGGAGTCGCGGGATCCGCCACGATCTTCGTCAACATCACGCGGATCCTGGTCCTGGCCATCGGCTTCCTTGTGGTGCTGCAGACCCTGGGCATCTCCATCGCGCCGCTGCTCACCGCCCTGGGTGTCGGCGGTCTGGCGGTCGCACTGGCCCTGCAGGACACCCTCGCCAACCTGTTCGCGGGCGTCCACATCCTCGCCTCCAAGACCGTCCAGCCCGGCGACTACATCCGGCTGAGCAGCGGCGAGGAGGGTTATGTGGTGGACATCAACTGGCGGCAGACGACCGTGCGCCAGCTCTCGAACAACCTGGTCGTGATCCCCAACGGTCAGCTCGCCAAGACGAACATGACCAACTACACCCGTCCCGAGCAGCGGCTGACCGTGCTCGTCCAGGTCGGCGTCGCCTACGACAGTGATCTGGAGCACGTCGAGAAGGTCACCACCGAGGTCGTCGCCGAGGTGATGACGGAGATCACCGGAGCGGTCCCGGACCATGAGCCTGCCGTCCGCTTCCACACCTTCGGCGACTCCCGGATCGGCTTCACGGTGATCCTGGGCGTCGGCGAGTTCAGCGACCAGTACCGGATCAAGCACGAGTTCATCAAGCGCCTGCACCAGCGGTACCGGGCCGAGGGCATCCGCATTCCGGCGCCGACGCGGACGGTGGCGCTCCAGCAGGGCTCGGCCGTCATCCCTCCGCAGCGCAGCGGCGAGGACAGGGTGTCGGAGGCCGGTTAGGCCCGGCCGGGCCGGAGTCGGGGAAGCCGCGGCTCTATGCTCGAAAGAGCATGATGTCCTCGCCAGACCCCGACACCCCGACTCCGGCTTCGACGGCCCGCTCGCTCGACCAGAAGCTGGACGCCGTCGCGCGCCATCCGTTCCGCGCGAAGTTCCACCTGCGCGGGCGCGACCTGGCCACCGCCCGACTCAAGGGCCCCTCCACGATCCGGTGGCACGCCTACGACCTCGTCGCGGGGCGTCTGGCGCCGGCCGAACCGTACAAGGACGGCAAGCAGACCCCCTACCGGGGCCACCCGGTCTTCGTCGCCCAGCACGCGACCGCGACCTGCTGCCGCACCTGCCTTCAGCGCTGGCACGGGATCCCCAAGGGGCGGGAACTGAGCCGCGCGGAGCACGCCTATGTGGTGGACGTGATCTGCCGGTGGATCGAACGCGAGGTGGCGGGGGCCTCCTGATCGGACACCGGGGGCGTCCGTGGCGCAGGCCACTGTCGAGCGGGGGCCGCGCACGAGATATCTTGATGTCGAGCAATGTTGCAGACGTGGAGCGGAGCACCCGGTGACTGACTCGACCATCATCTACACGCACACTGACGAGGCCCCGGCCCTGGCGACGTATTCCTTCCTGCCGGTGGTCAAGGCCTACGCCGGGAAGGCGGGTGTCGCCGTCGAGACCCGCGACATCTCGCTGGCCGGGCGCATCCTCGCGGTCTTCCCGGAGTACCTGACCGAGGACCAGCGGATCGGCGACCACCTCGCGGAGCTGGGCGAGCTGGCCAAGACCCCCGCGGCCAACATCATCAAGCTGCCGAACATCTCGGCGTCCGTACCCCAGCTGAAGGCGGCCATCGCCGAGCTGCAGGGGAAGGGCTACGCGCTGCCGGAGTACCCGGACGAGCCGAAGACCGACGAGGAGCGGGAGATCCGCGCCCGTTACGACAAGGTCAAGGGCTCCGCCGTGAACCCGGTCCTGCGCGAGGGCAACTCCGACCGCCGGGCCCCCGCCTCGGTCAAGAACTACGCCAAGACCCACCCGCACCGCATGGGCGCCTGGACCTCCGAGTCCAAGACGAACGTGGCGACGATGGGCGTGGACGACTTCCGCTCCACGGAGAAGTCCGTGGTGATCTCCGAGCCCGGTTCGCTGCGCATCGAGCTGAAGGGCGACGACGGCTCGACCACCGTGCTGCGCGAGTCCGTGCCGGTCCTCGAGGGCGAGGTCGTCGACGCCTCCGTGATGCGCGTCGGCGCCCTGCGCGAGTTCCTCACGGCGCAGGTCGCCAAGGCCAAGGAGGAGGGCGTCCTGTTCTCCGTTCACCTGAAGGCCACGATGATGAAGGTCTCCGACCCGATCATCTTCGGTCACGTGGTGCGCGCCTTCTTCCCGAAGACGTTCGCGAAGTACGGCGAGACGTTCGCCGCGGCCGGTCTGACCCCGAACGACGGTCTGGGCGGCATCTTCAAGGGCCTCCAGGCCCTGCCGAACGGCGAGGAGATCAAGGCCTCCTTCGACGCCGAGCTCGCCGAGGGCCCGGACCTGGCCATGGTCGACTCCGACAAGGGCATCACCAACCTGCACGTCCCGTCCGACGTGATCGTCGACGCCTCCATGCCGGCCATGATCCGCACCTCCGGCCACATGTGGGGCCCGGACGGCCAGGAGCACGACACCCTCGCGGTGCTGCCGGACTCCAGCTACGCGGGCGTCTACCAGGCCGTCATCGAGGACTGCCGTGCCAACGGCGCCTACGACCCGGCCACCATGGGCTCGGTTCCGAACGTCGGCCTCATGGCGCAGAAGGCCGAGGAGTACGGCAGCCACGACAAGACCTTCGAGATCCCGGCCACGGGCACGGTCCGCCTGGTCGACGGCAACGGCGACGTGGTCATCGAGCAGACCGTCTCCGCCGGTGACATCTTCCGCGCCTGCCAGACCAAGGACGCCCCGATCAAGGACTGGGTCAAGCTGGCCGTCACCCGCGCCCGCGCCACCGGCGACCCGGCCGTCTTCTGGCTGGACGAGACCCGCGCCCACGACGCGAACCTGATCGCCAAGGTCGAGCAGTACCTGCCCGAGCACGACACCGAGGGCCTGGACATCCGGATCCTGTCCCCCGTGGAGGCGACCAAGCTGTCGGTGGAGCGCATCCGCCGCGGCGAGAACACCATCTCCGTCACCGGCAACGTGCTGCGCGACTACCTGACCGACCTGTTCCCGATCCTGGAGCTGGGCACCAGCGCCAAGATGCTGTCGGTCGTCCCGCTGATGGCGGGCGGCGGCCTGTTCGAGACGGGCGCCGGCGGCTCCGCCCCGAAGCACGTCCAGCAGCTGGTCAAGGAGAACTACCTGCGCTGGGACTCCCTCGGTGAGTTCTTCGCCCTGGTGCCGTCCTTCGAGCAGTACGCGAAGGTCACGGGCAACGCCCGTGCCCAGGTGCTGGCCGACACCCTCGACCGCGCCACGGCGACCTTCCTCAACGAGGACAAGTCCCCGACCCGTCGCGTCGGCGGCATCGACAACCGCGGCAGCCACTTCTACCTGTCCCTGTACTGGGCGCAGGAGCTGGCCAGGCAGACCGACGACGCCGAGCTGGCCAAGGCCTTCCAGCCGCTCGCCGAGACGCTCGCCGCCAATGAGCAGAAGATCGTCGAGGAGCTGATCGCCGTCCAGGGCAAGCCGGCCGACATCGGCGGCTACTACCAGCCCGACCCGGCGAAGGCCGCCGAGGTCATGCGCCCGTCGGCGACCTGGAACGAGGCACTGGCGTCGCTCGCGTAGGACGGCAGCCCTGTCCGCGTGACGACCGCCCCGACCGGATCCGATCCGGCCGGGGCGGTCGCGCGTGGTGGACGGAGTGACCCGCGGGGCGGCACGCTTACGACGCCGCCCGCTCCCTGGGCGCCCCGGTGTCGGGGTGGGCGAGCCCCAGGTGGTCGCGCAGGGTCGTGCCCTCGTAGTCGGTGCGGAAGACTCCCTGCTCCTGCAGGAGCGGGACGACCTTGTCGGCGAACGGATCCAGGCCGCCCGGGGTGATGTGCGGGACCAGGATGAAGCCGTCGGAGGCATCGGCCTGCACGAACTCGTTGATGGTCTTCGCGACCGTGGACGGGGAGCCGACGAAGGTCTGCCGGTTTCCGGTGTGGATGACGAGGTCGCGGATGGACCAGTTGTTGGCGGCGGCGAGCTCCCGCCACTCGCGGGCGGTGGCCAGCGGGTCGCGGTACATGCGCACCTGCGCACGGCCGCGGGAGATGTGCTCCTCGCTCACGTTCGGGTCGATGTCGGGCAGCGGGCCGTCCGGATCGTACGCCGACAGGTCCCGGTTCCAGACGAACTCCAGGTGCTTGATCGCCGTCGCACCGCTGACCTGTTGCCGGCGCACCTCGCGGGCCAGATCCTCGGCCTCCGCGTCCGTGTCGCCGAGGACGAAGGTCGCGGCGGGCAGGATGAGCAACTGGTCGTGTCCGCGACCGTACTTGGCAAGACGGCCCTTGACGTCCGCGTAGAAGGCCTGGCCCGCCTCCAGGGTGGCGTGCCGGCTGAAGATGGCGTCGGCGCTGGACGCGGCGAACTCGCGGCCCTCCTCGGAGTCGCCCGCCTGGAAGACGACCGGGCGGCCCTGCGGGCTGCGCGGGACGTTGAACCGGCCGTGGATGTCGAAGTGCTCTCCCTGGTGGACGAAGGCGCCGGCCTTGGCGTCCCGCAGGAAGGTGCCGGTGGCCCGGTCGGCGAGGATCTCGTCGCCGTGCCAGGAGTCGAAGAGTTCGTTCGCGGTGGCCAGGAACTCCTTGGCCCGGGAGTAGCGGTCCTCCTGTGGCAGGAAGCCGCCGCGGCGGAAGTTCTCGCCGGTGAAGGCGTCCCAGGAGGTGACGACGTTCCACGCCGAGCGTCCGCCGGAGAGATGGTCGAGGCTGGCGAACTGGCGGGCCACCTCATAGGGCTCGTTGAACGTGGAGTTGATGGTGCCGGTCAGGCCGAGCCGGTCGGTGACGGCGGCCAGGGCGGCGAGCACGGTGAAGGTGTCGGGGCGGCCCACGACGTCCAGGTCGTAGATCTTCCCGCCCTGTTCGCGCAGGCGCAGGCCTTCGGCGAGGAACAGGAAGTCGAACTTGGCCCGCTCGGCGGTGCGCGCGAAGTGGACGAAGGAGCTGAACTCGATGTGGCTGCCGGCCTCCGGGTCGCTCCACACGGTGGTGTTGTTGACGCCCGGGAAGTGGGCGGCCAGATGGATCTGCTTCAGCGGCTTGCTCATGGTCTGCGGTCCCTCCGGCTCAGGCGGTGACGGCTGCGGAGTAGCGGTTGGCGGGGCGGGCGAGCCCGAGCAGTCCGCGCAGGGTGTCGGACTCGTAGGCGCGGCGGAAGGCGTCACGGCGCTGGAGCTCGGGGACCAGGCCCCGGGTGATGGCCGGGAGGTCATGGCCGACGACCGCGGGGCGCAGCCGGAAGCCGGTCAGCCCTCCGGACCGCAACTCCTCCAGCAGATCGGCGAGTTGAGCGGGGGTGCCGGTGAAGACGCGGGCGTCGCTGGTGTACTCGTGTCCGGCGAGATCGTCCAGGCGCTGCTTGCGGGCCGCGGCCCTGGCCGGGTCGTCGTCCAGGAAGACCACGAGGTCGCCGAAGACGTGCAACGGCTCCTCGGCACGGCCCGCCGTCTCCTGCTCGGCGCGGATCTCGGCGACGATCGCCCGGGCCTGGTCGGCGTCGTACGGGGTGACGTAGCCGACGTCCGCCTGGCGGGCCACCAGCCGGTAGGGGACGGTCTGGTGGGCGAGAGCGGTGACGATCGGCTGGCCCTGCGGCGGTCGGGGCGTGATGGACGGTCCCTTGACGCTGAAGAATCTGCCCTCGAAGTCGATGTAGTGCAGCTTGTCCCGGTCGATGAAGCGGCCGGTGGCGACGTCCCGGATCTCGGCGTCGTCCTCCCAGCTGTCCCACAGGCGCCGGACGACCTCGACGTAGTCGGCGGTCTCGTCGAACAGGTCGGTCACGACGCCCTGGGCGCCGGGGCTGTCGTAGGCGTCGATCCTCGGGATCGTGCGGCGGCCGAAGTGCGCGGCCTCGTTCGGACGCGCGGTGATCTGTACGCGCAGGCCCGCACGGCCCGTGCTGACGTAGTCCAGAGTGGCGATCGCCTTGGAGATATGGAACGGCTCCGTGTGGGTGGCCACCACGGTCGGCACCAGCCCTATGTGCCGGGTCAGTGGCGCGACACGGGAGGCGATGAGCACGGCGTCCAGGCGTCCGCGGACCTGGTCGGTGCGCTCGTCCGGGTCGAGGAAGTGGGAGGACTGGGGTCCGAGCCCGTCCTCGATGGTCACGAAGTCGAGCAGACCGCCTTCGGCCTCGGTGATCAGGTCGGTCCAGTATCCGGCCGTGAACAGGTCCCGGGGCCGGGCCACGGGCTCGCGCCAGGAGGCGGGATGCCAGCCGGTGCCGTCCAGGGCGACGGCAAGGTGCAAGGGGGAAGGGGAAGTCGAGGACACGAGTGGGTGCCTTCCTGAAGTCCGTACGAGATGGCCGGCCGACGCGAGCGCGCGCGGCGGAGGGCGGGCGCGGCTAGATGGGGGGTACCCCGGCCGAGGGCTGGGGACGGTCAGGAGCAACAGAGCGCGCCGGCCACGCGCAGCAGATCGATGTGGGCCCGGGAGTGCAGAAGCGGACGGCGGGACGGGTTCAGGACGCGAGCGTGCACGGTACGGGTCACGTCCTGCACCTCCGTCCGTACGGCCGTCGTGGCGCGCAGCTCGTCGTCGACGACAACAGCCCCGCTCCGCCGTCTGTTCCGCACTCCGGGAATCCCTTCGGTCAGGAGTTGTCGAGCGGCAGCCCGGGCGGGTTGACCTCGGACTTGGCGACGGCCTCGTTGGAGAGGTTCCAGGCGGCGAGCCACCTGGCGTACTGGCCGTTCTTGATCAGGTGGTTGACGGCGTCGGCCAGCGGCTTCGCGAGCCCATTGAGGCCGGTGAGCGGTGGAGGTGTGGGCGTGGGCGTGGGCGTGGGGGGAGGCTGTGGGGAGGAACGCGGAACCGGCGGGTTCAGAGCACCTTGCTCAGGAAGTCCCGGGTCCGCTCGTGCTTGGGGTTGTCCAGGACATCGGCGGGCGGCCCCTGTTCGACGATCCGGCCGTCGTCCATGAAGATCACCCGGTCGGCGCATTCGCGGGCGAAGCCGATCTCATGGGTGACGATGACCAGCGTCGTGCCGCCGCCGGCCAGGTCCTTGATCACGGCCAGCACCTCGCCGACGAGCTCGGGGTCGAGGGCGGAGGTGGGTTCGTCGAAGAGGATGACGCCGGGCCGCAGGGCGAGCGCGCGGGCGATGGCGACGCGCTGCTGCTGGCCGCCGGACAGCTGCCGCGGGTAGGCGCCGGTCCTGTCGGCGAGTCCGACCCGGCCGAGCAGGTCGAGGGCGAGGTCCCGGGCCTCCTGCTTGGTCAGCTTGCCGGTCGCCACCGGCGCCGCTGTCACGTTCTCCAGCACGGTCAGGTGCGGGAAGAGGTTGAAGTTCTGGAAGACGAACCCGATGCGGCTGCGCTGGCCCAGGATGACCCGCTCGCTCAGCTCCTTGAGATGGGCTCCGTGCCGGCGCACGCCGATGGGTTCGCCGCCGACGCTGACATAGCCGCGGTCGGGCTTCTCCAGGTGGTTGATCACCCGCAGCAGGGTGGACTTGCCGGAGCCGGACGGGCCGAGGATCACGGTCACCTCGCCCGGCCGCACGGTCAACTCCACGCCTTGCAACACCTGGTGGGCGCCGAACGCCTTGTGCACGTCGTGCACCTGGATGGCGGCGGGGCGGGTCTGAAGCGTGTCGGTGGTCATACGGCGGCCTCCCTGCGCGCACGGGCCCGCAGCTCGGCGAGACCGGTGCGGAGCTTCTGCAACGGGGTCGGCAGCAGTGCGCGGGTGGCACCGCGGGCGTAGTACCGCTCGACGTAGAACTGGACGACGGACACGAGGCTCGTCAGGATCAGGTACCAGACGGTGACGACCAGCAGCAGCGGCACGATGTCGCCGGGGTAGGTGCTGCCCATGGTCTGCGCGGAGCCGAACAGGTCGAGCAGCGACACATAGAACACCAGTGAGGTGCTCTTGATCAGGCCGATCAGCTGGTTGACGTAGTTCGGGGTGATGGACCTGAGGGCCTGCGGAAAAACGATCCGCCTGAACTGGTGGCCCTTCGGCAGGCCGAGCGCGGCGGCCGCCTCGTGCTGGCCCTGGTCGACCGAGAGGATGCCGCCACGGACCACCTCCGCCGCGTACGCCGCCTCGTTCAGGCTCAGTCCGACGACGGCGACGACCATGTCGGTGGCGAGCTTGGACTCGTCGAAGCTGAAGAAGGCCGGGCCGAAGGGCACGCCGACGCTCAGCGTCTTGTACAGGGCGCTGAAGTTGTAGAGGAAGATCAGCACCACGATCAGCGGTATGGAGCGCAGCGCCCACACGTACGTCCAGCTGACCGCGCGCAGGACCGGGCTCTTCGAGAGCCGGGCCAGTGCGAGCACGATTCCGCCGAGCAGGCCCAACACAGCACTGAGCGCGGTGACTTCGAGCGTGATGAGCAGCCCGTCGAGGAGGGTGGGACGCAGGAACCAGTAGGCGAAGCGGTTCCACTGGTAGAACGGGTTGGACACCAGGCCGTGGACGAACTGGGCCACGAGGACCAGCACGATCGCCGTGGCGATCCAGCGGCCCGGCCGCCGCAGGGGCAGTACCCGCTGGATCGCGGGGGGCTTGACCGCGGTGTATTCGTCGGGCGGCGCCGGGGCGAGGGACACGGCAGCTCCGGGGGGTTCACTCATGACAGGCTCCAGCGGAGTCGGACGCCCCGGGCGGCTCGCCACGGCACCGCCCGGCGGCGCGGGCCGCGGCGTGACGAGGCTGGTGAAGCGTGAGTGCACCGGGGGTGGGACGGAACGAGGGCACACCGCGGCGGCGGTGCGCGTCAGGGATTCAGAAGGCCGTCAGCCGCGACAGCGGGCAGAGCCCGGGGTGGTACACAGCGCGCTGTTGACGCGGAGCAGGTCGACGGAACGGTTGGCGCACAGCAGGACGCAGCCACGCAGCCGCACTGCGGCTGTCCTGGAGGCTGCGTACATCACTGTCTCCGTCGTTTTCCGGCCCGGGGGGCCACGCGCTTACCGAAACGTCATCCGGTCGGGTCGTCACCTGGGGCACCCCACCGCGGTGCGAGGGTTGCCGGTCAGCCAGCCAGGGCTTGTCGCTGACGCTCATGACCTTTGTGGCCGTAAGTCAATACAGGCGCCGCAAGCGATGTCAACGTCCGTCCACCAGGTGATACTTACCCAGCGGCGCCGTTCTCCCTCTCAACTCGTCCCGCTGCACGCGCCGTTGGGGACGTGCGAGGCCCAGTCCAGGATCTGCACCGCGGCGCCCGCGGCTTCCAGTCCCCGACAGTGCGCGTGATGCCGCCGGGCGATACCGGCGTGGTCGAGGTGCGGACCGAAGGCCGGGTGGGCGGCCAGTCGGCGGGCGTACGCCCACAGGTGCGGGTGGTCGGCGATGCGGTGCACCGCGGCGGCGTCCAGGTGCCAGCGGTGCACGGTGTCGAGCTGCACCAGACTGACCCACAACTCCACGTCCGCTGCGGTGAGCCGGTCACCGAGCAGGTACTCCTGACGGGCGAGCCGTCCCTCCAGTGACCGCAGGGTGCACAACAGCGAGGTGAGCGCGGCCTCCCGTTCCTCCGTGTCGGCGTCGACGCGTCCGGCGCGCTGGGCGGCCGCGTCGATGCCCTGCTCGCACAGCCGCTGGACGCCCTCGATCTCGGCGTTCGCCCCCTGCGGATACAGCGCGGGGCGGTCCGTGCCGAAGTGCCGCGCCAGGTCGCGCATGATGTCCGGGGCGTGGGTGCTGACGATCCGGCCCGACCAGTCGTCGCTGAGCACCGGTGCCAGGGCGGCTCCGGGGTAGCGGTGGGCACTGGCCTCGTACAGCGGACGCAGCGCGGAGTACTCGCCGCCGGGTCCGTCGGGCACCGCGGGCAGCAGCGTGACGGGACAGACGTCGTCGAGGCCGAGCAGGCTGTGCGTGATGGCTATCCGCAGACAGTGCGGACACGCCAGGGACAGGTGGAGACGGTAGCGGCGCGGCACGGCGTAGTGGCCGCTGCGCGCGTCGCAGCCGATCCGGCCACGGAAGGCGGGGACCGGCTGTGCGGACGGGAGTGCGGTCAGGGCATGGGCGGACATGTCTCTCCCGGGGTTCTGGGACGCGAGGGTGCGGGGGCGGTGGCCCGCGGGCAGGCGGCGCTCCCCGGCGCGGGATGGCGGGGGCGCGGGATGGCGGGGGCGCGGGGTGGCGCGGCGTGGCTCCGCCGGTCTCAGCGCCGGCGGCTGCTCGCGCTGCAGACGCGCAGCAGATCGATGTGACGGCGGGAGGTCAGCAGGAGGGACTGCCGGCGCGTGCGACGAACACGGCTGATGACCGGCCTCAGGCGCCCCATGTTTCCCTACCTGTCCACTAGGAAATCTCCTTGGAGTGTCGATCCGGCCGCGGCCCGCGTCAAGAGGGGAGTCCGCAGTGTGAGAGAGACGCGTTTCGCGGAGCGGCTCCCCCAACCGGGGCACTTCCGGTGGTCCGACTTGCTGATATACGGGCCCGTACGGCAGGGTGTGCCGAGGGCCGCCGCGTGGGCGGGCCAAGCTCCTTCCGGATTCGGGGAACCACCCGGGACCGTTCAAGCAAGGAGCACATACATGAGTCCTGAAGGCAGGACGCCTTTCTCCCTCAGCCCGATGGTGCGTCAGAGGTACAGGAAGGCCGGCAAGCTCGCCTCGCTCGCGCTCGTCATGGCGGTCGGACTCGCCACTCCCGCCGCGGCTGTCGGACACGGCGACACAGCGCACAGGAACACAGCGCTCGGCGGCGACGACTGCGAGCACCGTACGGGCATGCCCAGCGGCGACCACGACAAGGACAAGTGTCCGAAGCCGAAGCCGCCCGTGCCGGGCTCGGGGTGCTTCGACATCGACTCGACAGTTCAAGATCCTGACAAGTTCGTCTCGGTCATCTGTAACGGGCAGACGTACGTCCTGACGGTCCGGGAGACTCCGCCGAGCGGAAACCCGGTCGTCATCGGCGGTTGGCAACCGGTAGGACCGAGCAACGTGATCGACGCGACACTGTCGAGTCGCGCCAACGTGGTGTACGTCACCGTGCTGACTGCGAACGGCAGAGTGTTCGAGGCCAGTTGCCCAGCGACGGAACCGCTCGGGACGTGCACCACCTTCGTCGAGCTTCTCCCCCGGCCTCCGGCGTGATCGGCCGACCTCTGTAGCGGCTGCCCGTGCGTGGCATGAGCCGCAGCGGGTGGCACCACACCGCAGCCGCTCTTCCCTATCGGGAGGGGCGGCTCGACGGTTTCCGGCCTGTTCGGCAACGCCTGCACCAGAAGATCCAAAACAATGGCAAAGGGCCCTGTGGAATCAGCAGTTCCCCATGTCATCGTGCCTGCCATGAGCACAGAGCACGTCCTTGACGACCGACCCCCCGCCCATCCCCGCGCCCGCATACGCGGGATGGCGAACAAGGTCCCGGAAGTCACCGTCTACTTCTGGATCATCAAGGTTCTGACCACCGGAATGGGCGAGACCGCCTCCGACTACCTGGCCCGTCTGCTCGGCCCGATCCCGGCGGTCGGTCTCGGCACCGTCGCCTTCCTCGGGTCCCTGGTCCTGCAGTTCGCGGTCCGCCGGTACGTGGCCTGGGTCTACTGGACGGCCATTGTCATGGTCAGCGTGTTCGGCACGATGGCCGCCGACGTCCTGCACGTGGGTCTCGGCGTGCCCTACACCCTCTCGACGCCGCTGTTCCTGGTGGCGCTGGCCGCCGTGTTCGCCCTGTGGTACGCGAGCGAGCGGACCCTGTCCATCCACAGCATCTCCACCCGGCGCCGCGAGACGTTTTACTGGGCTGCCGTGCTCGCCACGTTCGCGCTCGGCACGGCCGCGGGCGACCTGAGCGCCACGATCGGCCTCGGCTACCTGGGGTCCGTCGCTCTGTACGCCGTCGCCATCTCTGTGCCGGCGGTCGCCCACCGCGCGGGACTGCTGGGCGCGGTGGCCGCGTTCTGGTCCGCGTACGTCGTCACCCGCCCCCTCGGCGCGTCGCTCGCCGACTGGATGGCCCTCCCGTACAACCGCGGCGGCCTGGACTGGGGCCTCGGCCCGGTGACCCTCTCCTGGACGGTCGCCATCCTCGGCTTCGTCGCCTATCTGGCGGTCTCGCGACGCGATGTGCGGAGCGACTCGGCCGCCGTGTGACATGGCACCGCCCCGCCTGCCGCTGGTGCGGACAGGCGGGGCGACGTCGTATCAGTGCCGGAGGCTCAGCCGTCCGCCCCCGCGGGGGTCGTGGTGGTCTTGAAGCCCTCGGTCTTGTTGGCCTGGACGGCGAACTCGTTGGTGAACGTCTTGCTGAGGTCCACCGACCCCTTCACGTTGCCGACCAACTTCTCCGTCGCCAGTGAGGTCTTCGGACCGCCGGCCGGCATGATGCCGTCCGGGAGGAACTGGCCCTTGTCTTCGGTCAGGGCCGCGATGTAGTCGGCTTTGGTCACGAGCTGGTTCTGCACGAACGACTGAGGCAGCTTGTCGGCGATGTCGGCCGCGCTGTGCGTGTTGATCCAATGCATGGTGGCCACGAGCGCGTCGACGACCTTCTGCACGGTGGCCTTGTTCTGGTTCACCCAGTCGGTGCGGGCGAGCACACTGGCCGCGGGGAAGGCACCGCCCATCGCCGCCGTGGCGCCCTGCGTGGTGGCCAGGTCGATCGCGGAGGCACCGACGCCCTTCTTCTCGATCGCGGCGACCGTCGGCTGTGTCGTCATCACACAGTCCACCTTGCCGTTCTGCAGCGCGGCGATGGCGGTGGAGCCGGCGCCGACCCCGATCCGGTGGAAGTCGCTGGTCTTGACGCCCTTCTTGGCGGCCAGGAACTGGGTGAGGGTGTCGGTGCCCGAACCCAGGTCGGTGACGCCGAGGGTCTTGCCCTTGAAGTCGGCGGCCGAGGTGACGCCCGACTTCTTGGTGCACATCTCACGCTCACCCGGCGCGCCGGAGAGCTGGACCACGTCCTCGACCGCCTTGCCCTTCGCCTGGAACTCGATCGTGTGGTTGTACCAGGCGCCCGCCATGTCCACCTGCCCCGAGGCCATGGCCTCCTCGGCGCCGACACCGCCGTCCTGCTCGGTGCTCAGCTCGACATTCACGCCGTACCTCTTGTAGAAACCGAGGCTCTGGGCGAGTTGGTAGGGCAGGTAGATCTGCTTGTCGATACCGCCGACCATGAGCTTCACCGTGGGCACGCCGCCGGAGCTGCCGACGCTCTGGGAGCCGCTGTGGGAGCCGCTGGAACAGGCGGTGGCCGTGCCGAGGGCGAGGACGGTGAGGAGGGAGGCGGTGACGGTGGCGGATCGTCGTGACATGGCTGGCCACTTTCCTTTTCTGGGTGGGACAGGGACGAGCGGAGGGAGGGGGCGGGGACGGACTCAGAGGGCGTTCGACGCCTCGGACGGGGCCGGGGGGCGCCAGGACAGCAGCCGGTGCTCGAGCTTGCCGATCAGCCACTCGGCACCGAGCACGATGACCGAGATGACGAGCATCGTCGCGAACACGCCGTCGGGGTCGAAGTTGTTCTGGGCGGTCTTGATGACCAGGCCGAGGCCGCTCTGTGCGCCCAGCACCTCGCCGACCAGCGCGCCGACGATGGCGAAGCCGAAGGCGCTGTGCAGGCTGGCGATGATCCAGGTGAGCGCGGACGGCACGATGACGTGGCGGATTATCTGCATCTGCGAGGCGCCGAGCACCTTGGCGTTGGCGAGGATGTTGCGGTCGACCTCGCGGACGCCCTGGAAGGCGTTGAAGAAGACGATGAAGAACACCAGGACCGCGGCGAGCAGGATCTTCGGGGTCACGCCGATGCCGAAGGCGACGATGAAGATCGAGCCGAGGACGATGCGCGGGATCGCGTTGACCATCTTGATGTAGGGGCCGAGCACGTCGGAGAGGAAGCGGCTCTGGCCCAGCGCCACACCGAAGATCACCCCGGTGAGGGACCCGAGGGCGAAGCCGACGAGCGCCTCCTGGATCGTTGTCCAGATGTTCGAGTAGAAGGACCCGAACTCCGTGCCGTGCTGGAAGAGGTCGGCCAGCCGCTTGGCGATGCCCGACGGCTGCCCGAAGAAGAACGGGTCGACGATCCCCCACGTGGTGAACGCCTGCCAGCCGCCGATGACGACGACCGCAAGGCCGATGCGGCCCGCCCAGACCAGCGCGACGCGGCGTCGTACGGCGCTTCTGGCGGCGGCAGCGGCCGATACCTGACCGCCGCTGACCGGAGCGGCGGGAGCGGTGGACGTCGTGGTCATGCCTTACCTCCTGCGGTGCGTGCGTAGGCGCGCTCCACCTCCTCGCGCAGCGTGTCCCAGATCTGGTGCTGCAGTTCGATGAAGCGGGGCTCGAAGCGGATCTCCTGGACCGAGCCGCGCGGGCGCGGCAGGTCGATGTCGAAGACCGCCTTGACCGATCCGGGGCTCGACGTCATGACGACGACGCGGTCGGCGAGTGCCACGGCCTCGTCGAGGTCGTGGGTGATGAAGACGACGGACGGTCGGATCTGCTCCCACAGGGCCAGCAGCTCGGTCGACATGATCGCCTTGGTCTGCACGTCGAGGGCGCCGAACGGCTCGTCCATGATCAGGATCTTGGGTTCGTTGATCAGGGCCGCGGCCATCGCCACGCGCTTGCGCATACCGCCGGAGAGCTGGTGCGGGTAGCGGTCCTCGAAGCCCGAGAGGCCGACCCGGCGCAGCCAGTCACGAGCCTGCTCCTGGGCCCGCTGCTTGGGCACGCCACGGAAGACCGGACCCATCAGCACATTGCCGAGGACGGTCTTCCAGGGCAGCAGGGCGTCGGCCTGGAACATGAAGCTGACGCCGTCGGTGATGCCGTCCACCTCACGACCGCCCACCTTGACCGAGCCCTCGCTGGGCCGGTCGAGCCCGGACACCATGCTCAAGGTGGTCGACTTGCCGCAGCCGGTGGGGCCGACCACCGCGCAGAACTGGCCCGGCTCCACGGTGAACGACACGTCTTGCAGCGCCGTGAACACCTCACCGGCAGGGGTCAGGAATCGCTTGGTGAGCCCGGAGATCTCGATGCGCGCATCCTCACGCGCTGCTGCGCCTGCGGTCGCCGTACCGGTGATCGGGCTCTTCGCGACATCGTTTCGCGAAGCCATGGGGGGCCGTCTCCTTCCACGCCTCGAGGGGCGGGTTCCACACCTCGTCGGGTCGAGTTCCGCACCTCGTCGGGAGCGGGTGAAGGCAGACGCTAGAGGCCACCCGGTGTTACGTCGCTGTTTCACAGGTATCCCGCGATAGCCGCGTAACCCGGGGTTCTGCTCGTTCTGCTCAGTGAAACGGGGCTGGGCAGGATTTCGGCCATCAGGCACAATCGCGCCACGCGGGTCCGGCGCAGGGGCCGGACCCGGCACGACGTACGACAGGGGCAAAGAGGCGTCTGTGATGCCTATCCGTACCTGGATCACCCGCGGCGGCAGAGGGAAGCTCTCCGCCCGGATCCTCGCCAACCAGCTGTTCATCCTCGGTCTCACCGGCGTGATCGGCTTCGTGCTGTCCGCCTTCGCACAGCGGGGCGAGCTCGACCGTTCCTACGAGCAGCGGGCGCTGGCCATCGCGCGGACCACGGCCGCCGAGCCGCAGATCCGTCAGGCGATGGCGAACGGCACCGACAACGGCGTGGTGCAGACCGCCGCCGAGCGCATCCGGAAGGCCTCCGGGGCGTCGTACGTCGTCGTGCTCGACCTGCACGGCATCCGTCACTCGCACCCCATGCCGCAGCTCATCGGGGAGCCGGTGCACGAGCCCATCGAGGTGCTGGACGGCCGTCCGCGCGTCGGCAGCGACCAGGGCGCCACCGGGCGGTCCGCCAACGCCAAGGCTCCTCTGTACGGGCCGTCCGGCAAGCTGGTCGGCGAGGTGTCGGCTGGGCTCCCGGAGCGGTACGTGCTGGGGGAGCTGTGGCGTGAGCTGCCGACCTTCGGCCTGTACGCGGCGATCGCCACCGCGCTCGGTTCGGCGGCCGCGTATCTGCTGGCGCGGCGGCTGAAGCGGACCACCTTCGGCCTGGAACTGGAGGAGATCGCCGGACTCTTCCAGGACCGCGAGGCGATGCTGCACGGCATCCGGGAGGGTGTGGTCGCCTTCGACCCCGACGGCAGGGTCACCGTGGTGAACGACGAGGCCCGGCGGCTGCTCGGGCTCGGCACCGCGCTCGGCAGCAGGCTCGAGGAGGTGCTGCCCGACGGCCGGTTGCGGCGTGCCCTGGACGGCACCCTGAGCGGCACCGACGTCAGCGTCCTGACCGACGAGCACTGCCTCGTCGTCAACCGCATGCCGGTCACGCTGCGCGGCCGCGAACTCGGCGCGGTGGTCACCGTGCGCGACCGCACCGAGCTGATCGGACTCCTGCGCGAGCTGGACTCGGTACGGGGTCTCACCGACGCGCTGCGGGCCCAGCAGCACGAGTTCACCAACCGGATGCACACGCTGGCCGGGCTGCTGGACATCGGCGACCACGACGCGGCCTACGAGTTCGCCGTCGGGTCGGCCGGCGCCGGGCAGGCGCTGACCGAGTCGGTGCGCAGACGGATCGGGAACACGCTGATGGTCGGACTGGTCGTGGCGAAGACCACGGTCGCCGCCGAACGCGGCGTGCGGATCGTGCTCGACGACGACTCCGCGCTCGGCCAGGACTCACCCCATCTGCGCCGGCTGCTGACGATCGTCGGCAACCTGCTGGACAACGCGGTCGACGCCGCGGCGGACGGGCCGCCCCCGGCGGGCGGCCGCCAGGTGCGGCTCACCCTCACCGAGGCCCCCGACCATGTGACCGTGCGGGTGGCGGACACCGGGCCGGGGGTCCCGCCGGGCGCCACCGAGGCGATCTTCGAGGACGGCTGGTCGACCCGGCCCGAGCGGGGCACCGCCCGGCGCGGCCTGGGGCTCGCCCTGGTGCACCGGCTGGTGCAGCGGCACGGTGGCACCGTCTCGGTCAGCGAGGGCCCGGGCGCGGTCTTCACCGTCGTCCTGCCGCTGCCGGAGACGGCCCCCGCACCGCAGGGCGCACTGTTCACAACGGCGTTGCCGGTGGGAGGCGACCGCTGATGATCCGAACCCTGGTCGTGGACGACGACTTCCGGGTGAGCCACATCCACAGCGAGTACGTGAGCCGGGTCCAGGGCTTCGAGGTGGTCGGCGAGGCGGCGACGGTGGCCGACGCCCTGGAGGCGGTGCGCACCCTGCATCCGGACCTGCTGCTGCTCGACATCTTCCTGCCGGACGGCAGCGGTCTTGATGTGCTGCGCCGGCTCACCGGCGACGAGGGCGGCTCCCGGCCGGACGCGTTCATGATCACAGCGGACCGGGACATCGAGTCGGTCCGCACCGCCATGAAACTGGGCGCCGTGGGATACCTCGTCAAGCCCTTCGGCTCGCCCGACCTCTGCGGGCGCCTGACCGCCTACCGCGAACTCCAGCACCGGGTGCACGCGCTGGGGCCGGCCGCCGAGACCGAGCAGGCCGATGTGGACGCCCTGTTCAGCGCCACCCGGCCGCCGGCCGTCCCGCGGGTGCCGGCCAAGGGGCACTCCGCGCCCACCCTGACCCTCGTCCACCAGGCGCTGCTCTCCGCCCGCGGTCCCGTGTCGGCGGCCGAGGCGGCCGAACTCACCGGGGTCTCCCGGGCGACGGCCCAGCGGTACCTGTCCTACCTCGTCAAGGAGGGCATGGTGCGGCTGGAGCTCCGGTACGGGGCGACGGGGCGTCCGGAGCACCGGTACCGCATCGTCACCTGACCCTCCCGTTCCCCGACCGTCGCCTTCCGGTCCCGTTCCCCGGCATCGTCCGTCCCGTCCCGTTCCCCGACCGTCGCCTTCCCGTCACCGACCTGATTTCGCCGGTGCGGGAAAGCGGACCGAGCGGGCGGCCGATCACATGTCCTGGGTGTGACTTGCGTCTGACCTGGTGAGACACGCGGCCGATGCCGGGGTGTTGACCGTACGATCGGGCAATGCCTGACACGACCGAAACCACGCCCGGCTGGCTGACTCCCGACGAGCTCGAGCTGGCGCGAGCCCGCATGCCGATCCTGTACGTGGAAGCCGTGCCCGTGCGCGTCGACGACAGCGGTGAAGTCACCAGCATCGGACTGTTGCTGCGGATAGGGCCCGACGGGACCGTCAGCCGCACCCTCGTCTCGGGGCGGGTGCTGCACCACGAACGGGTCCGTGACGCCCTCCTGCGCCATCTGGAGAAGGACCTCGGACCGGTGGCTCTGCCCCGCGTTCCGCCCTCCCTGCAGCCCTTCACCGTCGCCGAGTACTTCCCGACGCTGGGGATCACCCCGTTCCACGACCCCCGCCAGCACGCCGTGGCCCTCGCCTACATCGTCCCGGTGGCCGGCGACTGCCGTCCCCGCCAGGACGCGCTGGACCTGGAGTGGTTCAGCCCCCAGGAGGCCGCGTCGGCTGTGGTCCAGAACGAGATGCCGGGCGGCCAGGGCGTCCTGCTCAAGCAGGCCCTGGCCCACATCGGCTGCCTGCCCTGAGCGACTGTCGGACCTGAGCGACGCGGCCGCCGGCCAGGTGCCCCGACGGTGCCGGGCCGGTGGGCGCGTCAACGGCGGTGTCGCGTATGAGAGCCCCGGGGCTCTCAGTGCACCGCGTCCAACCGCGCCCTCCGCTCCGCGGTCAGTTCCAGTTCCATCGCCGCCAGGTTCTCCTCCAGCTGCGCCACCGACGAGGCTCCGGCCAGCGGGATCACCGGCAGGTCACCACCGATCTGCCAGGCCGGCACCCCCTGGTTGACACTCGCCCCGGTCTCCCGCGCCACCTCCCGCAGCACCGCCGGCCGCGCCGGGGTGCCCGGGTGGTCGAAGTCGCGGGGCAACGGGACGTCCTGACGTGCGTAGGCGCCCTTGAGCAGCGGTGAGTACGCGACCAGGGTCAGGCCCGGCTCGGCGCGCAGATAGCTCAGCAGCTCCGCCGTGGTGCCGCCGAGGCCGCCGTCCGGGAAGATCTCCTCGGGGATGTCGGTGCGCGGGCGCAGACAGCTGTGCCGGTACTGCAGCACCTCGTAGCCGGGCAGCCCGGCGGCCGCCGCGAGGGCCCGGGCGCGCTCCACCCGCCAGACGGCGTGGTTGCTCACGTCGAGCAGGCCGACCGTGCCCTCCGCGACCAGTTCGGCGAACCCCTCGACGGTCTCGCGCAGCGGCACCGTGCGGTCCTCGATGTGCGCGTACAGCAGGTCGAGCCGGTCCACGCCGAGGCGTTCCCGGCACCGTCGCGCATCTGGCCTCGGTGCAGAACCATGTGACATAGTACTGACCGTGAGTCAGCGACTGACCTGCGATGTCGTGGTCGTCGGCGCCGGGATGACGGGCGCCGCCTGTGCGCTGTACGCCGCCCGCGGCGGTATGGACGTCGTCCTCGTGGATCGTGGCCCTGTGGCCGGCGGTACGACCGGCTCCGGCGAGGGCAATCTGCTGGTCTCCGACAAGGAACCGGGACCCGAACTCGACCTCGCCCTGTCCTCCCTGCGCTTGTGGAAAGAGCTGGCCGAGGAGGTGGGACCGGCGATCGAGTACGAACCCAAGGGCGGTGTCGTCGTCGCCTCGTCCCCCGAAGGGCTCACCGTCCTGGCGGACTTCGCGACCGGGCAGCGGGCCGCCGGGGTCGAGGCGGAGGTCGTCGCCGCAGACCGGCTCCACGACCTGGAGCCGCACCTGGCCCCGGACCTCGCGGGCGGCGTGCTGTACCCACAGGACTGCCAGGTGATGCCGACGCTGGCCGCCGCGCACCTCGTACGCACGTCCGGTGCGCGCCTGCTGACCGGGCGGACCGTGACCGAGGTGCTGCGCACGCCGGGGGGAGCCGTACGCGGGGTGCGCACGACCGGCGGTGACATCCTCGCCCCGGCCGTGGTGAACGCCGCCGGTACGTGGGCCGGGGAGCTCGCCGCGCTGGCGGGAGTACACCTGCCGGTCCTCCCCCGACGCGGGTTCGTCCTCGTCACCGAGCCGTTGCCACGCCGGGTGCGGCACAAGGTGTACGCCGCCGACTATGTCGCGGACGTGGCCAGCGACTCGGCGGCGCTGCAGACCTCGCCGGTCGTCGAGGGCACGGCCGCGGGTCCCGTCCTGATCGGGGCGAGCCGTGAACGGGTCGGCTTCGACCGGTCGTTCTCCCTGCCGGTCCTGCGGGCGCTGGCGGGCGGCGCGATCCGGCTGTTCCCGTTCCTGGAGCGGGTACGGGCGATGCGCACCTATCTCGGCTTCCGGCCGTACCTGCCCGACCATCTGCCCGCCATCGGCCCGGACCCCAGGGCGCCGGGGCTGCTGCACGCCTGCGGTCACGAGGGGGCCGGGATCGGACTCGCCACCGGGACCGGGCAGTTGATCGCGCGGGTGCTGAGCGGCAAGGCGCCGGAGCTGGACCTCGGGCCGTTCCGGCCGGAGCGTTTCGAGCGGGAGGCCGTGTGAATCCCCTGGAGCCGGCCCGGGCCCGGCCGGGCGCCGCCTTCACGGTGACCTTCGACGACCGTGAGATCGAGGCGCTGCCCGGTCAGACGGTCGCGGCGGCGCTCTGGGCGGCGGGCATCACCTCCTGGCGCACCACCCGGCGCGAGGGGCGTCCACGCGGGGTCTTCTGCGGGATCGGCGTGTGCTTCGAGTGCCTGGTGAGGGTCAACGACCGGCCGAACCAGCGCGCTTGTCTGGTGCCGGTACGGCCGGGCGATGTGATCCGTACGCAGGAGGGGACGGGCCATGCGGACTGACCTCGCGGTGATCGGCGCGGGCCCGGCGGGGCTCGCCGCGACGCTCGCGGCCGGGGCGCGCGGCGTACGCGTCACGCTCGTCGACGCGGCCACCGAGGCGGGCGGCCAGTTCTACCGGCAGCCCGCCGCCGGACTCGGCACGCGGCGGGCGCGGGCCCTGCACCACCAGTGGCGCACCTGGTTGCGGCTGCGCGAAGGACTCGACCGGCACCTCGCGGCCGGACGCGTCAACCACCTGGCGGATCACCATGTGTGGTGCGTCGAGAAGGAGTCCGAGGGGTTCACCGTGCACGCCCTGCTCGGGCCCGAGCAGGAGCGGTCGGTCGCCGTGCGGGCCCGCGCCGTGCTTCTGGCCACCGGCGGCTACGAGCGGGTGCTGCCCTTCCCCGGCTGGACGCTGCCCGGGGTCGTCACCGCGGGCGGTGCCCAGGCCATGCTCAAGGGCTCACTGGTGGTACCGGGCCGCAGGGCGGTCGTGGCCGGGACGGGGCCGCTGCTGCTACCGGTCGCGACCGGGCTCGCGGCGGCGGGGGTGACGGTCGCCGCGCTCGTGGAGTCGGCCGACCCGAGGGCCTTCGTACGGTGCGCCGGGGCCCTGGCCGCCCAGCCCGGCAAAGCGGTGGAGGCGGCGGCGTACGCGGCCCGGCTGCTGCGGCACGGGGTGCGGATCCTCGCCCGGCACACCGTGGTCGAGGCCCAGGGCACCGATCGGCTGGAGGCGGTGACCGTCACCGCGCTCGACGCGGGCGGACGGGTCCGGGCGGGCACCGCGCGCCGTGTCCCCTGCGACACCCTCGCCGTCGGGCACGGCATGCTCCCGCACACGGACCTCGCCGAAACCCTCGGCTGCCGCATCGACGGGACGAACGTCGCCGTCGACGACGAACAGCGCACCGACGTCCCGGGGGTCTGGGCGGCGGGCGAGGCCACCGGGATCGGCGGCGCGGCGCTCGCCCTCGCCGAGGGGCACATCGCCGGGCGGTCCATCGCCGCGCGGCTCGCCGGTGCCGTGCCCGATCCACGGGGGTGGGAACGCGCCGCGCGGAGCCGGGCGGCGCTGCGCGGGTTCGCCTCGGCGCTCGACGACGCGTACGGGCCGCCGGCCCGCTGGGCCGAGCAGGTCACCGACGACACCGTGGTGTGCCGTTGCGAGGAGGTACGTGCCGGGAGCGTACGGGAGGCCGTCGCCGAGCTGGGCGCCGGTGATCTGCGGACGGTGAAGCTGCTGACCCGGGCCGGAATGGGCTGGTGCCAGGGCCGGGTGTGCGGGCCCGGGGTGGCCGGGATCGCCGGGTACGCGGAGGCGGTGGCCCGGAGGCCGTTCGCGCGGCCGGTGCCGCTGGGGGTGCTGGCCGGGGAACCCGGAGAGGACCGCCGACATGACGACCATCAGTAACATGTCACACGTCATCGAGATGGGGTATCGCGTATGACCGTCCCGCAGCACCGCCCCTGGCGCGGCGTTCTCGTCGCCACCGCCCTTCCGTTCACCGACACACTCGCCGTCGACCACGCCAGGTTCGCCGACCACTGCGCCTGGCTGGTGGAGAACGGCTGCGACGGTGTCGTGCCGAACGGCTCGCTCGGCGAGTACCAGGTGCTCACCCCCGAGGAGCGCGCCCGGGTCGTGGAGACCGCCGTGTCCGCGATCGGCGGGGCCCGGGTGATGCCCGGTGTCTCCGCGTACGGATCGGCGGAGGCCCGAGGCTGGGCCGAGCAGGCACGCGACGCGGGCTGCGCGTCGGTGATGCTGCTGCCGCCGAACGCCTACCGCGCCGACGAGCGGTCCGTGCTCGCCCACTACGAGGAGGTGGCGAAGGCCGGACTGCCGGTGGTGGCGTACAACAACCCCATCGACACCAAGGTCGACCTCGTCCCCGAACTGCTCGCGAAGCTGCACGGCGAGGGGCTCGTCCACGCGGTCAAGGAGTTCTCGGGCGATCCCCGCCGCGCCTACCGCCTCGCCGAACTCGCCCCGGAGCTGGATCTGTTGATCGGTGCCGACGACGTCCTGCTGGAGCTCGCGGTCGCCGGCGCCAAGGGGTGGGTGGCCGGTTACCCCAACGCCCTCCCCCGTGCCTCGGTGCAGTTGTACCGTGCTGCGGTCGCGGGCGACCTCGACACCGCGGTGCCGTTGTACCGGCAGTTGCACCCGCTGCTGCGCTGGGACTCCCGCGTTGAGTTCGTGCAGGCGATCAAGTTGTCGATGGACGTCGTCGGCCGGTACGGCGGTCCCGTACGCCCGCCGCGCATGCCACTGCCGCCCGAGCAGGAGGCCGCCGTGCGCGCCGCCACGGAGAAGGCCGTCGCGGCGGGGCTCGCGTAGCAGGGAGGCCGGTCATGCGCAGCAAACTCGTCCTGCACGCCGTCGACTCCCACACCGAGGGCATGCCCACCCGGGTGATCACCGGCGGCATCGGCACCATCCCCGGCGCGACCATGAACGAGCGGCGCCTGTGGTTCCGTGAACACCGTGACGACGTCAAGCAGTTGCTGATGAACGAGCCGCGCGGGCACGCGGCGATGAGCGGCGCGATCCTCCAGCCACCCACCCGTCCCGACTGTGACTGGGGCGTCGTCTACATCGAGGTCTCCGGCTATCTGCCGATGTGCGGGCACGGCACGATCGGGGTGGCGACCGTGCTCGTGGAGACGGGCATGGTGGAGGTCGTCGAGCCGGTGACCACCATCCGCCTCGACACTCCGGCGGGCCTCGTCGTCGCCGAGGTCGCGGTCCAGCGCGGCGCCGCGAAGGCGGTCACCCTCAGAAACGTTCCCTCCTTCTGCGTGGGCCTCGACCGCAAGGCCACCCTGCCCGACGGGCGCACGGTGACCTACGACCTCGCGTACGGGGGCAACTTCTACGCGATCCTGCCGCTGGCGGAGTTCGGGCTGCCGTTCGACCGCGCCCGCAAGGACGACATCCTCGCGGCGGGGCTCGCACTGATGGAGGCGATCAACGCCGAGGAGGAGCCCGTCCACCCCGAGGACCCGACGATCCGCGGCTGCCACCACGTCCACCTGTACGCGTCGGGGGCCACCGCCCGGCTGTCCCGGCACGCGATGGTCATCCACCCGGGCTGGTTCGACCGCTCCCCGTGCGGCACGGGTACCAGCGCGCGCATGGCTCAGCTGCACGCGCGCCGCGAACTGCCCCTGCACACCGAGTTCGTGAACGAGTCCTTCATCGGGACGCGGTTCACCGGGCGCCTGCTCGGGACCACGGAGGTCGCCGGACGCCCCGCGGTGCTGCCCAGCTTCACCGGGCGGGCGTGGGTGACCGGCACGGCGCAGTACCTTCTGGACCCGGAGGACCCGTTCCCGGCGGGGTTCGTGCTGTAGTCACCTGCCGCAGCTGCCCGGTACGGGAACGCCGGAGCACTGGGACACTGGTGCCGCGTGACATTGCACCTTTCGAGGAGACAGAAACACCATGGCCGCCCCGCGCCCCAGCTCGCCCTCCCCCGCTCCCGCCCTGCCCACGCTCGGCGGCAAGAAGAGCAGTTACCGCGAGCGGGTCGCCGACGCCCTGCGAGCCGCGCTGATCGCGGGCGAGCTGCGCCCCGGCGAGGTGTACTCGGCGCCGACGCTCGCCGCCCGCTTCGGCGTCTCGGCGACCCCGGTGCGCGAGGCCATGCTCGACCTGGTCAAGGAGGGCCTGGTCGACACCGTCCCCAACAAGGGCTTCCGCGTCACGGAGGTCTCCGAGAAGCAGCTCGACGAATACACCCACATCCGCTCCCTCATCGAGATCCCGACCACTGTGGCGCTGGCCCGGACGGCCGACCTGGTCTCGCTGGAGGCCCTGCGCCCGGCCGCCCGGGAGATCGTCACCGCGGCGGCGGTCGGGGACCTCATCGCCTACGTCGAGGCCGACACCCGCTTCCATCTCGGGCTGCTGGCCCTCGCCGGCAACGCGCACCTCGTCGAGGTGGTCGGTGATCTGCGCAAGCGGTCACGTCTGTACGGACTGACCGCGCTCGTCGAGGCCGGCCGGCTGCTCGCCTCCGCCCAGGAGCACCTCGAACTCCTCGATGCCCTGCTCGAACGGGACGAGGACGCCGTACGGGCGGTGATGACCCGTCACATCGGACATGTCCGCGGCCTGTGGGCGGCCCACGCCCGGGACCAGGACCGAGCGCGCGACTGACCACGCCCGCGCGGCCCCGGTCTGCGGTCGGCGGCCCACCGCTCGGTGGCGGACGCAGAACGGTGGCCGGCCCGTCCCGTATCAGCGGCGTGTCGTAGCCGCATCCCACATCAATGCGGTGGAACATCCAGTCCGCGGTCCGGTACATCGCCCACACGCCGGTGGTCTTCCAGATCTGCTCGTGGTCGTCGGGTGTGGGGTCGGGCAGCAGCAGCCCGTCCTGCATGTCGTAGTACGGGTTGCCGGAGGCGATGTCGAGCCGGCCGGTCGGCTTGGCGGAGGAGGACGAGCCACGCCTGCCGCGTGTACGGGCTGCCCCGATGAGATTCACCGCTGCGGGGTCAGGTGCAGCAACCCGTTCTCGAGCAGCGCGAACGCGTGTTCAGCGTCGGCCACCGCACCCGCATAGCGCTCCTCGGCCGGCTCCCCGTACGCCAGGCGTTCGGCGTTGTCCTGTGCCAGCGCCCAGTGGACCGAGACGATCTGGACGGCAGCCAGCCGCGCGGTGAGTTCCGCAGTCCCCGCCGTTTCCTGCAACGCCTCAGCGAGTGCGCGTTCGGCGCCGGCCTTGAACCGTTCCATCCGGGCCACCAGCGAGGCCGTGTCGAGGATCATCCGGTGGAGCCTGCGTACCGCGGGGTGGTCGTTGAGCCCGGTGATCGGGTCCCGCTCACGCAGCCCCTTGAGGAAGTGCTCGCGCACTGCGGTCAGCGGTGCGGTGCCGGGCGGGCGGGCCCGCACGACGCGGGCGATTTCGCTCTCGTGGTCGGCGAGGCGGTGCACCACGAGGTCTTCCTTCGTCGGGAAGTAGGCGAAGAGCGTGCGTTTGGACACCTCCGCCGCCTCGGCCACCTGGGCCACCGAGACCTGGTTGAAGCCGTGTTCGAGGAACAGCGTGATCGCCGCCTCGGAGATCGCCGCGCGGGTCCGCTGCTTCTTTCGTTCCCGTAGTCCTGGCTTGCCGTCCACGGCCCCCACGGTACCAGAGATCTACACTCAGACGATTTCTACACCTGGTATACATATAGCCCGAGACGAGGAATGAGAGGGAGCGACGGTGTTGACGGAGCGCACGACCGAGGTCGTCATCGCGGGCGCCGGCCCGACCGGGCTGATGCTGGCGTACGAACTGGCTCTGGCCGGGGTCGAGACCCTGGTGCTGGAGAAGCTGCCCCAGCGCATCCAGCAGGTGAAGGGCGGCGGGATCCAGCCCCGTACCGCTGAGCTCCTTCAGTCCCGTGGGCTGCTGGAGCCGCTGCTGCTGCGGGCCACACCGCGTGAGCCGGTGGGCGGGCACTTCGCGGCCCTGCCCGTGCACCTGGACTGCACCCCCTGGCGGACCAGGCACCCTTTCCCGATCGCGATCCCGCAGTGGGAGGTCGAGGAAGTGCTCGAGGAGCGGGCGATCGCCGTCGGTGCGCGGGTCGTGCGCGGCACCGCCGTCTCGGGGATCGAGTCGGACGACGACGGCGTGGTCGTGGCGTCGGACGATCTGAAGGTGCGGGCCCGCTACCTGGCGGCGTGCGACGGCGCCCACAGTACGGTGCGGAAACTGCTCGGGCTGCCGTTTCCCGGCAGGCCCGGAACGCATCAGGCGGTGGTGGCCGACATCCGCCTGTCCGCCGTGTCGTCGCTGGTGCCGCGGCAGATGGGCCATATGAGCAGCCTGACCCGTCACGCGGGCGACTACTGGGCCATGCTCGTCCCTCTCGGCGGCGACCGGTACCGGCTCACCTTCGGTCGCGCGGACCAGGCGGACACCACCCGTGACCTCCCCGTCCCGCAAGAGGAGATCACTGCGGCGCTGCACGCCGTGTACGGCCCTGAGACCACCCTCGGTGCCGTGGACAACGCGTCCCGGTTCAGCGACGCCACTCGGCAACTGGAGCACTACCGCGCGGGCCGGATCCTGTTCGCGGGCGACGCCGCCCACATCCACCCGCCGCTGGGCGGCCAGGGCCTCAACCTCGGCATACAGGACGCGTTCAACCTCGGTTGGAAACTGGCCGCCGCCGTCCAGGACCGGGCGCCGAGCGGCCTCCTGGACAGCTACCACGCCGAACGGCATCCGGTCGGAGCCCAGGTCCTGCATCACACGTCGGCGCAGCGCGTGCTGGCGGATCCGAACCCGAGCGAGGACGTGGCCGCCCTGCGTGACATCTTCATCGACCTGCTGCGTCTGCCCGATGCCAACCGGCACGTCGCGGGACTGATGTCCGGCCTCTCGCTGAGCTACGAACTGCCTGGCAGGCATCCGCTCACCGGACAGCGCACACCGGACGCCGACCTGGTCACCGAGGCCGGCCCCACCCGGCTGTCGACGCTGTTCGGCTCTGGGCACGCCGTCCTGCTCGATCTGGCCGGGGCCGTCCCGGCCGACTTCGCGCTCCCGCCACGGGTCGACCTCGTCCGTGCCACCTGCACCGACGACCTGGGCGCCGCTGCCCTGCTCATCCGCCCCGACGGCTACGTGTGCTGGGCCGCGGACAGCTCCGCCGCCGGCGACGATTCGCTGCTCACCACCATCGCCGGCCACCTTGCGAAGGCGCACTGAGCCGGGTGCCCGCCACGGCCTGACCGCGCTCGCCCCTTACGCGGAGTGCACTCGAGCCGGAGTGTGCCGGCAGCGCACAGCGAGGGCCGCGATGTCGTCGTCGAGCCTTCCGCCGCTGTAGTGGAGCAGGTCCTGATGGAGCCGGTCCAGCAGCTCGCGGGGCGGCGTCGGGCCGTGCTGCCGCATCCACTCCGGGAGCGGGAAGAACGTGCCGCTGCGGTCCCGGGTCTCCGTGACGCCGTCGGTGTAGAGCAGCATCTGGTCGCCCGAGGCGAAGGCGATGGTGTCGATGTAGTAGTGGTTCCCGAGGAGCGTCGCGAGGTTGAGGGGTGGCGAGGGGAGGCTGGGTTCGAGGATCTGGATCTCCCCGTGGCGCACCAGCACCGGTGGCGGGTGCCCGCAGTTGAGGATTCTGGCGTGCCCGCTGTCGTGACGGATCTCGGCGATGAGAGCGGTGGCGAAGTGCTCCGGCCGGTCCTGGGCGTGTGTCGCGGCGCTGTAGCGGGCCAGACTGATCTCCAGGCGATGGATGATCCCCATCAGGTCGGGCTGGTCGTACGCGTTCTCCCGGAAGCAGTTGATCACCGCAGAGGCCGCCCCCACCGCCGACAGCCCCTTGCCCCGCACGTCGCCGATGAGCAGCCGGACCCCGTACGGCGTGTCGACCGCCTCGTAGAAGTCGCCTCCGATCCGGGCCTGCTCCTGGGCAGCCAGATACAGCGACTCGACCTCGACGTGCTGGATGCGGCGCGGCAGCGGGCGCAGCAGCACCTTCTGGGCCGCGTCGGCGACGAGCCGGATCTGGAAGAGCGCCTCCTCTCGCTGAAGTCTGAGGTGGCTCGCGTACGCGGCCGCCAACGTGACCGCGACGATCGCGGCAGCCGTGTACGGCGTCCCCAGATCGGAGTAGACGAAGCTGAGCCCGATCATCACCAGCAGGCAGAACGCCCCCAGCAGGACCGTCGGGAGCACGGGCCACATCGCGGCGGCGAGCGCGGGCGCCGCGGGCAGGAGGCGACTGAAGGCGATCTGCCTGGGAGTGGCGAACGCCAGACTGGTGACGAGGACGGTGACGACGACCGGTGACAGCAGTACGGTGTCCCGCCGGCCACCGTACGGAGGGCGGCGGCGCCGGAGCCGTCCTGACCTGATCACAAAATGCATCCTATCGGGGCGAAGCAGACACCGAGCCGCGTTGGGTGCGCGGCCGATCAGCCGCATGGAATCCCGTGCCGCGGCCCGCCACGTCCCTCCGGTGAACGGCGCGTGCTCCGTCCGGCGCTCCGCCCGGCTTCGGGACAACTCCCCGCCGGGCATCCTTGTGCTCGGCGTGTCGTCAAGGTGACGCGCTGCAAGCCGGGGCAGCGACCAACCCGGGCACAGAAGGCGACCGCGCCGACGCTCGGGCTTGATTCCTTCGCGTACCGCTGCCAGGCTCCCAACCCGGGCCGGATGTGGATCTCGGTGACCGTGTGGCTGTTGCCCGCGGTTCCCTCGACCGCCTCAGGCCCCGGCCGGACAGAACCCGACAGCGACTCAGCGAGTGACCGTGACGACCGACAACGACGAGTGGACTCCGCGTTCCGCGGGCCGGATGCGGACAACTCCCTCGCCGGGGCTGACGGTCGTCGGGCAGTTCCGGCCGCGCACGGCCGTATGGACGGCCGTGGCAGGCATCGCACTGTTCGCGCTGGTCGGCGCGAGCGCGCCGAACCACAACACACTCAGGGCGCCGATCACCTGGCTTCGGTTGCCCGCCATGCCCGGCGCCGTGTCCGCGGCGGTCACCTACGCGGCCATCGTGCTGTCGTGTCTCGGGACGCTCGGCCTTCTCCGCGCGCACGGGCGGGGCTGGAGGCCACACCCACGGATCCTGTACGGCGCCGGCGCACTCGCCGTGCTCGTCGTCGCCAACCTCACCCCGGTCGGCTCCTCCGACATGGCCAGTTACGCCGCGTACGGCCGTATCGCCGCGCTCGGCGCCGATCCGTACGTGACGACCCCCGCCCAACTGGGCGGCGCCTACGCCCATCTGGTGAGCGAGGGGTGGCGGTACACCCCGTCCGTGTACGGGCCGGTCGCAACCTGGTGGCAGGCCGCTGGGGCGTTCGTCGGCGGTGACCGGCCGTGGCTGACCATATGGGCGCTGATGCTCGCCAACGCAGCCGCGTTCCTGGGCACCGGCTACCTGCTGATCCGCACGGCCGACGATCCGGTCCGGGCCGGACTGCTGTGGATCGCCAACCCGCTCCTGATCGGCGTGCTGGTGGCGGGCGGGCACCTGGACACCATCATCGCGTGCCTGACCGTCTGCGCGATCCACTTCGTCCGCCGGGCCACCCGATGGCACCACGACCTGATCGTCGGGAGCCTGGTCGGCCTGGCCTGCGGTGTCAAGATAAGTGCCGCCCTGCTCGGCGTCGGACTGGCCTGGCCGTTGCTGCGTGCAGGCGCCTGGCGACAGGCTGCCCGGATGACGTTCGCGGCCACGCTGACGCTCGCCGTTGTCTACAGCGCGTACGGTGTGCACGCCCTCGCCCCGCTCTCCGACGCCTCCCAACTGGTCTCCACACCGTCGTTGTGGGCCGTGTTCGAGAAGTTCGGCGCCTGGTTCCTGGGCCCTCGTGGGGCCGCGACCGCCACCGGTGTCCTGTGGCCCGTCGTGATGCTCGCGCTGGCCTGGGCACTGCACCGCCGCGTCCCGGCGGGCGTTCCCGCCGTCGTCGCCGTACCGTTCGTGCTCACCTTCGCCTGGGTGCTCACCGCACCGTGGACGATGCCCTGGTACACGGCTGTCGCCTGGGCGTCGGCGGCCTTGTTCCGCCAGGGCCGCCTCACCCAGTACCTCGTCGTGACCACCGCGCTCCTGGCCCTGTCCCACAACAGCGGCGGTCACGGCTGGACCCTGTGAGCCAGTCTTCACCGGGCGTCGGTGGGACTGGGAGTGAACGTGACGGGCAGACGCTCGGGGCCGCGCAGGCCGCCGGGCCTCCATCGCAGCTCCTCCGGCGGGACGGCCAGGGCGAGACCGGGGAGGCGGCGCAGGGCTGTTCCGATGGCGACCTGGCCCTCCAACCGGGCCAGCGGTGCGCCCAGGCAGTAGTGGATGCCGTGCCCGAACGCGAGGTGGGCGTTGTCGCCACGGGTGATGTCCAGACGATCGGGATCGGGGAACCGTGCCGGATCCCGGTCGGCGATGGCGGAGGCCACCAGCACGGTGGCGCCGCGCGGGATCGTCACGCCCGCGATCTCGACGTCCTCCCGCGCGAAACGGGCGATGCCGGGGTTGACCGGTCCGTCGTAGCGCAGGAACTCCTCGATCGCGTCCGGCAGCAGCGCCGGATCGTCCCGTAGCAGCTGAAGCTGGTCCGGATGGGCGAGCAGTGCGGCGATGCCGCCGCCGATCAGGTTGACCGTGGTGATGTATCCGGCCACCAGGAGCAGGAACGCCATGGCGATCAGCTCGTCCTCGTCCAGCCGCTGCTGCTCGTCACGCGCGGTGATCAGAGCGCTGAGCAGGTCGTCCTCCGCGTTGGCACGCTTGGCCTCCAGAAGCTTGGTCAGGTACGCGCGCATCTGCTGCCAGGCACCGTCGACCACGGCGGGGTCCGGCGGCTCGGGTCCCCGGAGGATCATGTCGTCGGTCCACCGCTGGAAGTCGTAGCGGTGCGTCGTGGGCACCCCCAGCAGTTCGCTGATCACGGTGACCGGAAGCGGCAGCGCGAAGTCCGCGACGAGGTCCGCGTGGCCTTGCTGCACGATCGCGTCGAGCAACCCGTCGGTGATGGCCTGGACGCGGGGCCGCAGCTCGGCCACCCGGCGCGCGGTGAACGCCTTCGAGACCAGCCGGCGCAGGCGGGTGTGGTCGGGCGGGTCCGCCCGGAGCATGGTGCGCAGCATGGACTCGCGCTCCGTCGCGGGCAGCTGTTGCAGGAGCCGGGGGTCCGACGCGTCGCGGACGTCGCTGCACAGCCGCGGGTCGGAGAGCGCGGCGAGGCCGTCCTCGTAGCGCGTGACCAGCCAGGCCTCCAGGCCGCCGGCGATGACCGCGCGACGCACCGGGCCTTCCTCGCGCAGCTGCCGGTAGAACGGGAACGGGTTTGCCACGAAGGCCGGGTCGGCATAGGGAAGGAGGATCGGCTGCTCGCTCATCGTGGTCTCCCGAAGTGCGTCGAAGTGCTTCACGGAACGTCTGGGGTGGCCACGGACTGTGTGGCGGATTCAGCAGACTTTGAAGATATATGTCCCAGTATGGTGAGGCTGCCGTTCACGCCGAAGGGAGCACCTGATGGAGCGGACCACGTGCTGCGTGGTGGGTGGCGGCCCCGCCGGAATGGTCCTCGCCCTGCTGCTGGCCCGGTCCGGCGTGGAGGTCACCGTCCTGGAGAGGCACGGCGACTTCCTGCGCGACTTCCGCGGTGACACCGTGCATCCCTCGACCCTGGCCCTGCTGGACGAGTTGGGGCTCGCCGAGCGGTTCGCCCGGCTGCCGCAACGGAGGGTGACGACCGTTCAGTTGCCGATCGGCCCGGACCGTTCGCTGGTCACCGTCGGAGACATCGGCGCGCTGAGGGGCGCGTACAACTACATCGCCATGGTGCCGCAGTGGGACCTGCTCGACCTCCTGGCGGACGAGGCCCGACGGGAGCCGTCCTTCTCGCTGCGGATGAACACCGAGGCGACGTCCTTCCTGGTGGAGCGCGGAAGGGTCACGGGGGTGCGGTACCGCACGTCCGACGGCCGTACCGGTGAGCTGCGGGCCGCCCTCACCGTCGCCTGCGACGGCCGGGGCTCGCTGGCCAGGGCACTGCCCGAACTGCGGCTGCGGCACTTCCCCTGCCCCATGGACGCCTGGTGGTTCCGGCTGCCGCGGCGGCAGGAGGACCCACAGGGGCTCGTGGGAGGCGTCGGCGACCGGTTCCTCACGGCCATGATCGACCGTGGGGACTACTGGCAGTGCGCCGTGCTGATCCCCAAGGGATCCGATGGTCGACGCCGTGCGGCCGGCCTCACGCGGTTCACGGCCGACTTCACGGCCGCCGTCCCCTGGCTCGCCGACCGTGTGCACACGCTGCGGTCATGGGACCAGGTGAAGCTGCTCGACGTGCGCCTGGACCGCCTCAGGCGCTGGCACCGCCCGGGTCTGCTGTGCATCGGCGACGCGGCGCACGCGATGTCGCCGGTCTTCGGCATCGGCATCAACCTGGCCGTGGAGGACGCCGTGGCCGCCGCGCGGCACCTCGTCGAGCCGCTGCGCGCGGGCACGGTCGGCCTGCGTGACGTACGCGCCGTGCAGCGCCGCCGCCGGCCCACCACGGCCGCCACCCAGGCGCTGCAGCGGACCGCCCATGCCCGGGTCATCGAGCCGCTGCTGGCGGGCCGCCCGCCCTTCGGCAACCCCGGGCGGGCACAGCGTATGGCCGGCCTGCTCACCACCTCGCGGTGGCTGAATCGGGTTCCGGCGTACTTCCTCGCCTACGGCGCCGTACGCGAGCGGCCGCCTGCTGCGGCGGTTCGCTGAGGGGCGGTTCGTTCTCCGTCGAAGCGGAGGGACACCGCCGGCTCCCGCCCGAGCCGTTCCGGCCGGGAGCCGTCCCTGGCCTGCGGAAGCGTCCGACATCACTGTCGGGACGACAGGATTTGAACCTGCGAGCCCTTGACCCCCAGTCAAGTGCGCTACCAAGCTGCGCCACGTCCCGTCGCGCTCCCGCGTGTACCGCTGGAGCGCGCAGGTAAACCCTACCGCACCCTGCTGAGGGACCCTCATCCGGCGGCCGGCACCGGCGGCCGGCCGCCGCCCGTGGCGCCCTACTCCGGCGGCGTCGGCGTGTCGTGGGTGCGGTACATCGCCTGGACGTCGAGCTCCAGTTGCACCGTCGGGCCGACCACCGCGATGCCCCGGGCCAGCATGGAGCGCCAGTTCAGCGTGAAGTCCTCGCGGTGCAGCTCCGCCTTGGCCAGGGCCGCGCAGCGCAGCTCCTCGCCGTAACCGCCGTTCACCATGCCGAGGTACGTCGTGTCCAGCGCCACCGAGCGGCTCACGCCGTGCATCGTGAGGGAACCCTGCAGCGTCCACTTGCTGCCGCCCCGGTACGCGAAGCGTGTGCTGGTGAAGTCGATGTACGGGAAGCGCTCGACGTCCAGGAAGTCGGCGGACCGCAGATGGTTGTCGCGGGTGGTGTTGCCGGTGTTGATGCTGGAGGCGTCGATCCGGACGTGGACGCGGGACTGCGTCATGTCCTGGACGATCTGGATGCCGCCGTCGAAGCGTTCGAAGCGGCCGTGGACGTTGGCCATGCCGACGTGCTTGGCGATGAAGCGGATCGCCGTGTGCGGCGGGTCGAAGAGCCAGGCGCCCGGCATCGGCAGCTGCTGGGCCTCGGCCGGCTGCAGCCAGATCCGCTCGGTGCGCGCCGCCGTGCCCGCCACTATCTCGACGGTCTCGCGGTGCGGCCTGAGGCCCTCCGCCGCGACCAGCAGGCTGTAGTGGCCGGGCGGCAGCGCGGCGAGGAAGAAGCCGTAGGGGTCGGTCGTGCCACGCGCCGCGACGCGGTGCGTGTCCAGGGCGGTGACGGTGACGTCCGCGGATCCCATCGGCGAGCCCATCGGGTCGACGATCTCGCGTGCGACGGCACCCGCGCCGGGCGGGAGGGGGAGCGAGAGGCCCGCCGCCTCGGCCGAGGCGCCCCGGGTCCGCCGACGCCGGAGCAGTGCGAGGGCCATGATGTTTCACCTTTCGTCACGGTGGCGCAGCCGTGCGAGCGGCGGCTCGGGGCACGCCGAAGCGGCCGCGCCTGCATGCGGTCCCCCCCTTCTCGATCTTGGGCCGGATCGCGCCGCCGCGGGTGTCTCATTACGAGACAGTTCAGGCGACGGGGTGCGCGCCGTCGTGAAGCCCCTATGCCGCGGCGGTCTCGGGTGGCCGTCCCTCGTACGCCGCCCTCAGCACGCCCCGCACCCCGTCCGCCGTCACCGGGCGCGGGTTGGCGTACGACTGGGCCGTCACCTGGGCGGCGGCCGCCGTCACGTCGGGTTCCGCCAGGCCGAGTTCGGCGAGGGAGCGCGGCGCGCCGAGGCGCCCGCCCAGCTCCCACAGGGCGCGCGCGACGTCCTCGGCGCCCAGCGCCCGGCGCAACGCGGTCACCGCCTCGGGGGCCGCGGGGGCGTTGTGGGCGAGGACGTACGGCAGCACCACCGTGTGCGTCTCCGCGTGCGGCAGCCCGAAGGTGCCGCCCAGCACGTGGCACAGCTTGTGGTGCAGCCCCATCGTGGTCGAGCCGAGGCACGCCCCGCACAGCCACGCCCCGTACAGTGCGCGGCTGCGTGCCTCGAGGTCGCCCGGGTCGGCGACGAGCAGCGGCAGCGCCTCGGCCATCGCCCGGGTGCCGTCCTCCGCCATCAGTTGGACCAGCGGGGAGGTGTCGGGGGCGTACAGCGCCTCGACGGCGTGGGCGAGCGCGTTGATGCCGCTGGTCACGGTGAGCGGTACGGGCAGGGAGAGGGTCAGTTCGGGGTCGTAGACGACGCTGCGGGGCTGGACCTGCGGGTCGCGGCCGGTGCGCTTGGCCCCGTGTTCGGTAAGCCCCCACACGGGGGTCATCTCGGAACCCGAATAGGTCGACGGCACGGCGATCAGCGGCAGCCCGGTGCGCAGCGCGATCGCCTTGCCGAGGCCGATCGCGGAGCCGCCGCCGACCGCCACGCACCCGTCGGCCCCGGCCGCCCGCGCCGCCTCGACGCCCCGGTCGGCGACGTCGGCCGGTACGTGCATACGGGCCTCGGCGTGCAGTCCCGCGCAGGCGTCGCCGAGGGCGTCGGCGACCGCCCGTGCGGTGGGCTCGCCGCGGCTGCCGGAGATCACGAGCAGCCGCCGCAGGCCCAGGCGCGCGGCCTCGTCCGGGGTCGCGGTGACGGCGGCGCCGGGCCGGAAGACGACCCGCACGGGCCGCGTCTCGTAGGTGAAGTCGGTGGTGAAGGTCATGTCGCACGCTCCAGGACGAGGTCGAAGCGGGCTTGCCGGAACGGGTTGGGTACCCCGAACTCCCCTGCCTTGAACGGGTCGTCGGTGACCGTGAAGTCCTGCACCAGGCTCTTCTTCACGGCGAACACGGCGTCGGAGTCCAGGTAGTCACTGCCGGCCACGAAGATGTGCGTGGTGACGGGGGTGTGTCCGTCGGCGGTGGCGATGAAGTGGATGTGTGCGGGGCGGTACGGGTGCCGGCCGGTGGCCCGGAGCAGTGCGCCGACCGGGCCGTCGGTGGGGATGGGATACGGGGCCGGTACGCAGGTGCGGAACCAGAAGCGGCCCTCGGTGTCGGCGGTGAACAGCCCGCGTCCGTTGCCCGCGGGCCGGCGGTCCGGCTGCTGCACGTCGTAGTGGCCGTCGGCGTCGGCCTGCCACACGTCGAGGACGGCGCCTGGCAGGGGTGTGCCGTCCTCGGACAGCACCCGGCCGCTGACCACGCACGGCTCGCCACTGCCCACCAGGTCCATGTCGTCGCCGAGTTCACGCACCGGCGACTCGGTCATGTGGAAGGGGCCGAGGACGGTCGACTCGGTGGCGCCCGGTGCGCGGTGGCCGTTCAGGGTCTCGACGAGCATGGAGACGCCGAGGACGTCCGACAGCAGGATGAACTCCTGACGGGTGTCCGTGCAGGCCTGCCCGGTCGCCGTCAGGAAGCCGACGGCCTTCTCCCACTCCTCCTGGGTGAGTCGCGTCTCGCACACGAAGGCGTGCAGATGGCGGATCAGGCCCGTGAGCAGCTCGCGGAGCCGGGAGTCGGCGCTCGCGCCGATACTGGCGACGGCCTCCTCGGTGACCGTGTCCTCGGCGGTGCTGTCGATGGTCATGCCGTGCTCCTCGTCGTCCACGACGTACCTGCCGCTTCCTCCATGATCCCGCGTTCAGGCGTGTCCGAGGATGCGCCGCAACGCCTCGGACAGCAGTTCCCGGGCGTCCGGGGCGGCGGACGCGTGCCGGAACGCGACGAAGCCGTCGGGCCGCACCAGCAGGGCGCCCGCGTCGGAGATCTCGCGCAGCCGCGCCCAGTCTCCGTAGGGGTCCTCGTACTCCTGGCCCGGACCGATCACCACGGTGGCGATCCCGGTCTCCTGGGCCTTCGCCGCCCGCACCCAGCACTCGCCGCCGATACCGGTGAGCAGGGTGAAGCGGCCCTTGCCGACCGTGTCGAGGGTGGACAGGGTGCGGGTTCCGGAGGTGATCCAGGCGTGCGGGAGCCTCGCGCCGGGGCGGGAGGAGGGCTGGTGGTACAGCTCGGGGTCGCGGGTGAAGCCCGGGTCGGGGGTGCCGTCCGGGACGATCGCGTCGGAGACGTAGCGCTGGTTGAGGTCGACGCCGTGCGCGTTGAACTCGTACACCTTGAAGGCGATCGCCTCGCGCAGCCTCGCGCGCTGCTTCTCGGCGGCCTCGGTGGCCTCCTTGCGTGCGGCGATGTTGGCCCACAGCTGCTCGGGGGTCTGCGGGGACAGCCCGTCGAGCGCCTCGAAGACGGGCGCGGTCTCGCCGATGGACTGGTTGGCGCGGGTGACGATCTGCTTGCCGACGGGGGCGCGCTCGGCGGTGTAGGACTGCAGCAGCTGGGGGCTCGCCGTGCCGTCGAGGACCAGCTTGAGCTTCCAGGCCAGGTTGTAGGAGTCCTGGATGGAGGTGTTGGAGCCGAGGCCGTTGGACGGCGGGTGGCGGTGCACGGCGTCCCCGGCGCAGAAGACACGCCCGCTCGAGTAGGTCTCCGCGTACATCTCGTTGACGGTCCACGCCGAGGACGACTTGACGGTCACCGGTATCTCGTCGTCGCCGACCAGCTTGCGGATCACGGACTCGGCGTACTCGGTGGTCAGGTCGGGGGCGCCCGCCTCGACGTCGTAGCCCCACACGATGAGCCACTCGGTCCAGGGCCGCACGCAGCGCACCAGCCCGGCGCCGATGCCGCCGACCGTCGCTCCGGGTGCGAGGACCCAGTAGAGGGTGGAGGGGCGGTGGGCCGTGTACTTCGTCAGGTCGGCGTCGAAGACGATGTTGATGCTGCCGGCGACGCCCATCTGACCGCCCATCGGCAGGCCCGCGTTCTCGGCGACCCTCGAGCGGCCGCCGTCCGCGCCGATCAGGTACTTGGCGCGGATCTCGTAGGTGTCCCCGCGCAGCCGGTCGTGGACGGTGGCCGTGACGCCGTCGGCGTCCTGGGTGTGGGAGAGGTACTCGGTCTGGAAGCGCAGCCGGGTGCCGCGGGCGACCGCCGCGCTCACGAGGACCGGCTCCATGAGGTGCTGCGGCATGTCGCACACACGGGTGGGACTGGCGAGTTCGTGCGCGGCCTGGACCAGCGGGTCGTTGCCCCAGGAGCGCACCCGGCCCAGCTCCTCCCCGGCGAGGCTGGTGCAGAAGGTGGTGTTGCCCATGAGGTGCTGCGGGGTGGCCTGCCGGATGACGTCCTGTTCCACGCCGAGGTCGCGCAGCACCTCCATCGTGCGCTGGTTGGTGATGTGCGCGCGGGGCGTGTCGGCGAGGCTCGCGTAGCGGGTCACGACGAGGTTGGGCACGCCGTAGGTGCTCAGGGCGAGCGCGGCCGAGGCACCGGCCGGGCCGCTGCCCACGATCAGAACGTCGGTCTCGACGACGGTGGACACGGGGCGCTCCTGATGGGGGGGACGGACACCAAGCATTCGTGATCATGGATCCGCGCGAGAGCGTGCGGGTGTCTCATTACGAGACATTGCGCCCGTCCCTCGTGAGGAGGGGGCGGTTGTTGCGTCTTCAACCGACCCGCTACGGTGGTGGCGTTGTGACCACCACAGAGGACTCCCCCGCACGCCCCGCGCTCGACCCGCTGCGTCTGGCACGCGAGCGGTTCCTGTCGGGGCGTCCGCTGCCCGACGGCGTACCGGAGGAGGTCGTCGCCGCCTGGCGGCGTGCGAGGTTCTTCGGGGTGCCACACGACTTGAAGGAGCCGTCCGCCGATCCGGTGCATCCGGTGGAGTCTGCGCTGCTGGAGGCGGCCCGGCCCGTGCTCGGACGGATCGCCCCGGCGCTCGGCCGAGGACGGTCGGTCCTCGTCCTCACCGACGAGCGGCTGCGGGTGCTGTGGACGGCCGGGAGCGTGGTCGGGCTCGATCCCTGGCCGGATCTGTCGGAGCGGGCGGTCGGCCACAACAGCGCGGCGCTCGCCCTGCGTACTCGGCGCCGGGCCGAGGTGCACGGGCCGGAGCACTTCCTCGACCGGTGGCAGGACGTGTCGGCGGTCAGCGTCCCGGTGTCGGCGCCCTGGACCGGGCAGACGCTCGGCACGGTGACCGTGGCGTCACAGCTGTGCGCCGGGTGTCCGCCGCACCCGGGCGCGGCGCTCGCGGAGGCGGCCGCCGCGGCGGTGGAGGCCGAACTGCTCGCCCGGGCACGGCCCCCCGAGCGGGTCCTGCTGGACGCCTATCTGCGGGCGGCGCGCCGGCCGGAGGCCGCGGTGGCCGCGCTGGACGGTCTCAGCCGCCTGGTCAGCGCGGCGGCGGAACGCATGCTGGCGCCGGAGTCCCTTCACGCCCTGGAGCGTACGGCGGTGGCGGCACGGCACCAGGAGGACCTGCCCGCCGAGGCCGTCCTGCCCGAGGGCACGGGGTGCACCGCGCGGATCACTCCGGTACGCCGGGACGGCGCGGCCATCGGCATCGTGGCCGTACTGGAGCCGCTGGCCGACACCCCACCGCCGGTGCCGCGCCCGGCCGTCGCCCTGGTCGGCCGCTCGGTCCCCTGGCGCCATGCCGCGGGGCGCGCCGTCGAGCTGGCCCGCTCCCGGGAGCCGCTGCTGCTGACCGGTGAGCGCGGCACGGGGAAGACCGCGCTCGCCCGGGAGCTGCTGGGCGAGCGCGCCGCACGGGTGGTCGACGCGGCGGAGAACGGGGAACTCGACCGCGCGCTCGCCGAGCTGGCCCGGGGCCGTCCTCTCCTGCTCCGCCACGCCGAACGGCTCGCCCAGTCCGGTGTGGCCGCACTCAACACCCTGCTCGACGCGCACCCCGAGGCACCGCTGCTGGTCACCTACACGCCCGGCGCGCCGCCCGGCCCGTGTCTCCAGCGGCTCCTCGACACGCTGGCCGCCCGTTCGGTCACCCTGCCCGCGCTGCGCGAGCGCCCCGAGGACATAAGGGAGTTGCTGCCGGTGCTGGCCCCGCGGCCCGCACCCGGCCGGCCGCCGTTGACCTGGGCACTGGACGCCCTGCGCGCCCTGGAGCGGTATCCGTGGCCCGGGAACGTGACCGAACTCGCGCATGTCGTACGAGCGTTGGCGGAGCACCGCCGGGCGTCCGGGCCGGTCCGCCGGGCCGAGCTGCCGGATCCCGTGCGCGACGGACCCGCGGTCCGCCCGCTCAGCCCGATGGAGCACGCCGAGCGCACCACGATCCTGGAGGCACTGCGCCGCCACGGCGGCAACAAGGCGCGTACGGCGGCGGCGCTCGGCATCGGCCGCGCGACGCTCTACCGCAAGCTGCGCGGTTACCGGGGCTGACCGCAACGTCGTTGCAACGTGTCCCGTGCTGGGATCGTGGCGTGACCATGGACATGATTCCGCGCGTGGAGCTGACCCCCGCGGCCGCCGAGCTGGTGCGGCGGTTGCGGGAGGTCCACGGGCCACTGATGTTCCACCAGTCCGGCGGCTGCTGCGACGGCAGCGCGCCCATGTGCTACCCGGAGGGCGAGTTCCGCACCGGCGGCTCGGACGTGCTGCTCGCGGAACTGGAGGTCGACGGGGTCGGCGAACCGGTCGGTTTCTGGATGTCCAGGAGCCAGTACAAGGCGTGGAGCCACACCCGGCTGATCGTGGACGTGGTGCCGGGCCGTGGCAGCGGCTTCTCCCTGGAAGCACCCGAAGGAGTGCGTTTTCTCATCCGTTCCCGCGTCGTCGACGCCTGAGCACCGCGCGGGACACCACCGTCTGGTGCACTTCCCCCGAGTCCTGCGCAAGTTGACGAGACATCAGGGGGAGCTGTGACGCGTCGCGACAGACGGTTCAGAACCGTACTGACGGCTTTGCTGGCATGGAGCGCACTGGCCGGTGCCGCCCTCGCGGGGGCCGCACCGGCCAGTGCCGCGCCGGGCGCGCGGAGGATCGCGCCGGGTGTCCAGTACAGCGAGTTCGACATCTCCGCGGCCCACGGGGTGACGCGCGCGCACCTCGTCACCGTGGACCTGCGCGATCCGCGGGTACGGGTCGACCTGCTGCATCCGCGGGCCGTGGCCGCCCGCGCCACCGTCTCGCAACTCGTCGGCGCACAGCGTGCGGTGGCGGGCATCAACGGCGACTTCTTCAACATCACCGAGACCCAGCATCCGTGGGTCCCGGCGACCGGCTCGGCCGTGGGCCCGGCCGTCGCGGGCGGGCACCCGCTCAAGGCCGCCGTGCCGCGCGGGCAGCGCTTCGGGCCGGCCCTGCCGCCCGGCACGAGCACCGAGGACGTGCTCGGTGTGGGCACGGACCGTACCGCGCGCCTCGACCGGCTGACCCTCGACGGCTCCGTGACCACACCGGGCGAGCAACTGCCGCTGCGCGGGCTCAACCAGTACGCGCTGCCTGAGGGGTCGATCGGGGCGTACACCTCGGACTGGGGCAGCGTCTCGCGGCTGCGCGCCATCTGCGGGACCGACTCCGACCGGGGTGGGCCGTGCAGCGCGGACTCGTACGAGGTGACCGTCCAGGGCGGCCGGGTGGCCGCCACGGCCGATCATCCGGGCAGCGGCCCCATCGCGGCAGGCAGCACGGTCCTGGTGGGCCGTGAAGCGGGGGCGCAGCAACTGCGCAAGCTCTTCAAGGGGGAGAAGGTTCAGGTGCGGCACCGGCTGGTGGCGGCCGCGTCCGGGGTTCCGTACCGCTTCGCCGTCGGCGGCTTCCCGGTGCTGCGGCACGGCACGCCACTGGCCGGCCTCGACGGCACGACATCCGCCGTGCGCACCGCGGTGGGCATCGAGGACGGCGGCCGCCGCCTGCTGCTGCTCGCCCTGGACGGCTCGGCCGCCTATCGCAGCGGCCTGACCGTCTCGGAAGTCGCCCGGACGTTGCGGTGGCTGGGTGCCACGGACGGCTTCGACCTCGACGGCGGCGGCTCCACGACCCTGGTCACCCGGTCGTCGGACACGGGCGCGGTGAGCGTGCGCAACCACCCCAGTGGAGGGGTCGAACGCCCCGTCCCGGACGGGATCGGGGTGTTCAGTTCCTGAGCGTCAGGGGCGCAGGCTGCTGACGATCTGCGCGGTCGTCGCGAGCCCCTGGTGGATGGTGGGGGCCATGCTCGTGCTGGCCAGGAAGAAGCCGAGCAGGATGCAGACCAGCGCGTGCGAGATCTTCATCGCCCCGTTGCGCAGGAAGATCACCGCAATGATCAGGAGCAGCAGCACCATCGAGATGGAAACGGCCATCATCATCCTCCTCCGCCACGCCACTTCGCGGCTTTCGGCCGCAAGTGTGGCGTAGCGGAGGGTTCATCCGGGCGGCTGACGTGTCCGCCGAACGTGTGGTTCTAGGACCGTTCGTGGGCGTCGAGGTATGCCTCGAGGCCCACGAGGTCTCCGTGTCGACTCGCCGGGCGCACACGGAGAAGCCCGCCCCGGGCAGGGCGGGCTTCTCCCGGGCGTCACATCAGGGGGCCTGGAGGTCGACCAGGTCGGCCAGCGCCTCGAGGTGGGCGCCCGCCGTGCCGTAGGCGATCGAATCCGCCTTGGCCCGCTTCAGATACAGGTGGACCGGGTGCTCCCAGGTCATGCCGATCCCGCCGTGCAGTTGCAGGGCCTCCTCGGCGGCACGGACGGCGACGGGTGCCGCGTACGCCTCGGCGACGGCGACCGCGATGTCCGTGTCCTCGCTGCCCGCGGCGAGCGCGTCGGCCGCGTGGCGGGCGGCGGCCCGCAGACCCGCGATCTCCAGCCACAGCTGTGCGAGCCGGTGCTTGAGCGCCTGGAAGCCACCGACGGGCCGGTTGAACTGCTTGCGCTCCTTCAGATAGCGCACGGTCTCGGTCAGGCACCAGTCGGCGACGCCGAGTTGCTCGGAGGCGAGCAGTCCCGCGCCGACCCGCAGGGCTCGTCGTACGGCCGGTCCGGCGTCCGTGGTGAGCAGGCGCCCGGGCGCGCCGTCGAGGGCGACCGTGGCCGGCGGGCGGGTGAGGTCGAGGGCAACCTGCGGGGTGATCGTGACGGCGGCCGCGTCGACGGCGTACAGACCGAAGTCGTCCGCCGGAACCAGCAGCACATCGGCTGCGGCCGCGTCCGCGACGGCACTCAGTTCCCCGTGCAGCGCGCCGTTTTCGTGTCGTACGACGCCGTGGGCGCCGCCGGGCCCGGCGGCCAGCCCCACCGCGAGCGCGCCCACGGTCCGCCCGGACGCCAGCTCCGTCAGCAGCTTGGCGGCCTCGTCGCTGTCGCAGGCGAGCAGGGCCTCGGTCGCCACCACCGCGCTCGTCAGGTACGGCACCGGGGCGACCGCGCGCCCCAACTCCTCCAGGACCACGGCGGCTTCGCGGTGCGAGGCGCCATGGCCGCCCAGGGACTCCGGGACCAGGAGACCGGCGAGACCCATGCCGTCCGCGAGTGCCTGCCACAGCGAGCGGTCGTGCGGGGCGTCCGACTCGATGCGCGCGATCACTCCCGCGGGGTCGCAGTGGTCCGTGAGGAGGTCGCGGACGGCGGAGCGCAGCGCCTCTTCCTCCTCCGAGTAGAGCAGATCGGGCTGTGTGCTCGTCGCGCTCATCGGGCCAGGTCCTTCCATGCGACGTCCTTGTCGGTGCGCGGCTCGGCGGGCAGGCCCAGGACGCGCTCGCCGACGATGTTCAGCAGGACCTCGCTGGTCCCGCCCTCGATGCTGTTTCCCTTGGAGCGGAGGTAGCGGTAGCCGGCGTCACGGCCGGTGAAGTCGACGAGTTCGGGCCGGCGAAGGGTCCAGTCGTCGTACAACAGGCCCTCCTCGCCGCGCAGCTCGACCTCCAGGCCGCTGATCTCCTGGTTGAGGCGGGCGAAGGCGAGCTTCATGCCGGAGCCCTCGGGGCCGGGCTGGCCCACGGCGAGCTGCTGGCGCAGCCGTTCGCCGGTGAGCCGGACGACCTCGGCCTCGACCCACAGCCTCAGCAGCCGCTGGTGCAGGTCGTGGGTGCGCAGTTCGGGGCGCTCGCGCCAGGTCCTCGCGACCGGACCGATCATGCCGCCCTCGCGTGGGATGCGCATCCCCCCGATGGACACCCGCTCGTTCATCAACGTGGTCTGCGCGACCCGCCAGCCGTCTCCGACCTCGCCGAGGCGGCGGGCGTCGGGGATGCGGACCCCGGTGAGGAAGACCTCGTTGAACTCGGCCTCACCGGTGATCTGGCGCAGCGGCCGGACCTCGACGCCGGGGTCGGTCATGTCGCAGATGAAGTAGGTGATGCCCTGGTGCTTGGGCACGTCCGGGTCCGTGCGGGCGATGAGGATGGCCCAGCGGGCGATGTGGGCGCTGGACGTCCACACCTTCTGACCGCCCACGACCCAGTCCTCGCCGTCCCGGACGGCCCGCGTACCGAGGGCGGCGAGGTCCGATCCTGCGCCGGGCTCGCTGAACAGCTGGCACCACACCTCCTCGCCCGTCCACAGCGGCCTGAGGTAGCGCCGCTTCTGCTCCTCGGTGCCGTAGCGCAGGATCGTCGGCGCGGCCATGCCGAGCCCGATGCCGATGCGACGGGGGTCGTTGTCGGGGGCGCCGGCTGCCTCCAACTCGGCGTCCACGACGGCCTGGAGGGAGCGGGTGGCGCCGAGGCCGCCGAGGCCCTCCGGGTAGTGCACCCAGGCGAGTCCGGCGTCGAAGCGGGCCCTGAGGAACTCGAGGCGGTCGGTGGTCGCCGGCGGGTGGGCAGCGAGCAACTCCTGCGTACGGCGGCGCAGTTCGGCGGCGTCGGTCATGCGGCAGCTCCGTTCTCCAGGACGACGGCGACCCGGCCGGTCGTCACGCCGTCGGCCACGCGCTGCACGGCGGTCGCGGCACCGCTCAGCGGGACACGCTCGCTCACCAGGGGCCTGATGGCGCCGCGGGCGGCCAGCTCGGTGAGCTGCTGGTGGCAGTGCTGGACCAGCTTCGGGTTCTTGGTGTTGTAAAGGCCCCAGTGCAGGCCGAGGATCGAGTAGTTCTTGACAAGTGCGTGGTTCAGCCCCGGGCTGGGGATGGAACCGCTGGCGAAGCCCACGACGACGATCCGGCCCTCGAAGGCGACGACCTTCGCGGACTGTGCGTACGCCTCCCCGCCCACCGGGTCGTAGATCACGTCGGCGCCCCGGCCGCCGGTGGCCTCCTTCACCGCGGCGACGACGTCCTCGGCGCGCCGGTCGATCACCACGTCACAGCCCAGCTCCCGGGCGACGGCCGCCTTGTCCGCGCCCCCGACGACGCCGATGACCCTCGCACCGGCCGCCTTGCCGAGCTGCACGGCCGCGCTGCCGACCCCTCCTGCGGCAGCGTGGACGAGCAGCGTCTCGCCGGCTTCCAGGCCGGCCCGGCGGTGCAGACCGAACCAGCCCGTCTGGTAGCCGATGTGCAGGGCGGCGGCCTCGGCGTCGTCGAGGGAGTCCGGGGCGGGCAGCAGGGCCGCGGCGTCCGCGAGCGCGTACTCGGCGAAGCCGCCGTACGGCAGCGCCGGGTTGGCGATCACGCGGCGCCCGTCCTCGGTCTCGCCGCAGATCTCCACGCCCGGCGTGAACGGCAGCGGCGGCCGGACCTGGTACTGCCCGCGGCACAGCAGCGCGTCCGGGAAGTTGACGTTGGCGGCCCGTACCTTCAACAGGACCTGGCCGTCACCGGGCGTGGGCCGCTCCACCTCCGCGAGGCGCATCACCTCACTCGGCTCACCGTTCTCGTGCACTTGCCATGCCTGCATGCGGGGCCTCCACCGACTGCTCTGTCCGACCGGGCTCACCGCATACTAAGCGGTCGCTTGCCCATGAGGGAACAGTCGGATGCGTCACGGACGGGCGGGCCGCGCCCGTACGTGCATCCGCTCTCCTTGCGGCCCGAACAGGCTGAGGAACTCCACCGGCCCCTCCCCCGTCGACCCGAACCAGTGCGGCACCCGCGTGTCGAACTCCGCCGCCTCCCCCGCGGTCAGCACCACGTCGTGCTCACCCAGCACCAGCCGCAGCTTTCCGGACAGCACGTACAGCCACTCGTAGCCCTCGTGCGTCCGCGGATCCGGTGCCGGATTGCGCTGCGGTTCGAGGACCTTGAACGCCTGGAGGCCGCCGGGCTGCCGGGTCAGTGGCCAGTGGGTGCGGCCACCCCGGACGATCGGCTCGGCGCGCACCCGCGGGTCCCCCACCGGCGGCGCACCCACCAGTTCGTCCAGCGCTACCTGGTGGGCCTGAGCGATCGGCAGCAGCAGTTCGAGGCTGGGTCTGCGCAGGCCCGACTCCAGTCGGGAGAGGGTGCTGACGGAGATGCCGGTGGCCTCCGACAGCGCCGCGAGCGTCACCTCCCGTTCCTTGCGGATCCGTCGCAGCCTCGGGCCCACGCCTGCCAGAACGTCGTCCGTACTCATGGTCGTATTGCACTTTCGGCAAACATGTTTGTCAATGCGGCAGCGTGTGGGCGACCTTCGGGTGCGGAGGTGGTCACCATGACCGAGAAGTACGAGGTGGTCGTCGTCGGTGGTGGCGCGGCCGGGCTGTCGGCGGCGCTGGTCCTGGGGCGGGCGCGGCGCCGCACGCTCGTCGTGGACGCGGGCGAGCCGCGCAACGCGCCCGCCGCGCACATGCACGGGTATCTGTCTCGGGACGGCATGCCGCCGGCGGACTTCCTGGCCGCCGGCCGGAAGGAGATCGCGCGATACGGCGTCGAGCTGGTCCGGGACCTGGCGGTGGACGCGGCCCGGGGTGCGGACGGGGAGTTCGCCGTGACGCTCGCAGGCGGGCGGACCGTACAGGCCCGGCAGCTGGTGCTGGCCACAGGCCTGCGGGACGAGCTGCCCGACGTGCCCGGTGTGGCCGAGCGCTTCGGGCGGGATGTGCTGCACTGCCCGTACTGCCACGGCTGGGAGGTGCGCGACCGGGCCTTCGGCGTGCTGGCGACGACGCCGCTGAGCGTGCACCAGTCGCTGCTTGTCTCCCAGTGGTCGAAGGACGTGACCTTGTTCCTGCACACGGTCCCCGAGGAGGAGCTGACGGACCGCGACCTGCGCCGGCTTGCCGCGGCCGGCGTTGCCGTGGTGTCCGGGCAGGTCGCGGGGCTGGTGGTCGACGGCGACCGGCTCGCCGGAATCCGGCTCGCGGATGACACGGTCCACGGCTGTTCGGTTCTTTTCCTCGCGCCCCGCGCCCTGCCCCGCACCGGGCTGTTCGAGCGGCTGGGCGCCGAGCTGCGAGAGACCCCTTTCGGCACGTACCCCGTGGTCGACGAGCGAGGTCTGACCACCGTGCCAGGGCTGTGGGCGGCGGGCAATGCCATCGGCTTCGCGGAGCAGGTGGTGAACGCGGCGAGCCGCGGTCACCGGGCGGGGGCCGCGATCAACGCGGAGCTGCTGATGGCCGATCTGGACGCGGCCGTCGGGGTGTAGGCAGGCCGCCTCCGGTGCACCATGACTGCATGCTGCTGAGCCGGCTCGCCCGTGTGTCCCAGGAGGTCGCCGCCACGTCGGCACGGTCCCGGAAGATCGCGCTGCTCGCCGAGCTGTTCCGGGCCTCCGACGCGGACGACGTGCCGATCGTCATCCCGTATCTGGCCGGACGCCTGCCCCAGGGAAGGCTCGGCATCGGCTGGAAGCTCCTCGACCAGGGCGTACCGCCGGCCGAGGAGGCCACGCTCACCGTGCGGGACGTGGACGCCCGGCTGACGCGGATCGGCTCGGTCACCGGCACCGGCTCGCAGGCGGAACGCAGGAGGCTGGTCGGCGCGTTGCTGGCGGCGGCCACCGCCGAGGAACAGCGGTTCCTGTTCGGACTGCTCACCGGGGAGGTGCGGCAGGGGGCGCTGGACGCCCACGCCGTGGAGGGGCTGGCCGGGGCGACGGGCGCCGATGCGGCGGACGTACGGCGGGCCGTCATGCTCGCCGGATCGCTGCAGACCGTGGCGCGGGCCCTGCTCGCCGATGGCCCGGCGGCCCTGGAGGCGTTCCGGCTCACGGTCGGCCGCCCGGTGCTGCCGATGCTGGCACAGACCGCGTCCTCGGTCGCCGAGGCCGTCCGGAAGCTGGGTGCGTGCGCCGTCGAGGAGAAGCTCGACGGCATCCGTGTCCAGGTCCACCGGGACGGCGACGAGGTGCGCATCCACACCCGGACCCTGGACGACATCACCGACCGGCTGCCGGAGATCACTTCGGCCGCCCTTGAGTTGCGCGGCGAGCGGTTCATCCTGGACGGCGAGGTCATCGCCCTGGACGAGGACGGCAGGCCGCGCTCGTTCCAGGAGACCTCAGGGCGTGTCGGCTCCCGGGTGGACGTGGCGACGGCCGCCGCGTCCGTCCCCGTCTCCCCTGTCTTCTTCGACGCGCTGTCCGTGGACGGCCGGGACCTGCTGGACCTGCCGTTCACGGACCGCCACACCGAGCTGGCCCGGCTGGTCCCGGAACCCATGCGGGTGCGGCGCACGCTCGTGCACGACCCCGGGGACCCCGAGGACGTCGCCGCCGCGGAGACCTTCCTCACCGAGACACTGAAGCGCGGCCACGAGGGCGTGGTGGTCAAGGCGCTCGACGCCCCTTACAACGCGGGCCGGCGCGGCGCGTCCTGGCTCAAGGTGAAACCGGTGCACACCCTCGACCTGGTGGTGCTGGCCGCCGAGTGGGGCCACGGTCGCCGCACCGGCAGGCTGTCCAACCTCCACCTCGGCGCCCGCAGCCCCGACGGCTCCTTCGCGATGCTCGGCAAGACGTTCAAGGGCATGACGGACGCGATGCTCGCCTGGCAGACCGAGCGGCTGAAGGAACTGGCCGTCGAGGACAACGGCTGGGTGGTGAAGGTACGGCCCGAACTCGTGGTCGAGATCGCCTACGACGGGCTGCAGCGCTCCACCCGCTATCCGGCCGGCGTCACCCTGCGCTTCGCCCGGGTGGTGCGCTACCGGGAGGACAAGCGCCCCGAGGAGGCCGACACCGTGGCGACGCTGCTGGCCGCCCACCCCGAGGTGGCGTCGTGAGCGGGGGGAGCAGGCGCAGCGCGGGTCTGCTGCTGTTCCGGCGCACCGACCACGGTCCGGAGGTCCTGCTGGCCCATATGGGCGGCCCGTTCTTCGCGCGCCGCGAGGTCGGCGCGTGGACCGTGCCCAAGGGCGAGTACGACCCCGACGAGGCTTCCTGGGACGCGGCCCGCCGTGAGTTCCGGGAGGAGCTGGGGCTGCCACCGCCCGACGGCGGGGCCGTCCCGCTCGGCGAGGTGCGGCAGAGCGGCGGCAAGACCGTCACGGCCTGGGCGGTCGAGGCCGATCTCGACCCGGCGGCCGTCGAGCCGGGCACCTTCACGATGGAGTGGCCGCCGAAGTCGGGACGCCTTGAGGAGTTCCCCGAGGTGGACCGGGTGGCGTGGTTCGGCCTCGACCGGGCCAGGGAGGTGATCGTGAGCGCCCAGAGGGCGTTTCTGGACCGGCTCGCGGAGCACTCGGGCCTGGGCGGTGTCTGAGCGACACCGGGACAACGCCGCCCGCGTTGCGGCCGCCACCGCCGCGCGGGAAGGTCGAAGCAAGCCTTTCCAGGAGGTCAGCCATGCCCATCGCCACCGTCAACCCGGCGACCGGCGAGACGCTCAAGACGTACGACGCCCTGGGCGCGGAGGAGATCGAGCGCAGGCTCGCCGCCGCCGAGGCCGCGTTCCGCACCCATCGCACCACGACGTTCGCCGAGCGGGCGCTGCTCATGCGCAAGGCGGCCGACCTGCTGGATGAGGGCCAGCAGGACATCGCCCGGGTGATCACCACCGAGATGGGCAAGCCGGTCAAGCAGGCCCGCGCCGAGGCCGCCAAGTGCGCCAAGGCGATGCGCTGGTACGCCGAGCGTGCCGAGGAGCTGCTCGCCGACGAGGAGCCCGCCGACGTCGACGTGAAGGACTCGGGCGCCTCCCGGGTGATCGTGCGCTACCGGCCGCTCGGCCCGGTGCTCGCCGTGATGCCGTGGAACTTCCCGCTGTGGCAGGTGATCCGGTTCGCCGCGCCCGCGCTGATGGCGGGCAACGTGGGCCTGCTCAAGCACGCCTCCAACGTCCCGCAGACCGCCCTCTACCTGGAGGACCTGTTCCGCCGGGCGGGCTTCCCCGAGGGCTGCTTCCAGACCCTGCTGATCGGCTCCGGTGAGGTCGAGAAGGTACTGCGCGACCCGCGGGTGAAGGCGGCCACGCTCACCGGCAGCGAGCCGGCGGGCCGCTCCGTCGCCTCGGTCGCCGGGGACGAGATCAAGAAGACGGTGCTGGAACTGGGCGGCAGCGACCCGTACATCGTCATGCCGTCCGCGGACCTTGACCGGGCCGCGCAGGTCGCGGTGACGGCCAGGGTGCAGAACACCGGGCAGTCCTGCATCGCCGCCAAGCGGTTCATTGTGCACTCGGACGTGTTCGACGCGTTCGCCGAGCGGTTCACGGCCGGGATGCAGGCGCTCAAGGTCGGCGACCCGATGGACGAGGAGACCGAGGTCGGGCCGCTGTACAGCGAGCGGGGCCGCACCGACCTCGAGGAACTCGTCGACGACGCGGTGGAGGCGGGTGCGACGGTGCTGTGCGGCGGCGAGCGGCCCGACCGGCCCGGCTGGTACTACCCGCCGACCGTCCTCGCCGACATCACCCCGCAGATGCGGATCCACCACGAGGAGGCGTTCGGCCCGGTGGCCACGCTGTACCGGGCCACGGACCTGGACGAGGCGGTGGCAATCGCGAACGACTCACCGTTCGGACTGAGTTCGAACGTCTGGACCCGCAACGAGGTCGAAGTCGACCGTTTCGTGCAGGACCTGGAGGCCGGCGGGGTCTACGTCAACGGGATGACGGCGTCCCACCCGGCGTTCCCGTTCGGCGGGGCCAAGCGCTCCGGTTACGGGCGCGAGCTGGCCGAGCACGGAATCCGCGAGTTCTGCAACATCACCACGGTGTGGCACGGGGTGTGAGCGTCGCGCGGTTACGATCGCCTCTGTGAACCGCGAAGTGACCCTGCCTCTGATCGTCGACGACCGCGGGACCTTGCAGGTGGCTGCCGCCGATGTGAGCAAGTTGCTGCGCAGGCTGGGCGGTCGATGGGTGCGGCTTGTGGAGGAGGGGGAGCAGGGGTTGGACGAGGACACGGTGGCCGAGTTGGCCATCGAGCTGGCGAAGCTCGCGGACCGGATCGACGTCGCGTGCATCGCGCACAGCAGTGGTTCGTAGGGCTGCCTGGGGCCACTGCGGTCAGCCCTTGCCGTCCAGTTCCCACAGCGCGTGCCAGAAACTGGTCTCGTGGTACTGGAGAAGGCGGCCGTAGCGGTGGGCGCGCTCCTCGTTCAGGCTGGCGGTGTCAAGGCCCTCCTGGATCGCAGCGCTCGCCTTCCGGTCCAGGTCCGGGGACGGCTGCGCGAAGAGGTCGAAGAAGGCGCAGGCCTCGTCGGTGAAGCCGTAGTAGCTGCGTAGCGCCTGCGCGATTCTGGCGCAGTAGTCGCCCCAGGTCGCGAAGTTGGCGCTCAGGGCCAGGACGACGTCGGCCGGTTCCCCGTTCAGGGCCAGCCAGGCCACGTAGGCGGCATACCCCTGGCAGTCCGCCATCGGCTCGTACCCGGCCGGCTTCGCCTCCTGGCAGGCGGCGGCGTACGCGCCCAGACGATCCTGGGCCACGGCCTCGGCCTCGGCGAGCGCGGTGAAGAAGTCCGCGCACGCCGGCTGGTCCCGGCTGCGCTCGGCGAGGTGCTGGAAGGCACGGCGGTCGGAGGCGATCACATCCCGCTGTTCGGCGGCCAGGGCGGCGAGCGTCGCGGGCCGGGCCGCCCCGCGGGCGATCAGCGGAAGCAGCCGGTTGGCGTGCGGATCGGGGGCGAGCCTCTCAGTGGCCGTCTCCAGCAGTTCCCCGGCCGTACGTGTCATGACGCTCCTCCTCGGACCACGGTCTGTCACTCTGCGCACTTACATCGTCACTGTACGTCCACCACTGGATCGGAGTAGCACCGCGAGATATCCCCGCTGTGCCGGGTGATCGTGGGTGGACCACCCGCGTACGGGTGACGAATCCCCTTCCGCCGGGGGACGAGGAGTCCTCCGCCAAGGCGAAAGAAGGCGCGCTCCATGGCGACTCTGTGCAAGCCCGCGGTTTCTGTCCCGGAACACGTGATCACGATGGAGGAGACGTTGGACCTGGCGCGCTCCCGCCACCCGGACCACCCCCAACTCCCTCTTGCGCTGCGGCTCATCGCGAACACCGGGGTCAAGACCCGGCACATCGTGCAGCCCATCGAGGAGACCCTGAAGCACCCGGGCTTCGAGGAGCGCAACAACATCTACGAGGCCGAGGCGAAGGCCCGCGTGCCCGCGGTGGTGCAGCAGGCGCTGGACGACGCCGAACTGCTCACCACCGACATCGACGTGATCATCTACGTGTCGTGCACCGGGTTCATGATGCCCTCGCTGACCGCGTGGCTGATCAACTCGATGGGCTTCAGCACCGACACCCGGCAGATACCCATAGCCCAGTTGGGCTGCGCCGCAGGCGGCGCGGCCATCAACCGGGCGCACGACTTCTGCACGGCCTACCCCGACGCCAACGCACTGATCGTGGCCTGCGAGTTCTGCTCGCTGTGCTACCAGCCCACCGACCTGGGCGTCGGCTCCCTGCTGTCCAACGGCCTGTTCGGCGACGGCATCGCGGCGGCGGTCGTGCGCGGCCAGGGCGGCACCGGCGTGAAGCTGGAGCGCAACGCCTCGTACCTGATCCCGAAGACCGAGGAGTGGATCGCGTACGACGTCCGGGCCACCGGATTCCACTTCCTGCTGGACAAGCGGGTGCCCACCACGATGGAACCGCTCGCCCCGGCGCTCGACGGACTGGCCAGGCAGCACGGCTGGGACGCCTCCGAGCTGGACTTCTACATCGTCCACGCGGGCGGCCCGCGCATCCTGGACGACCTGAGCAAGTTCCTGCACGTGCCGTCGGAGGCGTTCCGGTTCAGCCGGGCCACGCTCACCGAGTACGGCAACATCGCGAGCGCCGTCGTCCTGGACGCGCTGCGCAGGCTGTTCGAGTCGGGCGGTGCCGAACACGCGGCGCGCGGGCTGCTCGCCGGTTTCGGACCGGGCATCACGGCGGAGATGGCGCTGGGCCGCTGGCACATCTCCGGGAACGGGAAGAAATGAGATGACCACCGACACGGACGACAGGCGGCGCGCCGCGGCCGGGGGGACGAGCGGCGGGAGCCTGCCGCCGGTCCGCCCCTGGCCCGCCCTCCACCCGCCCGGCCCGGACTTCGACCCGGACCTGGCCGAGCTGGTGCGCGAAGGCCCGGTCATCCGGGTCGGGCGGCCCGACGGCGAGGGCTGGGCCTGGCTCGTGACCCGCTACGACGATGTGCGTGCGGTCACGAACGACCCCCGGTTCGGCCATGAGCCGGTCAGGGACGGTCGGCCGGCCCGGCTCGCCCCGCACGTCGTCGCGCAGCGGGACGCGGTCGCCTTCCCGAACCCGTCCGACCCTGCCCGGCCGCGCCGCTCGGTCGCCGCGGCCCTCACGGCGCGCGGCGTCGAGCGGGTGCGCGAGACGGCGCGGCGCATGCTCGACGAACTGGTCGACGAACTGCTCCAGGACGGGCCGCCCGCCGACCTCACCGCGGCGGTCCTCGGCCCGTTCCCCGGCGCCGTGATCTGCGAGCTGATGGGGGTCCCGGCCGCCGACCGGCACGACATGCGCACCTGGACCCGGCTCATCCTCTCCCCCGCCCAGGGCACGAAGGCCGGCGAGCGGGCCAGGGACGAGATGAGCGCGTATTTCACCGGCCTGATCGGCGCCCGCGAGAGCGGCATCGGCGAGGACGTCGTCTCGCTGCTCGGGGCCGCCGTCGGCCTGGGTGAGGTGGCACTCGACGAGGCGGCCGGCCTCGCGGTGCTGCTGCAGATCGGCGCGGAGGCGGTCACCGACCACACCGGCCGGATCTTCCACCTGCTGCTGACCCGCCCGGATCTGACCGAACGCCTGCGGGCCGAGCCGACGATCCGTCCGCAGGCCGTCGACGAACTGCTGCGCTACATCCCACACCGCAACGCCGTGGGACCGCCCCGGGTCGCGACGCAGGACGTGGAGGTCGGGGGCGTACGGATCCGGACGGGTGAGGCGGTGTATGTGTCGTACGCGGCGGCGAACCGCGACCCGGGCGTCTTCCCGGACCCGGAGACGATCGACTTCGCGCGCTACCCGAACCCCCATGTGGCGTTCGGCTCCGGCCCGCACCGCTGCCCGGGCGGCATCCCGGCCCGGCTGGCGTCCGAGATGCTGCTGGACGCCCTCTTGGACCGGGTGCCGGGGCTGCGGCTCGCGGTGCCGCCCGATGAGGTCCCGTTCCGCAGGGGCGCGCCGACCCGCGGCCCCGAGGCCCTTCCCGTGACGTGGTGAGCGCTCATGACGACGACTGACAGACCAGTGGCCACCGAGGGACTGTTCGTGCCGCCGGGTCATGGACGCGTGGTCCAGACACCGGCCCAGCACGTGACGTTCAAGGTGACGGGCTCGCACTCGCGCATGGCATCCACGTTCGAGGTGATCGTGCCGCCGGGCTTCGACGTCGGCGCCCATGTGCACACGCGCAGCGAGGAGCTGTTCTACGTGCTCGAGGGCGAGCTGGACGTGCTCGCCTTCGAGCCCCGCGTACGGACCCCCGACAACTGGCAGAAGTGGGAGTCGAGCTCGGGCCGCCGGGTGCTCCGCGCCACCCCGGGCACGGTCATCGTCGTACCCCCCGGCTGCCCCCACGCCTTCGCGAACCCGACGGAGACCCCGGCGAAGATGTTCTTCCAGGCGTCCCCGCCTCCGGACCACGAACGCTACTTCGAGGAACTCCTGGAGATCCTCGGCGACGGGGGCCCACCGGACCAGGAGGCGATCGAGGCGCTGCGGAGGCGGTACGACATCGAGCAGCTGACGCCGCTCAAGCACCGTTAGAGCCTGTGGTGGCGGGCCCTCAGCGAATGGGCATGCCGGAAAGCGTCCGGGCGATCACCAGCCGCTGGATCTCGCTCGTGCCCTCGAAGATGGTGTAGATGGCCGCATCCCGGTGCATCCGCTCCACCGGGTACTCCCGCGTGTACCCGTTGCCCCCGAGGATCTGTATCGCCTGCGCCGTGACCTTCTTCGCCGTCTCACTCGCGAACAGCTTCGACATCGACCCCTCGGCAGCGGTGAACGGCTTGCCGTTGACCGCCATCCACGACGCCCGCCACACCAGCAGCCGCGCGGCGTCGATCTGCGTCCGCATGTCCGCGAGCTGGAAGGCGACGCCCTGGTTGTCGATGATCGGCCGCCCGAACTGCTCGCGCGTCCTGGCGTAGTCGAGGGCCACCTCGTACGCGGCGCGGGCGGTGCCCACCGCCATGGCTCCCACCGCGGGGCGGCTCGCCTCGAACGTCGCCATCGCCGCGTTCTTCAAGCGCTCACCGCCCTTCTTCGCCCTCTCCCGGGCACGGGCGAGCCGCTCGTCCAGTTTCTCCTTGCCGCCGAGCAGACAGGAGCCGGGAACCCGGACATTGTCGAGGATGACCTCGGCGGTGTGCGAGGCACGGATGCCGTGCTTCTTGAACTTCTGGCCCTGGGCGAGGCCCGGCGTGTTCGGCGGGACGATGAAGGACGCGTGGCCCTTGGAGCCGAGCTCCGGGTCGACGACCGCGACCACGACGTGGACGTTGGCGATGCCGCCGTTGGTCGCCCAGGTCTTGGTGCCGTTGATCACCCACTCGTCCTTGGCCTCGTCGTACACGGCGCGCGTGCGCATGGAGGCGACGTCGGAGCCGGCGTCGGGTTCGGAGGAGCAGAAGGCGGCCACCTTGACGTCGCTGGCGTCGCCGTACATCTGGGGGATCCAGGTACCGATCTGCTCCTCGGTGCCGTTGGCGAGGACGCCCACGGCGGCCAGTCCGGTGCCGACGATCGACAGCGCGATGCCCGCGTCGCCCCAGAACAGCTCCTCCATCGCCACGGGGATGCCGAGACCCGTGGCGTCGAAGTACTGCTGGGCGTAGAAGTCGAGGGAGTAGATGCCGACCTTCGCGGCCTCCTGGATGACCGGCCAGGGAGTCTCCTCACGCTCGTCCCATTCGGCGGCCGCGGGGCGGATGACATCGGCGGCGAAGCCGTGCAGCCAGTCCCGGACCTCCTTCTGTTCGTCGTTGAGCTCCATGGTGAACTCGGCCATGTCCCCTCCAGCACTGCGCTAACATGTTACTTGCGGTAACAGCAGTCTGTTACTCACCAGTAGGAGAAGTCAACTCCCGGACCCGCCGGTGCGCCTCCTTGGCGAGTCGGCAGCTCGTTCGATACCGACCCGCCATTCAGTGTTACTTTGCGCAGGCGTCACCGAATCAGGACGGGTGGGGAGAGATGATGGACACCACGCAGCGGACCGATCAGGAGCGGTCCGCCGACCGCCGACGGCGAGAGTTGCTCGAGGCCGCCGACCGAGTGGTGCTTCGCGACGGCCCCGGGGCCTCGATGAACGCCATCGCCGCCGAGGCCGGCATCACCAAGCCGATCCTCTACCGCCACTTCGGCGACAAGGGCGGGCTGTACGCGGCGCTCGCCAAACGCCACACGGACGCGCTGCTCGACTCGCTGAGGGCGGCGCTGGACGCCCCGGCGGACCGGCGCGAGCGGGTGGAGTCCACGCTGGACACATACCTGGCGGCGATCGAGGCACGGCCGCAGGTGTACCGCTTCCTGATGCATCCGGCGGAGGGCGGCTCGCAGAACGACCAGGGCTTCGACACCGGCCGCCACTCGATCCCGCTGCTGCGCCGCATGGGTGAGGAGCTGGCCCAGGTCATCGAGGAACGCCTGGACCTCGGCCCGGACACCCACCAGCTGGCGCGGGTGTGGGGCCACGGCATCGTCGGCATGATGCACGCCGCCGGCGACTGGTGGCTAGGGGAACGGCCTTGCTCGCGGGCGGAGTTGGTCCGGAGCTTGGCGGACCTGTTGTGGGGTCGTTTGGCCGCGGCCGGGGATCGCATAGGAGGCCCCGGGTTCTGAAGCGCCCCGAAAGGGGTGCGGGACCTGTGTCGATATGCGGCTCCGCCGCGATGGGGGCCCCTGTTCGAGCGAAGCCGAGCACTTGGGGCAGCGACCAGCCACAACCCGCCAGTGGTCGCCGACGTTCATCGCCCCCACGGCGCTCGCGCCACCTGTCGCATCACCCGACGGTGGCGCCAGCCACTGAGCCGGTCCGCGTACAGCCCACCGGCCAGGTGATCGCACTCGTGCTGCAGGCACCGGGCGAACCACCCGGTGCCCTCCACCCGCACCGGCTCCCCCTCCACCGTGAACCCCTCTACAACAGCCCGGTCGTACCGCTCCGTCCCCGCCTCAAGGCCCGGCAGGGACAAGCACCCCTCCGGACCCCGCAGCACCACACCGTCCGCCGCCACAAGGCGTGGGTTGACCATATGTCCCAGATGACGGACGTCCTCGTCGTCCGGACAGTCGTACACGAACACCCGCAACGGCTCGCCGACCTGATTCGCGGCCAGGCCGACGCCCCGTGCGGCGTACATCGTCGCGAACATGTCCTCGACGAGCCGGGCGAGTTCGGGTCCGAAGTCGGTGACGTCCCTGCACGGCTCGCGAAGTACGCGGTCGCCGAGCACGGTGATGGGCCGGACGCGCCCTCGGGCGCCCGGGATGGTGCGATGTGGCATGCCGGCAAGGGTACGGTCGGCAGGGCCGCGCGGGTGCCGGGGTGGTGCCGCGGTTCGGGGGCGTGCGGGGATCTCGATAGGCTGAGGCCCACACGTTGCCGGAACAGGGCGCGGCGCTGTACGCAAGGAGGATCGAGAACTGATGGCAGGCAACTCGGACCCGCTGACGCCGCGGGCCAAGCTGGCCGTGACCGCGGGCAAGGCGGTCGCTGCGGCATCGCGCGCCGCGGGGCGCGGCAGCGGTTCGGTGATCGGCGGCCGAGTGGCGCTGAAGCTCGACCCCGACCTCCTCGCCCGGCTCGCCCAGAACCTGGACGTCGTCCTGGTCTCGGCGACCAACGGCAAGACCACGACCACCCGGCTGATCGCGGAGGCGCTGCGCGCCGCGGGTCCGGTCGTCTCCAACGCGCTCGGCGCCAACATGCCCGCCGGCATCACCTCGGCGCTGGCGGGCGGTTCGGACGCCAAGTTCGCCGTGATCGAGGTCGACGAGAAGTACCTCGCCGGGGTCGCCCGCGACACCGACCCGAAGTGCATCGCGCTTCTGAACCTCTCCCGGGACCAGCTCGACCGCGCCGCCGAGACCCGGATGCTCGCCGAGAACTGGCGAGAGGGCCTGGCCGGGTCCAAGGCCGTCGTCGTCGCGAACGCCGACGACCCGCTGGTCGTGTGGGCCGCGTCCTCCTCGCCCAATGTGATCTGGGTCGCCGCCGGCCAGATGTGGAAGGACGACGCCTGGTCCTGCCCGTCCTGCGGCGGCGTGATGCAGCGCCCCGGCGACGACTGGTACTGCGGCGAGTGCGGCTTCCGCCGGCCGACCCCGAGCTGGGCGCTGTCCGGGGACCACGTCCTCGACCCGCACGGCTCCGCCTGGCCGATCCACCTCCAGCTGCCTGGCCGCGCCAACAAGGCGAACGCCACGACCTCGGCCGCCGTCGCCGCCGTGTTCGGCGTGCCCCCGCAGGTCGCGCTGGAGCGCATGTACCAGGTGCAGGCGGTGGCCGGACGCTACGACGTCGTCCAGTTCCAGAACCGGGACCTGCGGCTGCTGCTGGCGAAGAACCCGGCCGGCTGGCTGGAGACGTTCTCGCTGATCGACCCGCCGCCGACCCCGGTGATCCTCTCCGTGAACGCGCGCTCGGCCGACGGCACCGACACCTCCTGGCTGTGGGACGTCGACTACACACGGCTGACCGGGCACCCGATCTTCGTCATCGGCGACCGCAAGCTGGACCTCGCCGTGCGCCTGGAGGTCGCGAACCAGTCCTTCCAGGTCTGCGAGAACCTCGACCAGGCCGTGCAGGTCGCGCCGCCGGGCCGGATCGAGGTCATCGCCAACTACACCGCGTTCCAGGACCTGCGCCGCCGCGTCGGCAACTGAGCACGAAGGACGATCATCGATGAGTGACAACCAGTTGCGTCTGGTGTGGATCTACCCGGACCTGCTGAGCACCTACGGCGACCAGGGCAACGCGCTCGTCGTGGAGCGCCGGGCCCGTCAGCGCGGCCTCGACGTGGCCCGCCTCGACGTGCGCAGCGACCAGCCGATCCCGACCTCCGGGGACATCTACCTGATCGGCGGCGGCGAGGACCGTCCGCAGCGGCTCGCGGCCGAGCGGCTGCGGCGCGACGGGCATCTGTACCGGGCCGTGGAGAACGGCGCGATCGTCTTCTCGGTCTGCGCCGGCTACCAGATCCTCGGCCACGAGTTCATCAACGACCTCGGGCAGCGCGAGCCGGGCCTCGGCCTGCTCGACGTGGTCTCGGTGCGCGGCGAGGGCGAGCGGTGCGTCGGCGACGTCCTCGCGGACATCGACCCGCGCCTCGGCCTGCCCCCGCTCACCGGCTTCGAGAACCACCAGGGCGTCACCCACCTCGGCCCGACCGCCCGCCCGTTCGCGCAGGTGAAGCTCGGCAAGGGCAACGGCACGGGCGACGGCACGGAGGGCGCGTACAACGACACGGTCTTCGGCACGTACATGCACGGTCCCGTGCTGGCGCGCAACCCGCAGATCGCGGACCTGCTGCTGAAGCTGGCGCTGGACGTCAACGCGCTGCCGCCGGTCGACGACCGCTGGTACGAGGCGCTGCGCAACGAGCGCATCGCGGCGGCGCAGCAGCCCGCGTAGGTGCAGCCGGGCGAGCCGGCGTAGGTACGGCCCCGCCACAGCCCGACGGAAACGGTTCCGCAGGGGTCGCGTCCGCAGGCCCGTACACCGGTCGGCCAACCTGCGGCAACCGGCCCGTCTGACAGTGCGTCCGCACAGCTGAGCGGGCGCGTCCAGCAGGCGGACGCACGGTGCGGCCCCGCCCCCCTTCGCCGGTAGGGTGGCGGGGATCGAGCCGGACAGCGCGGTCCGGTCCCGTGCCCACGTTGAGAAGGTATTTCGGGCTATGCGCATTGGTGTCCTCACGTCCGGCGGTGACTGCCCCGGTCTGAACGCCGTCATCCGGTCCGTCGTGCACCGCGCCGTCGCCGACCACGGCGACGAGGTCATCGGCTTCCGGGACGGCTGGAAGGGTCTCCTGGAGTGCGACTACCTCAAGCTCGACCTGGACGCGGTCAGCGGCATCCTGGCCCGCGGCGGCACCATCCTCGGCTCCTCCCGGGTCCGTCCCGAGCACCTTCGGGACGGCGTGGAGCGGGCCCGGGGCCATGTCGAGGAGCTGGGTCTCGACGCGATCATCCCGATCGGCGGTGAGGGCACGCTCAAGGCGGCCCGGCTGCTGTCCGACAACGGTCTGCCGATCGTCGGCGTGCCGAAGACCATCGACAACGACATCGCCGTCACGGACGTCACCTTCGGCTTCGACACGGCCGTCGGTGTGGCCACCGAGGCGCTGGACCGGCTGAAGACCACCGCGGAGTCGCACCAGCGGGTGCTGATCGTCGAGGTCATGGGCCGCCACACCGGCTGGATCGCGCTGCACTCCGGGATGGCGGCCGGCGCGCACGCGATCGTCGTGCCGGAACGCCCCTTCGACATCGAGGAGTTGACGGCCCGGGTCGGCGAACGGTTCGCCGCGGGCAAGCGGTTCGCGATCGTCGTCGCCGCGGAGGGTGCCAAGCCCAAGCCCGGCACGATGGAGTTCGACGAGGGCGGCAAGGACATCTACGGGCACGAGCGGTTCGCGGGGATCGCCCGGCAGCTCTCGCTCGAGCTGGAACAGCGGCTCGGCAAGGAGGCCCGTCCGGTGATCCTCGGCCATGTGCAGCGTGGCGGTACGCCCACGGCGTACGACCGGGTGCTGGCGACGCGGTTCGGGTGGCATGCGGTCGAGGCCGTGCACCGGGGCGAGTTCGGCATGATGACCGCGCTGCACGGCACGAAGATCGTGATGGTGTCGCTGGCGGAGGCGGTGCAGACGCTGAAGACGGTGCCGATGGAGCGGTACGCCGAGGCGGAGTGTGTTCTGTAACGCATCGGCAGACTTCAGCCGCCCCCGGTCGCAGCCCCGGCCGGGGGCGGTTCTACTCTGGGTGCGGACAGACAGCTGTGGACAGACAGCGCACAACCCCCACGAAACAGGAGCCGGCGGATGGATCACAGCGGGCACGGCATGACCATGGATCTGCCGCCGTTCACGCTGGGGCGGGGGCTCGTCTGGTCGACGGACCCGTTCTTCCTCGTCGCCTGCCTGGTGGGGCTCGGGCTGTACGGGTGGGGCGTCGTCCGGCTCGTGCGCCGCGGGGACAAGTGGCCGGCCGGCCGGACCCTCGCCTACGTCGTCGGCGTACTGATCGTGCTGCTCACGATGTGCACCAGGCTGAACGACTACGGCATGGTCATGTTCAGCGTGCACATGGTGCAGCACATGCTGACCAGCATGCTGGCGCCGATCCTGATCCTGCTCGGTGCGCCGATCACCCTGGCCCTGCGCGCCCTGCCGACCGCCGGCCGCGGCCGCAAGGGGCCGCGCGAGCTGCTGCTGATGCTGCTGCACAGCCGCTACCTGCGGATCATCACGCACCCGGCGTTCACCATCCCGCTGTTCATCGCGAGCCTGTACGGGCTGTACTTCACCCCGCTCTTCGACTTCCTGATGGCGTCCAAGGCCGGGCACATCGCGATGATGGTGCACTTCCTCGCCGTCGGCCTGGTGTTCTTCTGGCCCATCATGGGCATCGACCCGGGCCCGCACCGACCGGGGCATCTGATGCGGATGCTGGAGCTGTTCGCGGGTATGCCGTTCCACGCGTTCTTCGGCATCGCGCTGATGATGGCGTCCACACCGATGGTCGACGCCTACCGGCACCCGCCCGCCTCACTCGGCATCGACGCCCTGGCGGACCAGACGTCGGCCGGTGGCATCGCCTGGGCGTTCAGCGAGGTCCCGTCCGTGCTCGTGCTGCTTGCGCTGCTGTTCCAGTGGTACCGGTCCGAGCAGCGGCAGGCCAAGCGGCAGGACCGGGCCGCGGACCGCGACGGCGACAGGGAACTCGAGGCGTACAACGCCTATCTGGCCTCACTCAACGCACGCGGCCGCTGAGTTCCGTCACACCGCTGAATTCCCTTTCTTTTCAGGCTGCCTGAAGTACCGCTCCATTCGGTAGCCTGGTGCGGTGACGCCCTGCCGCCGCTCTGCAGGGCGCGGGGGACCGCAGGGGGGAGCGGTGATGACGATGCGCGCGTCTCTGCACAGGGCGGGTAAATCCCTGGCCCGAAGGATCGGCGTTCTGCTGGTCGCGGTACTGGTCGTCGCCGGATGTGGAAAAAGCGCACAGACGTTCGTGGTGAAGGCCGTCGCCGTCGGGATTCCGTCGCTGAACCCCTTCTTCGACGAGCACAGCGGTCTCGGGCACGACGCCAGGATCCGTATCCGGGAGGTGCCCGGAGGCCTGCAGGCCGGGGACACGCCCGGGCTCTACGGCGGTTCCCGGCAGCCCACGATCTGTGACGTCGAACGGCTGAAGGAATTCCTCACCGATCCCGCGAACGACCGCAAGGCAAAGGTCTGGGCGCAGGTCCTCGGAATTACCCGGGCACAGATCCCCGACTATCTCGACCGGCTCACACCGGTCCTGCTGCGTCACGACACTCTCGTTCAGAACCACGACTACAAGAAGGGCAGGGCCACCCCTTTCAACTCGCTGCTCGAGGCCGGAATCGCCGTATTGGTGAACGACCAGGGGCAGCCCACGGTGAAATGCTCCTGCGGAAACCCTCTGCGCCCGTTCCAGGGCGACCCCACACGGATTTCGGTCACATTCGAGGACGGCACCAGGAAATGGGCCGGATATGACCGTTCCTCTGTCGTGGCGGTCAGGCCCGCTACGCGGCCGCTGACCCGGCTGGTGCTCGTCGACGTCGACGACCCGGGCCGCGGGATCAGCCGCCCTGTCGGGACGGCCGGTGGTCACGACTCCCCGTTCGACGTCCGGGTGCGGCACCGGGTACCCCGGGTGACGGGGATGCCGTTCGCCGAGGCCGGCCGGCGGCTGACGGACCTGGGACTCGCGGTCGCCTACGCCGGGAAGGGGGCGCCGCCCGACGAGGCCGTGGTCACGGGTTCGGATCCCGGGCCGGGCACCGAGCTGGCGTTCGGGCAGTACGTCACGCTGTCGGTGGACACCGCCACGGCGGACGGAACCGGCCGCGGCACCAGGGCGACGTCCACTCCCCCGTCGTCGGGCGGGACGACGACACCGGGGAAGGGCGGCAGCACCTCGCCCTCGACGCCGGCCGACAGCGGGAAGGTCTCCTCCCCGCCGGCGTCGGGCGGCTCCTCCTCGCCAACAAGCGGCTCCTCCTCATCCCCGGGGAGCGGCGCAAGCACCTCGGGCGGTTCCTCACCGTCCAGGACCACCCACCCGCCCGCGTCGAGCAGCGCGGCTCCGTCCGGTACGGCGCCCGGGGCGAGCGGTCCCCCGACCACCGGCACACCGGGCTCGAGCAGCGCGCCCGCGACGTCGGCGCCCGGCCCTTCCAAGAGGCCCGGCTCACCCAGGTCGCCCGGCCCGTCGAAGTCGCTCGACCCGTCGGAGCCCCCCGGCCCGTCCAAGCCACCCGACCCGTCCAAGCCATCGAAGCCCGGCACCTCGGCGCCCGAAACCAGCAGGCCGTCGACCGGCACGCCACCGACCGGCAGACCCGCCACGAGCAAGCCCGCCACCGGCGCACCCACCACCGGCGCACCGGCCACCAGCGCGCCACCGGTCGCACACAGCGGGTGATCGGCCGGCCCACGGACGTCCCGCACCACCGCCGCATCAGACCGGGGAGCGACGCGATGCCATCAGGATCACCGCAGTCGGGAGTGGGCCGGACCATCGCCGGTCGTTACCTCCTGCTGAACCGGCTCGGCAGCGGCGCCATGGGCCATGTGTGGCGCGCCCATGACCAGCGGCTGGACTGCGAGGTCGCCCTCAAGGAGGTCGCGTTCCGCAACCCGGTGGAGGCGATCGAGGAGCGGGCCACCCGGGTCGCCCGCGCCCGGGCCGAGGCCCGGCACGCGGCCGGGCTGCGCGGGCATCCGCACGTGGTGACCGTGCACGACGTGCTGGAGCACGAGGGCCTGCCGTGGATCGTCATGGAGTACGTCCCGGGCGCGCTCGACCTGCGCGAACTGGTCCGTCGTCGCGGCCCGCTGGCCCCCGCGGAGTGCGCCCGCGTCGGGCTCGCCGTGCTGGACGCCCTGACCGCCGGGCACGAGCGGGGCGTCATGCACCGGGACGTGAAGCCGGCGAACATCCTGCTGGCACCGGACCGCGGCGGGGCCCCGTACGCCCGGGTCCTGCTCACCGACTACGGCATCTCGGTGCAGCCGGACGCGGGCGAGCCCCGGTACACACTGACGTCCGCACTCGTCGGCACGCCCGGCTATCTGGCGCCCGAGCGTGCGACCGGCGGGCCGCCCACCGCGGCGGCCGACCTGTTCTCGCTGGGCTGCACCCTGTACTTCACGGTCGAGGGGTGCGGGCCCTTCGAACGGGACACCCAGCTCGCCGAGATCACCGCGGTGGTCCTGGAAGAGCCCCGGCCCCCACTGCGGGCCGGGGCTCTGGGGCCGCTGCTGTCCGCCGTACTGGTCAAGGACCCGGCCCTGCGGATCACGGCGGCGGACACGGCAACCGCCCTGACGGCGATCGCGGCTCCGAGCCGCCCGGTCCCGGGCACGCGGACGCGATGGGCACGTCCGCACGCGCCGACGCGGACCTCGCACAGCCCGACGGCAGGCGGCCTGCCGACGTCCCCGGCCGCGCCCTCCCCGCCGAACGGGCAAGCACACCACCCCCGACGCGCGCACCTCCTGCGCGCCCTCCTGGCCTGCGCCCTGGGTCTGGTGCTCGCCCTGGGCGGGGTCTGGTACGCGGTGGTGCACCCGTCGGGCGGTGGGGCGGCCAAGCCGTACGGGGACGCCGTCGGCCTCGCGCGGCCCCTGAAGGACGGTGACTGTGTGGTCGCCGACTGGCCCGGGAGCCCCTTCCAGGGCGGTCCTCCGCGGCTGACCGTGGATCCGTCCTGCTCCGAGAGGACTCCGGACGGGCAGGTGATGGCGCTCGTCACCAGCCCGTCCGCGGACGAGGCCCGTCGGCACGGGCCCGACGCGTGCGAGCAGCGCACGCAGGAGGTCCGCGAGAAGCTCGCCGACGTGCGCGGGTACGCCATCGTCCCGACCCGGTCCGGGTTCGAGGCTGCCGGGCGGCGCACCGCGTGTCTGGTGCTGGGCGCGCACGGGCCGGTGTACGGGCCGCTCGGGGACCACCGCAAGCCGGGGATGCCGTTCGTGGACACCGCCGACATGCAGAAACGGGACTGCCTGGACGCGCCCTCCCTGCGGGTCGCCCGCCTCGTCTCCTGCACGGGCACACACGACCAGCAGGTGCTCGGCTTCACCCGGCTCGGCCCCGACACCACCCTGACCGAGGCCAAGAGTCTGTCCGACGCGGCGTGCGCGCGGGACGTGCCGCCGAAGGACTACGGCTTCGATCCCTCCCGCTACGAAGCCGCGTCCTGGACGGGCACGAGCGCCTGGTTGTCCGGAACTCATCTGGTCGTCTGCACCGTGCGCAAGCAGAACGGGGGCACCATGGGTAAGGACGAACCATGAGGAGGGTGTTGCCATGCCCGGTTCCACGAAGGCGATGGGGGTGCTCACCGTCGGTGCGCTCGTTGTGGTGACGGCCTACACGGTGGCGCTCGGCAGCAGCGGCTGGCTGTGGTTCGGCTGGGTCGTCCTCGGCCTGATCACGCTGGGCATGGCGGTCACCACCCGCAGTCCCTGACTCAGACACCGGCTCTCACGGGCGCGGCAGCCGCCCCGCCGAGTGCACCCCCGGCTGGTACTTCGGCAACCGGATCGTGATCTTCATGCCCGCTCCCGGCGCGGTCTCGATGACAAGTGCGTGCTCATCGCCGTAGACCTGGCGCAGCCGGTCGTCGACGTTGGACAGTCCGATGCCGGCGGACGGGCTGATCTCCCCGGCGAGGATGCGGCGCAGCAGCTCCGGGTCCATTCCCGCGCCGTCGTCCTCGATGACGACCAGGGCCTCGGCGCCCGCGTCCTGCGCGGTGATGCCGATGTGCCGCTGGTCGGTGGTGCCCTCCAGGCCGTGCTTGACGGCGTTCTCGACGAGCGGCTGGAGGCAGAGGAAGGGCAGGGCGACCGGCAGTACCTCCGGCGCGATCTGCAGGGTGACCGTGAGCCGGTCGCCGAAGCGTGCCCTGACCAGCGCCAAGTAGTGGTCGATGGCGTGGAGTTCGTCGGCGAGCGTGGTGAAGTCGCCGTGCCGGCGGAACGAGTAACGGGTGAAGTCCGCGAACTCCAGCAGGAGTTCACGGGCGCGCTCGGGGTCGGTGCGCACGAACGAGGCGATGACGGCCAGCGAGTTGAAGATGAAGTGCGGGGAGATCTGGGCGCGCAGGGCCTTGATCTCGGCCTCGATGAGCCGCGTACGGGACCGGTCGAGGTCCGCCAGCTCCAGTTGTACGGAGACCCAGCGGGCCACCTCCCCCGCGGCGCGGACGAGGACCGCGGACTCGCGGGGCACGCAGGCGACCAGCGCGCCGTGGACGCGGTCGTCGACGGTGAGCGGTGCGACCACGGCCCAGCGCAGCGGGCAGTCGGGTGCGTCGCAGGTCAGCCGGAAGGCCTCGCCGCGGCCGGTCTCCAAGGGCCCCGAAAGCCGCTGGAGCACCTCCTCCCGGTGGTGCTCCCCCGCGCCGTCCCAGGCCAGCACGGTCTCCCGGTCGGTGAGGCAGAGCGCGTCGGTGCCGAGCAGGGAGCGCAGCCGTCGCGCGGACTTGCGGGCGGTCTCCTCGGTGAGCCCGGCACGCAGCGGGGGTGCGGCCAGGGAGGCGGTGTGCAGGGTCTGGAAGGTGGCGTGCTCGACGGGGGTGCCGAGCCCGCCGAGGCGCTCGGGGCGGGCGGTGCGCCGGCCGAGCCAGAACCCTGCGGCCAGCAGGGGCAGGACGGCCACGCACAGCCCGGCGAGGAAGCCGCTCACGCCGTCACCTCCGTCCGCAGTTCCTCGGGCAGGTGGAACCGGGCCAGGATCGCCGCCGTCCCGGCCGGCACCCGCCCGGGCGTGGCCAGGGACACCAGCACCATGGTCAGGAACCCCAGCGGCACCGACCACAGCGCGGGCCAGGCGAGCAGGGCGTGCAGGGTGCCGCTGCCGGGATAGCCCGCCATGGTCGCCGCCACCGCGAGGAACGCCGCACCGCCGCCGGCGAGCATCCCGGCCGCAGCGCCCGGCGGGGTGAGCCGGCGCCACCAGATGCCGAGCACGAGCAGCGGGCAGAACGACGACGCGGACACCGCGAAGGCGAGGCCCACCGCGTCGGCCACCGGCAGCCCGCCGACCAGCACGCTCGCCGCCAGCGGCACCACCATCGCCAGCAGCGTGCCGAGCCGGAAGTGCCGCACGCCCCGCGTCGGCAGCACGTCCTGGGCGAGCACCCCCGCCACCGCCATGGTCAGCCCGGAGGCGGTGGACAGGAACGCGGCGAAGGCGCCGCCCGCGAGCAGTGCGCCCAGCAGGTCACCGCCGAATCCGCCGATCATCCGGTCGGGCAGGAGGAGGACGGCGGCGTCGGCGTCGCCGGTCAGGGTCAGTTCGGGGGCGTAGAGCCGGCCCAGGGCGCCGTAGACGGGCGGCAGGAGGTAGAACGCACCGATCAGGGCGAGTACGGCCACGGTGGTACGGCGGGCGGCGACCCCGTTCGGGCTGGTGTAGAAGCGGACGACGACGTGGGGCAGGCCCATGGTGCCGAGGAAGGTGGCGAGGATCAGCCCGTACGTGGCGTACAGCGGGCGTTCCGCGCGACCGGAGACGAGCGAGGTGGACATGCCGCCGTTGCTGCCGTGCTCGGCGACGGGGACGGGGTCGCCCCGGGTGAAGGTCAGCCGGGTGCCGCGCTCGATGCGATGGGTGCCGGCGGCGAGGTCCGCGCGCTGTCCGTCGTACCGGCGGCCGTCGACGGTGCCCGAGGCGGTGACGGCGAGCGGGCGGGGCAGGATCAGGTCGAGGGTGTCGTCGATGCGTACCACGCGGTGCTCGCGGAAGGTCGCCGGTTCGGCGAACGCCTCGCGGGGTGCGCCGTCGCCCTGCCAGGCCAGCACCAGGAACAGGGCGGGGACGAGCAGGGCGGTGAGTTTCAGCCAGTACTGGAACGCCTGGACGAAGGTGATGCTGCGCATGCCGCCCGCGGCGACGGTCGCCACCACCACGACGGCGACGATGATCCCGCCGAGCTGCTGGGGACCCCCGGTGAGCACGGTCAGGGTGAGTCCGGCGCCCTGGAGCTGGGGCAGCAGGTACAGCCAGCCGACGCCGACGACGAACGCCCCGGCGAGCCGCCGCACCGGCTGGGAGGCGAGCCGGGCCTCGGCGAAGTCGGGCAGGGTGTAGGCGCCTGAGCGGCGCAGCGGCGCGGCGACGAACAGCAGCAGGACGAGGTAGCCGGCGGTGTAGCCGACCGGGTACCAGAGCATGTCCGGGCCCTGGACGAGGACGAGTCCGGCGATGCCGAGGAAGGAGGCCGCGGACAGGTACTCGCCGCTGATCGCGGCCGCGTTCAGGCGGGGGCCGACGGCTCTGGAGGCGACGTAGAAGTCCGAGGTGGTGCGGGAGACGCGCAACCCGAAGGCGCCCACGAGGACGGTCGCGAGGACGACGAGGGCGACGGCGGGGACGGCGTAGTTCTGGTTCACTGCCCTGGCCTCAGCGGTCCTCGACGAGCCGGACGAAGTCCTTCTCGTTGCGTTCGGCGCGGCGCACGTACCAGCGGGCGAGCAGGATCAGCGGCGGGTAGAGGCCGAACCCGAGCACCGCCCATTGCAGACCGCCCGTGCGGGTGGCGGCGAAGAACAGGGGAAGGGGCCCGATCAGGAGCACCAGCACCGTGAACACGACGAGGGCCACGCGGAGTTGGCTGCGGATCAGTGATCGGACGTAGGTGTGGCCCAGGGTGGTCTGCTCGTCGATCTCGGTGCGCGGGCGGTAGTAGCCCAGGGCGCGGCGGCGTCCGCTCCGGGGCGGCCCGGTGACGACGACGCGGCGTTCGGTGGGATCTTGCGGCACGCCGTCCCCCTAGCCCGCGGTCCGGCGTATCAGCATCTCCCGCAGTTCGCGGGCGTGCCTGCGGCTGACCTGGAGTTCGACGGAGTCGACGAGGACGCTCACGGTGCCGGTGTCCAGCCGGAGTTCCTCGATGTGCCGCAGGGCGACGAGGTGGCGGCGGTGGATGCGGACGAATCCACGCGAGCGCCACCGCTCCTCCAGCGTGGACAGCGGGATCCGCACGAGGTGGCTGCCCTGGGCGGTGTGCAGGCGGGCGTAGTCGCCCTGCGCCTCGACATGGGTGATGTCCTCCACGGGCACGAACCGTGTCACGCCGCCGAGTTCCACCAGGATGTGATCGGGATCCGGCTCGTGCACCGGGATCAGCGGCGTGGTCTCCCTGAGCTGTTCGGCGCGGCGCACCGCCTCCGCGAGCCGCTCACGGCGTACGGGCTTGAGGACGTAGTCGACGGCCTTGAGGTCGAACGCCTGCACGGCGAAGCCTTCGTGCGCGGTCACGAACACGACGAGCGGGGGCTTCGCGAACCCGGTGAGCAGCCGGGCCATCTCCAGGCCGTCGAGGCCGGGCATGTGGATGTCGAGGAAGACGACGTCGATCGCGTCGGGGCCGTCGGGCCCGCACTCCAGGGCGCGGTTGATGCGGCGCAGCGCCCCGGTGGCGTCGCCCGCGCCCTCCACGCTGCCGATCCTGGGGTCCGCGCGGAGCAGGTAGAGCAGTTCCTCGAGCGAGGGGCGTTCGTCGTCGACGGCGAGGGCGCGCAGCATGAAGGTGGAGTCTAGGAGCAATCCTCAGTTGGGGGCATGTGCGGAGCACGGACGTGCTCGCTGGATCGATGGCGGCGCGGCGCCGGGCACGGCGGTGGTCCGGGTCTCGTTACAGTGCCCGCATGAACAGCAGGCCGGCATCGTTCGACGAACTCGACCGGAAGATCATCACCGCTCTGATGGCGAACGCCAGGACCAGTTTCGTCGAGATCGGCGCGGCCATCGGCCTGTCGTCCACGGCGGTCAAGCGCCGGGTGGACCGGCTGCGCGAGACGGGTGTGATCACCGGGTTCACGGCCACGGTGAAGCCGTCGGCGCTGGGCTGGCGCACCGAGGCGTACGTCGAGGTGTACTGCGAGGGCGCGGCGCCGCCCCGGCGGCTGGCGGAGGTGGTGCGCAACCATCCGGAGATCACGGCGGCGATGACGGTGACCGGCGGCGCGGACGCACTGCTGCACGTGCGGGCGAGGGACGTCGAGCACTTCGAGGAGGTGCTGGAGCGCATCCGCGCGGAGCCGTTCATCCGGAAGACGATCAGTGTGATGGTGCTGTCCCACCTGCTCCCGGAAAGCCCGGAGGCGGGCGCGACCCAGGCCGCGCCGGACGGCGCCGCGGACGACGCAGCAGACGTGCGCTGACGGGCCCCAAGACGCAGCATTGCTGCGCGAACACGCAGCTCTCGTTGCTTGTCGTCCGTATCCACCGCTTCCTACCTTGGTGTCAACCCTCAGTCGACACTCCAGGAAACGGAGGAACCCCTCTGTGCCTGACAGCCGTGTGCCGCGCCGGCGGCGCTTCCTCGTCTGCGAACCCAGACACTTCGCCGTGCAGTACGCGATCAACCCCTGGATGCATCCAGACACCACGGTCGACGTGGATCTGGCCCATGAGCAGTGGCAGGGGCTGATCCGCACCTACCGCGCCCACGGCCACGCCGTCGACGCCGTGGACCCGGTCCCCGGTCTGCCGGACATGGTGTTCGCCGCGAACTCGGCGGTCGTCGTCGACGGCCGGGTCTTCGGCTCCCTCTTCCACGCGCCCGAGCGGCGCCCCGAGTCCCTCCACTACGAGACGTGGTTCAAGGCGGCCGGTTACGACGTCCACCGCCCGGAGTCCGTCTGCGAGGGGGAGGGCGACCTGGTGTGGACCGGCCGGTACCTGCTGGCCGGCACCGGGTTCCGTACGACCCGGGAGGCGCACCGTGAGGCGCAGGAGTTCTTCGGCCACCCCGTGATCAGCCTGACGCTGGTGAACCCGTACTTCTACCATCTGGACACCGCGCTGTTCGTCCTCGACGACGACAACGTCGTGTACTACCCGGAGGCGTTCTCGCCGGGCAGCCGGGAGGTGCTGGCGCGGCTGTTCCCGGACGCGGTGCTCGCGACGCACGAGGACGCGATGGCGTTCGGCCTGAACTCCGTCTCCGACGGACGCCATGTCTTCATCGCGCCGAAGGCGGAGGCGCTGGCCTCACGCCTCGCCGACCAGGGTTACGACCCCGTCCCCGTCGACCTGTCCGAGTTCCACAAGGCCGGCGGAGGCATCAAGTGCTGCACCCAGGAGATCCGGGAGACCCGTTCATGACCGCACCCGCCCGTACGCGTACGTCCGCCGAGCTGATCCAGGCCGAGGAGCCCGTCCTCGCGCACAACTACCACCCGCTGCCCGTGGTCGTCGCCCGCGCCGAGGGCACCTGGGTGGAGGACGTGGAGGGCCGCCGCTACCTCGACATGCTCGCCGGGTACTCGGCCCTCAACTTCGGTCACCGCAACCCGGTGCTGATCGAGGCGGCGCACCGTCAGCTGGACCGACTGACGCTCACCTCGCGGGCCTTCCACAACGACCAGCTGGCCGAGTTCGCGGAGTCCCTGGCGGAGTTGACGGGCCTGGACATGGTGCTGCCGATGAACACGGGCGCGGAGGCGGTGGAGAGCGCCGTCAAGGTGGCCCGGAAGTGGGCGTACGAGGTCAAGGGCGTGCCGGCCGACCGGGCGACGATCGTGGTGGCGGCCGGAAACTTCCACGGCCGTACGACGACGATCGTCAGCTTCTCCACGGACGAGACGGCGCGGGCGGGATTCGGGCCGTTCACGCCGGGCTTCCGGATCGTCCCGTACAACGACCTGGCGGCGCTTCGGGCGGCGGTCGACGAGACGACGGCGGCCGTGCTGATCGAGCCGATCCAGGGCGAGGCGGGTGTGGTCATCCCCGACGAGGGTTATCTCACCGGGGTCCGGGAGCTCACGCGCCGGGCAGGGTGCCTGTTCGTCGCGGACGAGATCCAGTCGGGTCTCGGGCGCACCGGTCGCACCCTGGCCGTGGAGCACGAGGGCGTGCTGCCGGACGTGCTGCTGCTCGGGAAGGCGCTCGGCGGCGGGATCGTGCCGGTGTCCGCGGTGGTGGCGCGCCGGGAGGTGCTCGGGGTGCTGCGGCCGGGCGAGCACGGATCGACGTTCGGGGGCAACCCGCTGGCCGCGGCGGTCGGTTCGGCGGTCGTCGGGCTGCTGAAGACGGGCGACTTCCAGCTGCGGGCCGCCGAGTTGGGTGTGGTGCTGCGGGACGGGCTCACCTCGCTCGTCGGCAAGGGCGTCGTGGGCTTCCGCTCGCGCGGGCTGTGGGCGGGCGTGGACGTCGACCCGGTGATCGGCACGGGGCGCGAGATCAGCGAACGTCTGATGGCGGAGGGGATCCTGGTCAAGGACACCCACGGCTCGACGATCCGCCTGGCGCCGCCGCTGACGATCACCGAGGAGGAGCTGCGGTCGGCGCTCGGGGCGCTGGAGAAGGTGCTGACGGCTTGAGCGCCGTGCCGCACTGGGGTTGATTCGCCCCCGGCCCCCCCTACCCCTCCCGTCCCCAGGGGGCTCCGCCCTTCGACCCCGCTGGGGCTTCGCCCCAGACCCCGTTTTCGGTGGCCGGCCCCCGGACCCCCGCTCCTCGAACGCCGGAGGGGCTGAATTCTCAAACCGTCTGGGGGTCCCCCTGCTCGAAGAGCTTGGGGGGAGTTCGAGGACGAGGCCGCAAGGCCGACCGCGGGGGTCCGGGCGCTGGCCCCAGGGACGGGAAGGGTAGGGGCGGCGGGGGCGAGAACATGTCGGTCAGGGCCAGAGCCCCGTCACGTCCAGCGCCTCCGCCGGCGTCCGCGCGTACCGTACGCCGGGCACCTCACGCCCGTCCGCGTCCACGAGGCGCCAGCCGTCGCCGAGCTGGACGACGGGCACGCCGCCCCGGCGCATCGCCAGGGCCAGTTCCGAGAGCGTCCCCCAGGAGCCGCCGACCACGACGACGGCGTCCCCGCTGTGCACGATGACGCTGTTGCGTGCCTGCCCGAGGCCGGTGGCGATCGCGACGCTCAGGTCCGGCCCGGCGCCGGTACGGTCGGCCCCGGGCAGCACCCCGACGACGACACCGTCGCGCGACCGGGCACCCGCCGCGACCGCGGCCATCACCCCGCCGTGCCCACCGCAGATCACCACGGCCCCGCGCTCCGCCAGCAGCCGGCCCACCTCGTACGCGAGGGCCCGCTCGTTTTCCCCGCACTGCGCGGGCCCGCACACCGCCACCTGTACCGCCATGGCAGGTCAGGTACGCCGCCTCAGGCGGCGGGCGAGGACTGCCGCGGGGGCCGCGGTCAGCGCGGCGGCGACGGCCGTCGCCGCCCAGGCGCCGAGGCGTGAGGGCGGCGCGGGGCGCTGCGCCAGACGCTCGGGCAGGTCCGCGGGCAGGGTTCCGTCCAGGCCGAGGGCCAGCGCCTCGGCCAGGTGCAGGGCCCGACGGCCCGTGCCGCCCTGCTCGATCTGGGTCCGGCAGCTGAAGCCGTCCGCGAGGACCAGGCCGGACGGGGCGGCCCCACGCACGGAGGGCAGGACGCCCTGTTCCCCGACGGCCATGGACACCTCGTGGTGGCCGCGCTCGAACCCGAAGTTGCCGGCGAGCCCGCAGCAGCCCTCGTCGAGGACCTCGGCGTCGAGGTGGGCGCGCCGCATCAGCTCCTGGTCGGCGTCGAACTTCATGATCGCGTGCTGGTGGCAGTGGGTCTGCACGGTCGCCTGCCGGGACAGCGCGGGTGGCCGCCAGTCGTCGGGGGCGTGGTGGACGAGGTGTTCGGCGAAGGTGCGGAACTGCCCGGCCAGGCGCTGCACGTCCTGGTCGGCGGGCATCAGTTCCGGCGCGTCGGCGCGGAAGACGGCCGTACAGGACGGTTCCAGGCCGATGACGGGGGTGCCCGCCTCGATCCACGGGCGCAGGACGTCGAGGGAGTGCCGTAGGACCTTCTTCGCCACCGTGAGCTGCCCGGTGGAGATCCAGGTCAGGCCGCAGCAGACGGGCCTGGTGGGTACGGCGACCCGGAAGCCGGCGTCCTCCAGGACCCGCACCGCGGACCGGGCGATCGCGGGGTGGAAGTAGGTGCTGAAGGTGTCGGGCCACAGCACGACGGCCCGCGGGTCGCCGGGGTCCGGTTCTTCGCTGCCGCGCGCCCGCCACCACTGCAGGAACGACTCCTCGGCGAACACGGGGGCCTGGCGCGCGCCGTCGACGCCGGCCAGCCGTTTGCCGGCGGCGGCCAGTCCGGGCGCGTGCAGCAGGCTGTTGACGACCGGCGGGGCGAGGCGGGAGAGCCGGGCCCACACCGGCAGCCAGCCCATGGAGTAGTGGGCGGCCGGGCGGGGCCTGCCCTCGTAGTGGTGGGCGAGGAATTCCGCCTTGTAGGTGGCCATGTCGACGCCGGTGGGGCAGTCCGCCTTGCAGCCCTTGCACGCCAGGCACAGGTCCAGGGCGTCGCGGACCTCGGTGGAGCGCCAGCCGTCGGTCACGGCGGAGTCCGCGTGGCCCTCGAGCATCTCGAACAGCAGCCGCGCCCGGCCTCGCGTGGAGTGCTCCTCCTCCTGAGTGGCCCGGTAGGACGGGCACATCACCCCGCCCTGGTGGCTGCGGCAGTTGCCGATGCCGACGCAGCGCAGCACGGCGCGGGTGAAGGAGTGTTCGTCCTCCGGGTAGCCGAAGTGCGTGTCCAGGGTGGCGGGCCGCCAGGCGGAGCCGAGCCGCAGCTGGCCGTCGACGGGGTTGGGGTCGACGACCTTGCCGGGGTTCATCCGGTTGTGGGGGTCGAAGAGCGCCTTGAGTTCCCCGAACGCGGCCACGAGCCGCTCGCCGAACATGCGGGTGAGCAGCTCGCCACGGGACTGGCCGTCCCCGTGCTCGCCCGACAGCGAGCCGCCGTAGGAGGCCACGAGGTCGGCGGCGCGCTCCAGGAAGCGGCGGAAGTCGGCCACACCCTCGGCGGTCTTCAGCCCGAACGGGATGCGGGTGTGCACACAGCCCTGCCCGAAGTGCCCGTACAGCGAGGGGTGGTCGTAGTCGAACTCCTCGAACAGCCCCTTGAGGTCGCGTAGGTAGTCGCCGAGGCGGTCGGGCGGTACGGCGGAGTCCTCCCAGCCCTCCCAGGTCTCGCGGTCGTCCGGGGGCCGCGCGGTGACCCCGAGTCCGGCCTCGCGGGCCTTGAGCATCCTCTGCTCGCGCTCGGGGTCGTCGGAGAAGGCGACGGTGGATTCCTTCTCGTTCCGGCCGGCCGCGCGCAGCAGCGCGTGCGCCTTCTCGTCGGCCTCCTCCCGGCTGTCGCCGCTGAACTGCAGCAGCAGCCAGCTGTCCCCTTCCGGAAGGGAGTTGAGGGACTCCAGGTAGGCGTGCTCCTCGCGCATCAGCTGAGCCATCCGCCCGTCCAGGGCCTCCAGCTGGCTGGGTGAGCAGTGCTGAAGGAGGTGGGGGACGTCGTCGGCGGCGGCGCAGATGTCCTCGTATCCGAGGACGAGCAGCGACTGGTAGCGGGGCACCGGGACCAGGTCGAGTTCGGCGCGCAACACGGTCACCAGCGTTCCCTCGCTGCCGACCAGGGCCTTGGCGACGTCGAAGCCGTTCTCCGGGAGCAGGGAGTCCAGGTTGTATCCGGAGACGCGGCGCGGGATCTTCGGGTAGCCCTTGCGGATGTCCGCCAGGTACTCGGTGACGATGCGGTCGAGGCCGTCGTAGATCTCCGCCCGGCGCCCGCCCTCGGCGGCGATCTGCACCCGCTCGGCCTTCGAGGTCGGCCCCACCCACATGCGGGTCCCGTCGTAGGTGAGGACCTCCAGACGGCGTACGTTGTCCACCGTCTTGCCGTACGCCTGTGCCGACGCCCCGCACGAGTTGTTGCCGATCATGCCGCCGAGCGCGCAGTGGCTGTGCGTGGAGGGTTTGGGACCGAACTGGAGGCGGTGATCGGCGAGTTGGCGGTTGAGCTCGTCCAGGACCAGGCCGGGCTCCACGACGCAGGTGCGGGCGTCGGGATCGACCGACACCAGGGCGTCGCAGTACTTGGTCCAGTCGATGACGACGGCCTTGTTCGTCGTCTGGCCGGCCAGACTGGTGCCGCCGCCCCGGGACAGGACGGGCGCGCCGAACCGCGCGCACACCTCGACCGCCCGGGCGCCCGCCTCCACACCGCGCGGGACGACGACGCCGATGGGGACCTGGCGGTAGTTGGAGCCGTCCGTGGAGTACGCGCCCCTGCTGCCCGCGTCGAACCGGATCTCCCCGTCCACGGCACTGCGCAGCGCCGCCTCCAGCCCGGCCACGTCGAGGGCGGTTCCCGCCCGGCCGAGGGCCGGGGACATGTCGTTGCGGGATGTCAGGGCCATGGATCGAGACCGCCTTCCTGCACCGTTGGACTATGCAAGGGAGTTTCGCGATCCGTGCCGCCCAAACGGGCGCAGATGGGCGACAGCGGGCCCCCTGGCGGCCCCCACGGGGATCAGCCGACCTTGCGGCCCTGCAGCGGTGCCGTCGGGGCGCCGGCGCCCTCCTGCAGCCCGTGCAGGAACTCCTCCAGCACCTCGGTCGCCGTCCGCCGCGGCTGCCAGCCGAGCACGGTGCGCGCGCGGGCGCAGTCCATGAGGGGCAGCCTCAGGACGGCGTCGAAGAGGTGGGGTGAGGCGGGCAGCAGCCGCAGTCCCCAGGCGGCGGCGATCGCCGATCGTGCGGCCGTGCGCGGCAGCCGTACGGGGCGGGACCCCAGCAACTCGCCCAGGATCTCGGCGTCGAGGGGCGGATCGGCGGCCAGGTTGAAGGCGCCCCGGACTTCGGTGTGGATGGCCAGCTGGTAGGCACGGGCCGCGTCGTCGGTGTGCAGGGCCTGCACGCGGAGCCCGTGGATGTCCGGCAGGAAGGGCAGCAGTTCCGGGCGGGCCAGCGGTCCGGGCAGGAACTTTCCGCCGAAGATGCGCCGCTGTTCGCTCGCCGATTCACGTTTGAACAGGAAGGCGGGCCGCATCCGTACGACCCGGATCCCTGGGTGCCGGAACTCGAAGGTGTCGAGATACCGCTCCAGATAGGCCTTCTCCCGGGTGTAGGCGGCGTCGGGCCAGCCGTGTGTGGGCCAGGACTCGTCCACGGAGCGGTTCTTGGGCCCCGGGGAGTAGGCCCCCACCGAGGAGGCGTGCACCAGTGTGGGCACCGTGGCGGTGGCGGCGACGGCCTCGAAGACCCGGATGCTGCCGAGGACGTTGGTCCGCCAGGTCGCGACCGGATCGTGCGTCGGCTGGAACGCCCACGCCAGGTGCACCACCGCGTCGGCGCCCCGGAACTCCCGTACGAGATCGACGTCCTTCGCCGCGAGGTCGACCTTCGACCACTCCACGCGGTCCGGGCCGAGGTCGGGGATGCGGCGCGCCAGGCCCCGTACGCTCGCGACGGCCGGATCCTCGGCGAGCAGCCGCACGAGGCTGGTGCCCACGTTGCCGGTGGCACCCGTCACCACGATCTTCCTGCCTGCTTCGGTGCTCACTTCGGGCTCCTCTCGGTGGCCGGTGACCGGGACCTGCGAGTACCCATGGTGAGGGGCGTTACTGCTGTTGGCGCTGCCTGCTGTGTTCGGCGTCCTGCTGGACGAGGAGGGCGAGCAGCTCGGCCACGGTCAGGCTGGCCTCCGCGGGGTGGCGCAGCGGCGTACCGGGCTGGATGTGGTACGTGTTGCTGCGCCCCTCACGGGTGTGCGTGAGATAGCCGTCCTGCTCGAGATCGGCGATGATCTTCTGAACGGCACGTTCCGTCAGCCGGCAGTGGGCCGCGATGTCACGGATGCGGACACTCTGATCGTCGGCGATGGCCGCCAGCACGCGTGCGTGGTTGGTGAGGAACGTCCATCCCGTATGCGGCTCACGCACTCCACCCATGCATAGAGAGTATGCGCTGCGATTCACGAATACAAAAAGGTGAATTCGAATTCGTGTATCCCTTGACATATGACCCGGGGCGGGCAGAGCCTGGCTAGGGGGTGCCCGGCGGGAATCGACGGACACCCCTGGGTCGGGGGCGCGGTATGGGCGAGCTCGGGAGGCTGCCATGGACGAGCGCGTACTTCCCGAGCCCGACAGCTCGGACGGTGACGTCCGGGTCACCTGGGCGCACCCGCCGCAGCACCTCCTGCCCCCCTGCCTGCGGGTCGAGAGCCACCAGGACGGGGACCGGGTGGCCGTGACCGTGTCCGGTGAACTGGACATCGACACCGAGCAGGCTCTGCAGGACGCCCTGCGGGAGGCCCTCCGGCGCTCGGTGAGAGGTGTCGACGTGGATCTCGCCGACGTGGACTTCTGCGACTGCTCCGGCCTCAACGTGCTGCTGAGCGCCAGGCGCCAGGCCCTGACCGACGCCAAGACGCTCACGCTCGGCCCGACCGGCCCCTCCGTGGACAGACTGCTGTCGCTGACCGGCACGCGGGCCCTGTTCGACACCTCCCCCACCGTCGGTACGGCCGCGGGAGACGGCCAGGACAGGCGGCTCCGGCAGCGGCACGGCCCTCTGCGGCGACAGGAGCGGCCAGAGGACCCCGACCTGGACCCGGACAGCGCCCCGGACCCGGCCGATGACCAGCACCGGGACCTGGGCCTGGACCCGGCGAACGAGCGGGACCTGCACATCGAGCTGGTCCAGCTCAGACGGGCCATGCAGACGCGGCCGGTGATCGACCTGGCCCGGGGGGTGCTGATGGCTTCCTTCGCGCTGAGCGCACAGGACGCCTGGGACGTCCTGGTCACCGTCTCCCAGAAGACCAACACGAAGCTGCACAACGTCGCCGAGGACCTGGTGGCGGCCGTCAACGGCGACGCTCCGCCCGGCCCGCTCCGCCTGGAGCTGGCGGCCGCGGTCACCGCGCTCAAGGAGCCCTCGAGCGCGCGCCCCGCGGACTGAGGTCCGCCGCCCGGTGGGGTGTCGGGGGGGCGGTTCGGGAGGTGCCGTTCCCCCGCCCGGGTGCATACCCGGGGGGCGCCACCACCCGTCGGCGCTGCGCGCGCCGCCTCGGAAACAGCGGCAGGGTAAGCCTTCCCCATGACCTTCAAGAGCCCCGCCCACCGCGGCGGCCCCGAGCGCGGGATGTTCGAGGAACTGGCGGAGAGAGCCTCAAACTTGACCAGCTCTCCCCTCTTCTTCCTGATCTGCTTGGCCTTCGTCGGCTTCTTCATCGCCGCGCACGCCGCACATCTGCCCCTGGAGCTGCTGCTGCTCGCCGGGGAGTCGATGACCGGGGTCACCCTCCTCCTTCTCGCCCTGCTCAAGAACTCGGAGATGCGGGCGGAGCACGCCATCCAACGCAAGCTCGACGCCATCGCGCGTGCCCTGCTGGACATGAACGAGGACAGGGACAGCCGCGCCCTGAGGGAGCTCAAGGAGTCGATCCGCATGGAGGAAGAGACATAATATGGACATAACATGAAATTTATCGATATGACAGGAGTGAGCCGATATGACCGACCGAGAGCATGGCCGGTACGCGGACGACTCCGGCCACCTCAAGGACATGACCGAGGAAACCCTCGGCGCCCAGGAACAGGCACGCCAGGAGCGTCAGCACCGGCTCGAGCAGCAGAGCGGCCGCCGGGCGGACGACGAGTCCACCTACCCGGAGCTCTTCGACCAGGGAGACGACGACTATCTGTGAGGGCCGTTCCCGTGCTGTGACCGACCGCTTCTTCAGCACTCGATGACGTTGACGGCGAGGCCGCCACGGGCGGTCTCCTTGTACTTGACCTTCATGTCGGCTCCGGTCTCCTTCATGGTCTTGATGCCCTTGTCGAGGGAGACGTGATGTCGGCCGTCGCCGCGCAGGGCCATCCGGGCGGCGGTCACGGCCTTGACCGCCGCCATGCCGTTGCGCTCGATGCAGGGGATCTGGACCAGGCCGCCGACCGGGTCGCAGGTCAGGCCCAGGTTGTGCTCCATGCCGATCTCGGTCTACGTCACCGAGCGACCTCCCTCCCTACCGTCCGGGAGGGCCGCTCACCCGTATTCCACGGCCGCGTCCAGCAGCCAGTCCGTCAGGTAGCCGGCGAAGGAGGAGCGCACCACTACCCAGAAGCCCGCCCTGGCTTCGTCGCGGGCGACCAGGACGACCTGCGTACGTGCCAGCGTCGTCTGGGCGCAGCGACCGGGGCCGAAGGCGCGTGGGTGCAGGTCCAGGGCGCAGCCGTGGGACAGCAGGTCACGGGCGCGGGGTCCGGCGACCAGGAGAGTGGTGCGCTGGGCGGAGACGTCGGTGACGGAGACGGGTTCGTCTCCGGCCGCCGCACGGATCCGGCCCTCCAGCTCCCGCTGGGTTCCGGGCGGGCCCACCAGCAGCCATTCGTCGGGACCGAGCCACACCGCGGTCAGGTCGCCGGCCCGTACCACGGTGTTCGGCTCCAGGGGCAGTTGGCACCCCAGGGCGAGACCCACGGCGTCCGCCGCCGGGCTCTTGGCGTCGAGGCGGACGTTCACCTGAGCCAGGAAGGGGAGTTCGGCCAGGCGGACCGCGCCCCCGCAGGAGCGCGTCGCGGCGGCCAGGCGGTCGGCGGCGTGCGCCAGGGGGCTGCGCTGCCGTGCGGTCAGGGCGGTGTCAGCCATCGCGGCGGGCTCCCTCGGGGTCGTAGAGGACGGGGTTGGCGACGGTCACCGGGACCAGCCGGTCGCCGACGGGTGCGTAGAGGCGTTCCCCGATGCGGTCGCGGCCGCCCTTGATCAGGGCGAGTGCGAAGGTCCGGCCGAGTGCCGCGCTGCGGTAGCTGGAGGTGACGTGGCCGAGCATCGGGATGGGCGGGGCGGGCAGTTCGCTGTCGGCGACCAGGTGGGTGCCCTCGGGGAGGAAGGCGGCCGGGTCCTCGGGGAGGAGACCGACGAGGTGTTTGCGGTCGGGGCGCACGGTGTCGGCGCGGGCGTAGGAGCGCTTGCCGATGAAGTCCGGCTTCTTCTTCGACACCGCCCAGCTCATGCCGAGGTCCTGCGGGGTGACCGTGCCGTCGGTGTCCTGGCCGATGATCGGGTAGCCCTTCTCGGCGCGCAGGACGTGCATGGTCTCGGTGCCGTACGGGGTGATGCCGTACGGGGCGCCGGCGTCGTACAGCGCCTCCCACAGGGCGAGGGCGTCCCAGGGCGAGACATTGATCTCGTAGGCGAGTTCGCCGGAGAAGCTGATCCGGCACACGCGCGCGTCGATGCCGGCGACGGTCGTCTCACGCCACGCCATGAACGGGAAGTCGTCGTTGCCCACGGCCAGTCGGGGCGCGAGCGAACCCAGGACCTCGCGGGAGCGGGGGCCGACGAGGGCCACGGTCGCCCACTGCTCGGTGACCGAGGTGCAGTGGACCCGTAGTTCGGGCCACTCGGTCTGGAGCCACTCCTCCATCCAGTCCAGGACGGCGGCCGCGTTGCCGGTGGTCGTGGTGACCAGGAAGCGGTCCTGCGCGAGCCGGATGACCGTGCCGTCGTCGAAGACCATGCCGTCCAGGCGGCACATCACGCCGTAGCGGATCATGCCGACCTTCAGGGTGCTCATCATGTTGGTGTAGAGCCGGTCGAGGAAGAGCGCGGCGTCCGGGCCCTGCACGTCGATCTTGCCGAGGGTGGAGGCGTCCATGAAGGCCACGCCCTCGCGGGCGGCGCGGCACTCGCGCAGTACGGCGGACTCCATGTCCTCGCCGTCCTGCGGGTAGTACCAGGGCCGCTTCCACTGGCCGACGTTCTCGAAGAGCGCGCCGTGCTCGACATGCCATGCGTGCAGGGCGGTGGTGCGGATCGGGTCGTGCAGCGGACCGCGGTCGCGGCCGGCGAGGGTGGCGAAGGAGACGGGGGTGAACGGCGGCCGGAACGTGGGCAGGCCGAGCGCCGAGATGTCCACGCCGAGAAGTTCGGCGACGACGCCGCTCGCCAGGACGCCGGCCGTCCTGCCCTGGTCGCCCCCGGTGCCGGCCGTGGTGTAGCGCTTGGTGTGCTCCACCGAGCGCAGGCCCGCCCCGGTCGCCCGCGCCAGGTCGTCGACCGTGACGTCGCGTTGGAGGTCGACGAACCGGGGGGCACCGGTGGAGGTGGGGACGGTGAACACCTGCATGGGCGGGGTGTGCGGCTGGGCGGCCACGGCCGGGAGGGTCGGCACCTCGGCGGTGTATCCCTCCGCCTCGACCGCGCGGGCGCCGGCCGCCGCGCCCTGCGCGAGAGCCGTGACGAGCTCGAAGGCCCCGTTCGCGCTGCCTGCGACCTCCACCGCCTGACGGCAGCTGTCGGGAACGAACGTGCCCAGTGCCTCGTCGTGGCGGAGCTTGCCGCCGGCCTGGCTGAACAGGTGCGCCACCGGGTTCCAGCCGCCGGAGACCAGGAGCAGGTCGACGGCGAACTCCCGTTGCCCGGCGGGCTCCCCGTACGGGGCAACCGTCACGGCGGTGAGGCGGGCCCCGCCCTCGGTGCCGGTGACGGCGTGTCCGGCCAGCACCTCGATCCCGGCGGTGCGGGCACGTTCGGCCCACTCCCCCGGCTCGGGGCGGGTGTCGACGATCGCCGCGATGTCCACTCCCGCCGCCGCCAGGTCGAGTGCGGTGGCGTAGGCGCTGTCGTTGGTGGTGAACACGACCGCGTGACGGCCGGGCAGAACGGCGTACTTGTGGAGGTACGTCCGGGCCGAGGCGGCCAGCATCACGCCGGGGCGGTCGTTGTCGCCGAATGCCAGCGAACGCTCGTGGGCGCCGGTCGCGAGGACCACGCGGCGGGCGCGGATGCGCCAGACGCGCTCGCGGGAGACGTGGTCCGGGGCCTGGGCGCCGAGGTGGTTGGTGCGGCGCTCCACGGCCAGGAGGTGGTTGTCGTCGTAGTGACCGAAGACGGTGGTGCGGCGCAGGACGCGTACCTCGGCAACGGCTTCGAGTTGAGCGCGCGTCGCCTGCACCCAGTCGAGGTGTTCGCCGGTGCCGAGCAGGCTGCCGCCGAGTTCCGGCTGGTCGTCGGCGAGGATGACGCGGGCGCCGCTGTTCGCCGCCGCCGCTGCGGCTGCGAGGCCGGCGGGGCCTGCGCCGACGACCAGCAGGTCGCAGTGGGCGTGTACGGCGTCGTAGCGGGCGGGGTCGGGTTCCGTGGCGAGGCGGCCCTGGCCGGGGAGGCTGCTCGCGACCAGTCCGTCGTAGAGCTCGACGGTCGTGGCGGGGAGCATGGGCTCGGGGAAGGGGGCCTCGATCTGGACGACCGCGTTGGGTTCTTCGACGCCGGCCGAGAAGATGCCTCTCGGACGGCCGAGTTTGATGCTGGTCGCTGCCGCGATGAGGCCGTTGGCGAGGAGGGCGGAGGCGAGGGTGTCGCCGCGGTAGCCCTGGTATTCGGTGCCGTCGAAGACGAAGGTCAGGGGGGTGTCTCGGTTCACGCGGCCGCCGGTGGGGAGGCGGAGCGGTTGGTTTTCCTCCCCCACCCCGCCCCTTCCCGAAACCAGGGGGACGTTCCCCTGGACCCCCGCCCGGGGCTCCGCCCCCGGACCCCCGGATCGCCCTTCGGGCTCGTCCTCAAGCTCCCCCAGGGGCGGTACCCCCGGACGGGCTGATGTTGCTGAACGTGGCTCGATGGTGGCCGGACGCGCCGGCGCAGTGGCCGGGCGCGGCCCCGTCGTGGCGGCCGGACGCAGCCCACCCGCTTCCGGGCGAGGCTCCCCCGCCCGGTACACCGCAAGGATCTCGTTCGTCGCCGTGTCCCGTACCGCGTTGAACCACTTGCGGCAGCCCGCCGCATGGCTCCACCGCTCGGCGAACGGGCCCTTCGGGTTGGCGCGGAAGAACAGGTAGCGCGCCCACTCCTCGTCGGTGAGGGCCGCCGGGTCCTCGGGGTAGGGCACATGGGCCTGGCCACCGTAGTGGAACTCGGCCTCGTCACGGGGCCCGCACCACGGGCAGGAAATGAGCAGCATGGTTCGGCTCCCTAGTGGGCCACCGCGGCCGCGCCGTGCTCGTCGACGAGCGCGCCGGTGGTGAAACGGTCGAGCGAGAAGGGGGCGTTCAGCGGGTGGGGTGTGTCGTTTGCGATGGTGTGGGCGTAGACCCAGCCGACCCCCGGGGTGGCCTTGAAGCCGCCCGTCCCCCAGCCGCAGTTGAGGTAGAGGTTGTCGACCGGGGTGAGGCCGACGATGGGCGAGGCGTCCGGGCTGACGTCGACGATGCCGCCCCAGGTGCGCAGCACGTGGGCGCGGGCGAAGACCGGGAAGAGTTCCAGGGCGGCGGACATCTGCTCCTCGATGATGTGGAACGCGCCGCGCTGGGTGTAGGAGTTGTACGCGTCGATGCCGGCGCCCATCACCAGCTCGCCCTTGTGCGCCTGGCTGACGTACACGTGGACGGCGTTGGACATGACGACCGTCGGGTGCACGGGCTCCAGGAGTTCGGAGACCAGGGCCTGCAACGGGTGGCTCTGCAGCGGGAGTTCGATGCCAGCCATGGCGGCGAGGACCGAGGTGTGACCGGCGGAGCACAGGGCCACCTTGCCCGCCGCGATCGGGCCGCGCGTGGTCTGCACGCCGACCACCCGGCCGCCGACCACGTCGAGGCCGGTGACCTCGCAGTTCTGGATGATGTCGATGCCGGCGGCGTCCGCGGAGCGGGCGAAGCCCCAGGCCACGTAGTCGTGCTTGGCGATACCGGCGCGCGGCTGGTAGGTGCCGCCGAGGACCGGGTAGCGCACGTCGGGCGAGGTGTTGACGATCGGGCAGACCTCTTTGACCGCTTGCGCGTCCAGCCATTCGGCGTCGACGCCGTTGAGCCGGTTGGCCTCCACCCGGCGCACGCTGTCGCGGACGTCCTGCAGGCTGTGGGCGAGGTTCAGCACGCCGCGCTGGGAGAAGAGGATCGGGTAGTCGAGCTCCTCCTCCAGCCCTTCCCAGAGTTTGAGGGCGTGCTCGTAGATGCCGGCGCTCTCGTCCCAGAGGTAGTTGGAGCGGATGATCGTGGTGTTGCGGGCCATGTTGCCGCCCGCGAGCCAGCCCTTCTCCAGGACCGCGACGTTGGCGATGCCGTGGTTCTTCGCCAGGTAGTGGGCGGTGGCCAGGCCGTGCCCGCCGCCGCCGACGATCACCACGTCGTACGACCGCCTGGGCTCGGGGCTGCGCCACAGCCGGTCGGGGTGGTCGGGGAGGTCGGCGCCGGGGGTGCGGGGGCTCATCGGACGTCTCCTGAAGGACCGGAAAGGTGCGGGTAGAGCGGGTGCTCGGCGGCCAGGGCGGCTGTGCGGGCGCGCAGCGCGGCCACGTCCGGCTCGGGCTGGAGGGCGAGCGCGATGACGTCGGCGACCTCCGTGAAGTCCTCCTCGGTGAAGCCCCGGGTGGCGAGCGCCGGGGTGCCGATGCGCAGGCCGGAGGTGACCATGGGCGGGCGCGGGTCGAAGGGGACGGCGTTGCGGTTGACGGTGATGCCGATCTCGTGAAGGACGTCTTCGGCCCGCTTTCCGTCGAGTTCGGACTCACGCAGGTCGACGAGGACGAGGTGGACGTCCGTGCCGCCCGTCAGCACCTTCACTCCGGCGGCGGCCGCGTCGGGCTGTGTGAGGCGCTCGGCGAGGATGCGGGCGCCGGTCAGTGTGCGGGCCTGGCGTTCGGCGAACTCGGGCGAGGCGGCGACCTTGAAGGAGACCGCCTTCGCGGCGATGACGTGCTCCAGGGGGCCGCCCTGCATGCCGGGGAACACCGCCGAGTTGATCTTCTTGGCGAGGTCGGCGTCGTTGGTCAGGATCACTCCGCCGCGGGGACCGCCGAGCGTCTTGTGCGTGGTGGTGGTGACCACGTGCGCGTGCGGGACGGGGCTGGGGTGCAGTCCGGCGGCGACCAGGCCCGCGAAGTGCGCCATGTCGACCATGAGGAGGGCACCGACCTCGTCGGCGATGCGGCGGAAGGCCGCGAAGTCCAGCTGCCTCGGGTACGCCGACCAGCCCGCGATGATCATCTTGGGGCGGTGTTCCTTGGCGAGCCGCTCCACCTCGTCCATGTCGACGAGGTTGTCCGCCTCGGAGACGTGGTACGGCACGACATTGAGCATCTTGCCGCTGTAGTTGATGCGCATGCCGTGGGTGAGGTGACCGCCGTGCGCGAGGTCGAGACCGAGGATGGTGTCGCCGGGCTGGAGGAGGGCGAAGAAGACCGCCGTGTTCGCCTGCGCGCCCGAGTGGGGCTGGACGTTGGCGAAGCCCGCGCCGAACAGGGACTTGACGCGCTCGATGGCCAGGCGTTCGGTGACGTCGACGTGTTCGCAGCCGCCGTAGTAGCGGCGGCCGGGGTAGCCCTCCGCGTACTTGTTGGTCGCGACCGAGCCCTGTGCCTCCATGACGGCGGAGGGCGCGAAGTTCTCGGAGGCGATCATCTCGAGGGTGGACTGCTGGCGGTGCAGCTCGGCGCCGAGGGCGGCGTGGACCTCGGGGTCCAGCTCCGCCAGCGGGGTGTTCAGCACGTTCATACGGTGTTCGCGTTCCTCTCGGCGGCCTCGACGACGTTGGCGAGCAGCATCGCCCGGGTCATGGGTCCCACTCCCCCGGGCATCGGCGCGAGCCATCCGGCGACCTGGGCGGCCTCCGGGTGGACGTCGCCGACGAGCCCGTGCTCGGTGCGGGTGATGCCGACGTCCAGGACGGCCGCGCCGGGGCGCAGCATGTCCTTGGTGATCAGTCCGGGCGAGCCGGCCGCGGCGACGACGATGTCCGCCTCGCGTACGTGCCAGGCCAGGCCCCTGGTTCCGGTGTGGCACAGGGTCACGGTGGCGTTCTCGGACCTGCGGGTGAGCAGGAGCCCGATCGGCCGTCCGACCGTGATGCCCCGGCCGATCACGCACACGCGTGCTCCGGCGAGCGGGACCTCGTACCGGCGGAGCAGTTCGACGATGCCGCGCGGGGTGCAGGGCAGGGGGGCGTCGACGCCGAGGACGAGCCGGCCGAGGTTGACCGGGTGCAGTCCGTCGGCGTCCTTGGCGGGGTCCATGCGCGTGAGGACGGCGCCCGAGTCCAGGTGGCGTGGGAGCGGGAGTTGGACGATGTAGCCGGTGCAGGCGGGGTCGGCGTTGAGTTCGTCGATGACGTCCTCGACCTGCCGCTGGGTCGCGTCGGCGGGCAGCTCGCGGCGAAGGGAGGCGACTTGGATCTGCGCGCAGTCGCGGTGCTTTCCGGCGACGTAGGCGCGGCTGCCCGGGTCGTCGCCGACCAGGACCGTGCCGAGACCCGGCGGGCGGCCGGTTGCGGCGGACGACTTGGCCACGCGCTCGGCGAGTTCGCGACGGATGGCGGCCGCGGTCGCCTTGCCGTCCAGCAGTTGTGCGGTCACCGGCGATACCTCTTCCCCACGGTCAGCCACGAAGTCGGGACATGGTCGGGTCGAACAGGGGCTCCTCGGCGACGACCGCCTCGACGCGCTGGTCGAAGTAGCCGATGTGGACCGTGGTGCCGGGGGTGGCGAGCTCGGCCGGCAGCCAGGCGTAGGCGATGCCCTTGCCGATCGTGTAGCCGTAGGCGGCGCTGGTGACGTAGCCGGCGGCGCGGTCGCCGTCGTACACCGGCTCCTTGCCCATGACGACCGAGTGCGGGTCGTCGATGGTGAGGCAGGTCAGCTTCCGCCGTACGTCCGCCTTGCGGCGCTCCAGTGCGGCCTTGCCGATGAAGTCGCCCTTGTCGAGCTTGACGGCGAAGCCGACGCCGGCCTCGTAGGGATCGTGCTCGTAGGTCATGTCGGTGCCGAAGGAGCGGTAGCCCTTCTCCAGGCGCAGGCTGTTGAAGGCGCCGCGGCCGGCGACGATGCCGCCCAGCGGTTCGGCCGCCGCCCACAGGGTGTCCCACAGCTTCTGGCCCAGGTCGGCGGTGGTGTACAGCTCCCAGCCCAGTTCGCCGACGTAACTGAGGCGCATCGCGGTGACGGGGACGGAGCCGATGTGGGCGCGCTTGGCGCGGAAGTACTTCAGGCCCTCGCCCGAGAAGTCGTCGTCGGTGAGGGGCTGGAGCACCTTGCGGGCCAGCGGGCCCCACAGGCCGATGCAACAGGTGCCGGCGGTGATGTCGCGGACCTGGACCGTGCCGTCGGCGGGGAGGTGGCGGGTGAACCAGTCGAGGTCCAGGTTGCCGTTGGCGCCGACCTGGAAGAGGTCGCGGGCCAGGCGGGCGACGGTGATGTCGCTGCGGATGCCGCCGTCGTGGTCCAACAGCAGCGTGTACGTCACCGAGCCGACGGACTTGGCGACCTTGCCGGTGACGAGGCCCTCCAGGAAGTCGGCCGCCCCGGGGCCGCTGACCTCCAGGCGCTTGAGGGCCGTCATGTCGTACAGGGCGACCGTCTCTCGGGTGACCTGGGCCTCGGCGCCGACGATGGGCGACCAGTACTGCGCGGCCCAGTCGTTGGGCGTGGGGATGGAGCGGCCTTCGACGAGCGAGGCGTTGGCCTCGTACCACTGGGGGCGCTCCCAGCCGTTCGCTTCCAGGAAGAACGCGCCGTGTTCCCGCTGGCGGGCGTGGAAGGGGCTGGTGCGGATCGGGCGCGGCCTGCCCGAGGGCTGGAGGGGGTGGAGGATGTCGTACACCTCGACGAAGTTCTGGCAGTCCCGGGCAAGGACGTACTCCGGGGAGAGCTGGTGCGGCTCGAAGCGGTTGACGTCGCACTCGTGCAGGTCGAAGGAGGAGCAGTAGCCGTCGACCAGCCATTCGGCGACGGCCCGGCCGACGCCCGCGGAGTGGGTGACCCACACGGCCTCCGCGACCCAGAAGCCCTTGACGTCCGGGGACTCACCCAGCAGCGGGTAGCCGTCGGTGGTGAAGGAGAACAGGCCGTTGATGCCCTCCTCGACCTTGGCCTCGCGGGTCGCGGGGAGCAGCGACTGGGTCTCGGTCCAGGCGTCCTCGAAGTCGTCCTCGGTGAACTTCAGGACCGAGGGCATCTGTTCGGCCTCGTCCACGGAGAGGATGTCGTCGGCGGAGACGGGCATGGGGCGGTGGCCGTAGTAACCGATGCCGATGCCGTCGAAGCGGTCGCGGTAGTAGAGGTCGGCGTCCTGGTGACGCAGGATCGGGCGGACCGCTTCCTGGGTCTGGCCGGCGAGGGCGGGAATCGGGCCGGTCCAGGCCAGCTGGTGGGCGAGCGGGGTGAGTGGCAGGTTCATCCCGACCATGCGGGCGATCTTCGGGCCCCAGATGCCGGCGCAGCACACGACGACGTCGGCGGGGATCTCTCCCCGGTCGGTCAGCACGCCGGTCACCCGGCCCTCGCTCTGCCGCACGTCGAGGACTTCGTGGCGGGCGAGGAAGCGCACGCCGCGCTCGGTGGCCCGGCGGATCTGCGCCTCGACGGCGAGGACGGCCTTGGCGAGGCCGTCGGTGGGGACCAGGAGACCTCCGAGGACCTTGTCGCGGTCGACCAGCGGGTGCTGCTCCACGCACTCGTCGGCGGTCAGCAGGCGCGCCTCGATGCCCCAGGCGGTGATCCAGCCGTGGCGGCGGTGGAGTTCGGCGAGGCGCTCGGGGGTCGTCGCCACTTCCAGGCCGCCGACCTGGAGGAAGCAGGGCTTGCCGTCGACGTCCAGGGAGCAGAACTTCTCGACGGTGTAGCGGGCCAGCTCCGTCATGGTCTTCGAGGGGTTCGTCTGGAAGACGAGGCCCGGGGCGTGCGAGGAGGATCCCCCGGTGGCCGGGAGGGGGCCCTGGTCGACCACGGTCACCTCGGTCCAGCCGCGTGCGGAGATCTCGTCGGCGAGGGCCGCTCCCACGACGCCCGCTCCGATGATGACCACTCGGGGTCCCGCCATCGCCCAACCTCCGAACTTGAAACCGGTTCAGTTGCTGTGTGCGCAACTCGATTCAGGCTGCGCAACTCAATGTGCCTGTCGCCGATGAGGGGTGTCAAGGGGTGCGTGACGTCGGAAAACAGCCCGAAACACGGCAATGCCCGGCGGGCGGTGCGCGCCTGTGCGCACCGCCCGCCGGGCGTGCTCGACCTGCTCGTCCGGGCTCGACTACTTCAGCCAGGCGTCGACCTTGTCGCGGTTGGCGTCGACCCACTTCTTGGCCGCCGCGTCGTCGGACATCTTGTCCACCGCGATGTACTTGGCCACGGTGTTCTGGTCGTCGTTCGTCCAGTTGAAGTTCTTCACCAGGTTGTACGCGGGGCTGCCGGACTTCGCGAAGCTCGCGCTGACGATCTTGTCCAGGTTGTAGACGGGGTAGTCGCACGCCACCTTGGCCGCATCCGCGTCACAGCCCGTCTTGTACGCCGGCAGGTTCACCTTGACCAGCGGCACCTCGGACATGAACCACTGCGGCTCGTAGAAGTACCCGATCATCCACTGCTTGTTCTTCTCGGCGGTCCGGAACGCCTGGATGAGCGCGGTCTCGCTGCCTGCGTACACCACCTTGAAGTTCAGCTTCAGGTTCTTCACCAGCGCCGCGTCGTTGGTGACATAGGACGGGTCGCCGTCGAGCAGCTGGCCCTTGCCGCCCGACTCGGAGGTCTTGAACTTGTCGGCGTACTTGTCGAGGTTCTTCCAGTCGGTGATGTCCGGGTGCGCCTTGGCCAGCCACGGCGGCACGAACCAGCCGATGACGCCCTTGTTGCCCGTCTGCCCGGCCTCGACGGCGGTCTTCTGCTCGGTGATGTACTTCTTCTTCAGATCGTCGTGGCCCCAGTTCTCCAGGACGGCGTCGACCTCGCCGGTCCCGAAGCCCTGCCAGGCGATCTCCTCCTTCAGATCCTTCTTGTGGACCGTACAGCCGAGATCGTGCTGCGCGACGTACGCGACGACCGCCGCGTCCGCCTCGTAGCCCACCCACGGGTTGACGGCCAGGTTGAACGTGCCGCACTTGCCGCCCGAGGACTTCGCGCCCGCGGAGGAGCTGTCGCCGACCTTCGCCCCTGCGCACGCCGTGAGGGTGAGGCCGAGGACGGCCAGGCCGGCCGCGCCGGCTTGCCAGTGTCTTGCCATGGTGTCGTGCTCCTTATGCCCTGGTGCGTCGCGCCGCAGCCTGAGTGATCCGGTCGAACATGACTCCGAGCAGTACGATGGCGAGTCCCGCCGCCAGCCCCTTGCCGTACAGCTCTCCTTGAGAGAATCCGGCCACGACGTCGTAGCCGAGGGCGCCGGCCCCTACCAGGCCGCCCACCACAACCATCGACAGCACGTAGATCAGCCCCTGGTTGGTCGCGAGAGTCAGGGCGCTGCGTGCCATCGGCAGCTGAACCTTGGTGATGATCTGCCAGGTGTTGCACCCGGCCGAGGTGGCCGCCTCCACGGTGGACTCGGACACGTTCCGCACACCGTCCGCAATGATCTTGATCGCGACGGGTGCCGCGTAGACGACGGCTGCGACGATCGCGGTGAAGCGGGTGGCGCCGAAGAGGGCCAGGAACGGCACGAGATAGACGAACGGCGGCATCACCTGTGCGGCGTCCAGGGTGGGCCGCACCAGCCGGTCCACGAGCAGGCTGCGTCCCATCCACACGCCGAAGACGACACCGAGCAGCATGACCAGCACCGTGGCCACGGCGGTGGAGGCGAGGGTCGTCATGCCGTCCGACCACAGACCCGTGCCGACGAGCAGCCCGACGCACACGGCGGCCGTCGCCCCGGCGCGCCAGCCGCCGAGCACCGCGCCGAGCGCGACCAGGGTGACGCCGACGAGCCACCACGGGGAGTCGGTGAGCAGCGTCTGGAACGGGTTGAGCAGGCCGTTGGTGATGACGTCCCGAAGCGCGTTCGTCAGGCCCGAGAGATGGTCCTGCAGCCAGGTGGTCGTGGTGTCGGCCGCGCTCGCGATGTGACTGCCGGTGCTGCCGTTGCCGGGGAAATCGGCCGCCCAGAGGTAGGTGTGGGACAGATAGACCAGGACCGCTGCCGTGATCCCGCCGGCCACCAGCAGCGGCCGGCGCCACTTGAGGAGGTGGCCGCCCGTGCGGCGGGCCGCCTCGGTGCGCGCTGCAGCCGCCGTGGTGACCCGGTCGAGGACGATGGCCATGACGACGATGGCGAGGCCGGCGTTGAAGGCGGTGCCGACGTCGAGCGACTGCAGGGCCTGGACGACGGTCTTGCCGAGCCCGGGCGCGTCGATCAGGGCGGCGATGGTCACCATGGCCAGGGCGGCCATGATGGTCTGGTTGACGCCCATGACCACCGTGCGCTTGGACATCGGCAGCAGCACCTTCAGCAGTTGCTGCGTCCGCGTGGTGCCGAGCGAGTCCGCCGCCTCGACGGTGGTCTCGGGCACGGAGCGGATGGCGTGCGCGGTGATGCGGATGGCGGGCGGTGCCGCGTAGATCACCGTGGTGATCACGGCGGAGGCCCCGCCGATGAGGAAGACCAGGGTCAGCGGGGCGAGGTAGACGAAGGTCGGCATCGTCTGCATGAAGTCCAGGAACGGCGTCATGATCCGGTTGAACCGGTCGGAGAGACCGGCCCACACACCCAGCGGGATGCCGATGAGCAACGCCACGAGGACGGCCGACAGGGTCAGCGCCAGGGTGTCCATGCTCTCCTGCCACAGCCCCTGCAGCCCGAAGAAGGTGAAGCCGGCCACGGCCAGCAGGGCGACCCGCCAGTTGCCCACGGCCCAGGAGAGGTAGCCGGTGAGGCCGACGACGCCGAGCCACCCGATCTGCGGGACCGGGCGGCCGCCGGTGGGCTGCGAGATCAGGGACTGGACGAAGGTCACCAGGTTGTCGATGGCCAGGCGGATCTCGTTGAAGAAGTACAGGAAGAGCGGGTTGGAGTTGCGGTTGGCGCCGATGCTGTCGTTGACGTCGTTCAACCAGCGGTGCAGGCCGGTGAGGTCGGCCGCGGCGAGGGCCAGCGTCTGCCGGCCGCGCAGCACGGCGAAGAGCGCCACCCAGGCGATCAGGATCGCCGCCACCACCATGGGACGGCCGACCTTTCTGCGTACGGTCGCGACCGGCGCGGCCGCGTCGGCGGCGACGGCCATCACGCACCGCCTTCCTGCCCGGCGACGACGGAGAGGATCTCCTCGTCGCCGACGATGCCGAGCAGCTTGCCGCCCTCGACCACCTTGACCGGCTTCTCGGCCGCCAGCACCGCCCGGGTGGCCTCACGCACCACGACGTCCGGGCCCAGTTCGGGGCCGTCGAGTGCGTCGTCGGGCTGCGCGGGGCGCATGATCCAGCGCAGGGTCAGGACGTCCCCGCGCGGCACGTCCTTGACGAAGTCCCGTACGTAGTCGTCGGCTGGGGCGCCGACGAGTTCGTCGCCGGTGCCGCACTGGACCATCTTGCCGTCGCGCATGATCAGGATGCGGTCGCCCAGCTTCAGGGCCTCGGAGAGGTCGTGGGTGATGAACACCATGGTCTTGCCGACCTCGTGGTGCAGGCGGATGACCTCGCTCTGCATGTCGCGGCGGATCAGCGGGTCGAGGGCGGAGAACGGCTCGTCGAAGAAGAGGACGTCGGGGTCGCCCGCGAGGGCGCGGGCGAGGCCGACACGCTGCTGCATGCCGCCGGAGAGCTGGTCGGGATAGGAGTTCTCGTATCCGGCCAGGCCCACCAGTTCCACGACCTCCAGAGCGCGCCTGGTCCGCTCGGCCTTGCCCATGCCCCGGATCTCCAGGCCGAACGCCACGTTGTCGACGACCCTGCGGTGCGGCAGCAGGCCGAAGTGCTGGAAGACCATGGAGAACTTGCTGCGCCGCAGTTCGCGCAGCCGCCTGGCGTCGGCGCCACGGATGTCGTCGCCCTCGAAGACGATCTCCCCGGCGGTGGGTTCGATCAGCCGGGTCAGACATCGCACCAGGGTGGACTTGCCGGAGCCGGACAGGCCCATGACGACGAAGACCTCGCCGGGCGACACGTCGAAGTTCACGTCGCGGACGGCGGCGGTGCACCCGGTGCGGTCCATGAGCTCGCGGCGGGTCAGCCCGCACAGTTCCTCGGAGTCCGGCACCTGGTCGGCCTTCGGCCCGAACACCTTCCACAGCCGGCGCACGGAGATGACCGGGGTCCGGTCCTGGGGGTCCTGGGACGTGCCGCGCCGCTGCGGCACCTCGGTCTGTGTGGGGGTCACGATCGACCTCTTTTCGGCGTTCAGCCGCGGAACCAGTGCTGCGGCCGGGGTTGGATGTTCTGCCAGACGTGCTTTGGCTCTCGGTATTCGTCGAGGCCGGTCGGTCCCAGCTCCCGGCCCACGCCCGAGTGCCCGAAGCCACCCCATTCCGCTTGCGGCACATAGGGGTGGTAGTCGTTGATCCAGACCGTGCCGTGGCGCAGCCGGCGGGCGACCCGCTGGGCCTTGCCGGCGTCCTGCGCCCAGACGGCGCCGGCGAGTCCGTACTCCGTGTCGTTGGCGATGCGGACGGCGTCTTCCTCGTCACGGAAGCGCTCGACGGTGAGCACGGGGCCGAAGGACTCCTCGTGCACCACGCGCATGTCCTGGCGGCACTCGTCGAGGACGGTGGGCGGATAGTAGAAGCCGCCCGCCAGCGCGGGGTCGTCGGGGCGCTCGCCGCCGCAGCGCAGTACGGCGCCCTCGGCGAGCCCCGCGGCGACGTACGCCTCGACCTTCTCCAGGTGCTGTGCGGAGATCAGCGCCCCGGTCTCCGCCTGGGGGTCGAACGGGCCGCCGAGGCGTATCAGCCGTGCGCGGCGCACGATCTCGTCGACGAAGGCGTCGTGCAGGGAGTCCTCGACGATCAGACGGGCGCCGGCCGAGCAGACCTGCCCGGAATGCAGGAAGACGGCGGTGAGCGCGAAGTCGACCGCCGTGTCGAAGTCGGCGTCGGCGAAGACGACGTTGGGGTTCTTGCCGCCGAGTTCCAGGGCGACCTTCTTGACCGTCGCGGCGGCGGTGGCCATGATGCGGCGCCCCGTCCCGAGGCCCCCGGTGAACGACACCATGTCGACGGCCGGGTGCTCCGACAGGGGTGCGCCGACCTCCGCTCCGGCGCCCAGGACGAGGTTGGCCGCGCCGGCCGGGAGCCCGGCCTCCTCGAGCGCCTTCATCAGCAGGATCGAGGTGGAGGGCGTGAGCTCGCTGGGCTTGAGCACGATGGTGTTGCCCGCGAGGAGGGCCGGGGCGACCTTCCAGGACGCCTGCAGCAGCGGGTAGTTCCAGGGGGTGATCAGTCCGCAGACACCGACGGGTTCGTAGGTGACCCGGCTGAGGGCGTCCTCGCGCCCGGTGTCGACCACCCGGCCGGCGCTGGTGCCGGCGATGCCGCCGTAGTAGCGGAAGCAGGAGACGACGTCGGCGATGTCGTACTCGCTCTCGACCAGGCGCTTGCCGGTGTCGAGCGACTCGGCGCGGGCGAACTCCTTGGCGTCGCGCTCGAGGATGTCGGCGGTGCGCAGCAGCAGGGCGCCGCGCTCGCGCTCGGGGGTGCGCGGCCAGGGGCCTTTGTCGAAGGCGCGCCGGGCCGCGGCGATCGCGGCCTCGGTGTCGGCGCGTGTGCCCTCGGACACGGTCGCGACCGGCGTGCCGTCGGCGGGACAGCGGATCTCCCGGTGGCCTCCGGCCACCGCCTCGCGCCATTCTCCGTCCACATACAGGTCTGCCACGCGCGGAGCCCTTCGACCGTTTCGTTGCGCATAGCGCATCGAATTGCTTGTGGGGGAACCCTGACCGAAGGGCCGACGTACGTCAAGAGGTCCCGCCGTTTTCACAAGGGACGAACGTCCCCGGTCTTGACCCCCGACCGCCTTCACCCCAACCATGTTGCGTATTGCTCATCGTGTTGTGCATTACGCATCGACGGAGGCCTGCGCATGTCCCCTCGACCGCAACCCGGCGACGAGTACGTCCTCACTTTCTCGTGCCCGGACAGGGCCGGACTGGTCCATGCCGTGAGCGGCTTCCTCGTCAGGAACTCGGGCAACATCCTGCAGAGCCAGCAGTTCGACGACCGCCTTCAGGACCGTTTCTTCATGAGGGTCCACTTCGATGTGTCCGATCCGGACATCACCCTGGAACAACTGCGTTACCGCTTCGGCCCCGTCGCCGAGGCCCACGGCATCTCCTGGACCCTCCAGGACGCCGCGACGCCGACCCGGACGCTGATCATGGTCTCGAAGTTCGGTCACTGCCTCAACGACCTGCTCTTCCGCCGCCGCACCGGCGCCCTCAACATCGAGATCCCGGCCATCGTCTCCAACCACCGGGACTTCGAGGCCCTCGCGGAGACCTACGGCATCCCCTTCCACCACGTCCCGGTGACCAAGGAGACCAAGTCCGAGGCCGAGGCGCACCTGCTGGAGCTGGTCCGGGAGCTGGACGTCGACCTCGTGGTCCTGGCCCGCTACATGCAGGTGCTCTCCGACGACCTGTGCAAGGAGCTGGAGGGCCGCGCCATCAACATCCACCACTCCTTCCTGCCGAGCTTCAAGGGCGCGAAGCCCTACCAGCAGGCGTACGAGCGCGGCGTGAAGCTGGTCGGCGCGACGGCCCACTATGTGACGCCGGATCTGGACGAGGGCCAGATCATCGAGCAGGACGTGGTCCGGGTGGACCACTCCCTCGACCCCGACGAACTCGTCACGGTCGGCCGCGACGTGGAGGCCCAGGTCCTGGCCCGCGCGGTGAAGTGGCACACCGAGAGCCGCGTGATGGTGGACGGCAACCGCACGGTGGTCTTCCGCTGAGCACCCTGCCGAACGGGCGGGGCCGGAACCTCCGGGGTTCCGGCCCCGCCCGGCGTTCGTACACGGCTGTTGTATACGGCTGCCGGCACATACGGCTGTCCGGGCTCAGCCGAGCCTGTCGAGCAGTGCGCGGCGCCAGCTCTCGGTCTCCGCGATCTGGTTGAAGGTGAACAGGTGCAGGCCCGCCACCGCCGCCGAAGGCGCCGTGAGCGTCTCCGCCGCGCGCGTGAGCAGTCTCTCGGGCGCGTACCCGCCCGGCGTCGCGAACCGCAGGAACCACGACGGGTGCCGGGTCAGGAAGCGCGTCGACTCCCCCACGCCGATCTTCGTCGCCATGGACAGCAGTTTGGCCCGCTGCACCGGCCCGGCGACCCCGACGTACAGGGGCAGCATGACGTCCCGGCGCCTGATCCGGGCGATCCAACGGCCGAGCACGCGCGGGTCGAAGCACAGGTTGCTGACGATGTACGTGGCGTGCGCGCGCTTGTCCCACATCGCCTGGACGGTGGTGTCGTCGTGGATGAGCGGATGGCTCTCCGGATAGCCGGTGATCCCCGTCTCCGCGAAGGGCCTGCCCAGCTCGCCGAGCCGGCGCAGCACCGGCAGGGCCGCGTCGTACGGCCCGGCCGGCGGATCGGCGTCCCCCGCCGGCACGAACACGTCGTCGACCCCCGCCGCACGCAGCCGCTCGGCGACGTCCTTCAGGTGCGTGTCGTCCCGCAGCAGCCGTGCGGGCACGTGCGGGACGACGCGGAAGCCGTGCGCGGTGAGCCGCTCAGTGAGGGCGAGGGTCGGCTCCAGACCCTTGACCGGCGACGCCGTGACCGTGACCTGGACGTCGCGCGGGACATGGGCGAGGACTTTCTCCTCGGTCGCCTTCGCCGGCAGCACCTCGTAGCGGACGCGGCCGAGCAGCGCCCGCAGGGCCTCGGCGCCCAAGACCTACCCGGCCTGCTTCTGGGCGTCGCGGTGCCGGTAGTAGGCGGCCTTGGAGGGCGCCGGCGGCTCCTTGCCGAGGATGAGGTCGGCCGCCTTCTCGGCGATCATCATCACGGGAGCGTAGATGTTGCCGTTGGTGACGTACGGCATCACGGACGCGTCCACCACGCGCAGCCCCTCCAGGCCGTGCACCTTCATGCTCAGCGGGTCGACGACGGACATCTCGTCGGTGCCCATCTTGCAGGTGCACGAGGGGTGCAGGGCGGTCTCGCCCTCCTTGGCGACCCAGGCGAGGATCTCCTCGTCGGTCTCGACGGAGGGTCCGGGCGAGATCTCGCCGCCGTTGTAGGGGGCGAGCGCGGGCTGGTCGAGGATCTGTCGGGCGACGCGGATGGCCTCGACCCACTCGCGGCGGTCCTGCTCGGTGGAGAGGTAGTTGAAGCGCAGCGCGGGGTGCTCGCGCGGGTCCTTGCTCTTGATCTTCACGGAGCCGATGGCGTCGGAGTACATGGGCCCGACGTGCACCTGGTAGCCGTGGCCGCCGGCCGGTGAGGAGCCGTCGTAGCGGACCGCGACGGGCAGGAAGTGGAACATCAGGTTGGGGTACTCGACGTCCTCGTTGCTGCGTGCGAAACCACCGGCCTCGAAGTGGTTGGTGGCCGCCGGGCCCTTGCGGAACAGCCACTGCAGGCCGATGAAGGGGGCGCGCCACTTCGCCATGTACGGCTGCATGGAGACGGGCTGCTTGCAGGCGTACTGGACGTACACCTCCAGGTGGTCCTGCATGTTCTCGCCGACCCCCGGCAGGTCGTGGACGACGTCGATGCCGAGGGCGGACAGCTCGGCGGCGTTGCCGACGCCGGAGAGCTGGAGCAGCTGCGGGGAGTTGATGGCGCCACCGCACAGGATGACCTCACCGGCCCGGACCTGCTGGGCGGCGCCACGGCCGTGCCGGTACTCGACGCCGACGGCGCGCCTGCCCTCGAAGAGGACCCGGGTGACGAAGGCGCGGGTCCTCACGGTGAGGTTCGGCCGCTTCATCGCGGGCTTGAGGTACGCCTTCGAGGCCGACAGCCGACGCCCACGATGGACATTGCGGTCGAACTTGGCGAAACCCTCCTGCCGATAGCCGTTGACGTCGTCCGTGGGTGCGTAGCCCGCCTCCTGGGTGGCCTTGAGGAAGGCGGTGAAGAGCGGGTTGGTCGCCGGGCCGCGCTCCAGGACGAGGGGGCCGTCGTGGCCGCGGAACTCGTCGTCGGGGTCGGCCGCGAGACAGTTCTCCATCCGCCGGAAGTACGGCAGACAGTGTGCGTAGTCCCAGGTCTCCATGCCGGGGTCGGCGGCCCAGCGCTCGTAGTCCATCGGGTTGCCGCGCTGGAAGATCATGCCGTTGATGCTGCTGGAGCCGCCCAGCACCTTGCCGCGGGCGTGGTAGATGCGCCGGCCGCCCATGTGGGGCTCGGGCTCGGACTCGTACTTCCAGTCGTAGAAGCGGCTGCCTATGGGGTAGGTCAGCGCCGCGGGCATGTGGATGAACACGTCCCAGGGATAGTCGGAGCGGCCCGCCTCCAGCACGAGCACCCGGTTTCCGGGGTCGGCCGAGAGCCGGTTCGCCAGTGCGCTGCCGGCTGATCCACCGCCGACGATGACGAAGTCGTAGTGCAGGGGAGCCATGGTGCCTCGTCTCGCTCGCTCGCGCCGTCGATACGCGGGGCATGCTAGTACGGGTATCGCTATACGCACTAGGTTGCGGAACGCGCAACTTGCACGGTCTTCGTTTCGCGGGGGTTACTTGCATGGCCGTTGTTTACTGCGCGTATAGTTTCACCATGAGCAACTTCAGTCCGGATACCGAAACGAACGGTTCACACGCCGGCGGGGTGCAGTCCGTCGACCGCGCCATCAGTGTGCTCGAGATCCTGGCCCAACGCGGCGAGGCGGGCGTCAGCGAGGTGGCCGCCGAGATCGATGTCCACAAGTCCACCGCGTTCCGGCTCCTCGGAGCCCTGGAGGCACGCGGTCTGGTGGAGCAGTCGGGCGAGCGCGGCAAGTACCGGCTCGGCTTCGGCATCGTGCGCCTGGCGGGCGCGGTCACCGGGCGCCTCGACCTCACCCAGCAGGGCCGTCCGGTGTGCGAGCGCCTCGCGGAGGAAATCGGCGAGACGGTCAACATCGCCGTCATGCAGGAGCACTACGCGATCAACCTGTACCAGGTGCGCGGTCCCGCCGCCGTCGCCGCGCACAACTGGGTCGGGGAGCTGACCCCGCTGCACGCCACCTCGAGCGGCAAGATCCTGCTGGCCCACCTGCCCGCCAAGGAGCGCGCCGCGCTGCTGGCGGAGGCCGGCCTGAAGAAGGTGACCCCGCACACGATCACCGCCAAGACGAAGCTGGAGAAGAACCTCGCGGAGGCCCGGGAGCGCGGCTACGCCTGGACGCTGGAGGAGCTGGAGATCGGACTGCACGCGATGGCGGCGCCGATCCGCGACCGCGAAGGCCAGGTCATCGCCTCGATCAGCGCCTCCGGTCCCTCCTACCGGTTCACCGAGGAGCGCATGCACGAGCTCGCTCCGGTGCTCCTCAAGGGCGCGGAGGAGATCAGCCACCGCATGGGATACCTCGGCTGAGCGTGCTCGCACGTAGGCGCCGGCCGCGGGCCCTGCGCCTCGCCGGTGCTACTGAGGCTGCCGGGTGCCGAGGCGCTCGTGCACCCAGTCGTGGAAGGCGCCGATGTGGTGCTCACTGGGCACCAGGACGCCGCCCTTGGCGTACAGCCGGGAGCTCATACCGGGCTGCGTGCGCTCACAGGCGTCGAAGTCCTGGCGGTTGACGCGGTCGAAGAGTTCCACGGACCGGCTGACGTCCTTGCCGCTCTCCACCACGCCCGGCAGGTAGAGCCAGTCGCACTCGACGATCGTGCGGTCGACCGCCACCGGGTACATGCGGTGGAAGATCACATGGTCGGGCACCAGGTTGATGAAGACCTGCGGCTTGACGGTGATCGCATAGTAGCGGCGGTCCTGTTCCTCGGAGACCCCGGGGAGACGGTCGAGGCCCTCGGAGCCGTCGACGGTGAAGCCCTGGATCTCCTCGCCGAACTCGGCGCCGTGGCCGACGTAGTACTGGGCGGCGTAACCGTCCGCGAACTCGGGGAGCACCTCGGTCAGTTCCGGGTGGATCGTGGCGCAGTGGTAGCACTCCATGAAGTTCTCGATGATGAGCTTCCAGTTCGCCTTGACGTCGTAGACGATCCGCTTGCCCACCGCCAGGTTGTCGATGTCGTAGCGCTCGATCGACTCCACGTCACCGAGGCGGGTGATCACCTCGCCGATGACGTCCTCCTCGAAGGAGGGCGGGTTCTCCGCGAGGCACACCCAGACGTAGCCGAGCCATTCGCGGACGGCCACGCTCACCAGGCCGTACTCGGTGCGGCCGACGTCGGGCATCTTGGTGAGGTTGGGCGCCGCCACGAGCTTGCCGTTCAGGTCGTAGGTCCACGCGTGGTACGGGCACTGGAAGGCGCGCTTGACCTCGCCGGTCTCCTCCGTGCAGAGCTTGGCGCCGCGGTGCCGGCAGACGTTGAAGTAGGCGCGTATGGAGTTGTCCCGGGCCCGGGTGACGAGGATGCTCTCGCGGCCCACGTCGACGGTGCGGAAGGCGCCGGGCTTGGGCAGGTCGGACGCCCGGGCGACGCAGAACCACATCGTCTCGAAGATGCGCTCCTGCTCCTGGGCGAAGATGCCGGGGTCCGTGTAGGACGAGCCGGGGAGGGTGGCGATCAGGCTGTCCGGCAGGCTTGTCGAGGTCACGCTGCACTCCTCGGGAAACGTCGTGGAAGGGGCGGGCACGCGCCGGGAAGAGCGACTTCAGGCGTCGTTGTGTATGGAGCAACGCTGCGCGTCATATGCAACGCAGCATGAGAGGCCGCCTCAGCGGTGTCAAGGCCTGGCCGCGGTGAACTGCTTGCGCCAACGGGTGAACAGCCTCGGCTGGTTCATCCCGAGCACGGCGACCGGAGTACCGGCCCTGCGGTAGACGGCCAGGAAACTCCGGTCGTCGGTGGCGCCTTCCTCGACCGTCACACTGTCGGCGCCGGCGGCATGGCCGACGAACTGGATCTTCACGCCGTACTGGTCGGACCAGAAGTACGGCGGTCGCGGCACGCCCGGCTGCGTCGCGCCGTACGCGAGCAGCGTGGCCACAGCGGCGTCGGGGCGCTCCTGTGCGCCGGTCCAGTGCTCCACGCGGCGGTGGGTCCCGGCATGCGGGTCGTACCAGTTGGCGCAGTCGCCGACGGCGACGACTTGGGCGAGGCTGGTGCGGCCGTCGGCCCCGCACTTCACGCCGTTGTCGAGCGCTACGCCGGATCCCTCCAGCCACTCGACGCAGGGACGCGCGCCCACACCCACGACGACGGTGTCGGCGGGGATGCTGCGGCCGTCCTCGAGCAGGACCGCGTCCACCCTCCCCCAGACTCCGTCCGGGGGGACCCCCATCTCGCTTCCCTCGCCCCCGCTCAGCCCCTTGACCCCCACTCCGCACAGGAGCCGTACGCCGTGGTCCGTGTGGAGGGCGGAGACGACGCCGCCCATGGTCTCGCCGAGCGGTCCGATAAGCGGGGTGGGGGCCGCTTCGACCACCGTCACGTCCACTCCGAGGGCGTAGGCGGTGGAGGCGACCTCGGCGCCGATGAATCCACCGCCGATCACCACCAGCCGTCCGCCGCGGGCCAGGTCGTCGCGCAGGGCGCGGGCGTCGTCCAGGGTGCGCAGCACATGGACGCCGGCAAGGCCCTCGGTGCCGGGCAGCGTGCGCGCGGCCGCACCGGTCGCGATGACGACACCGTCGGCACGGATCTCCCGGCCGTCGGCGAGCCGGATCGCCCGCTCTGCGCGGTCGAGCCCGGTGGCGCGGGTGCCGAGCACCCATTCCGCCTGCAGGTCCTCGTCGTCCCTCTCCAGCGCGAGATCCGCTTCGCCGAGGGCGCCGGCGAGGAACTCCTTGGACAGCGGCGGCCTGTCGTACGGGCGGTGGGGCTCGTCACCGATGACGACCAGCCGACCGTCGTACCCCCGTTTCCGCAGCGAGCGCGCGGCCGACAGTCCGGCCAGCGAGGCGCCCACCACGGCGACGGTCCTCACGCGGGGCCTCCGGCCAGGCGGGAGGCGAGGCAGGGCGGCAGGTTGGGGGCCTCGGTCGACAGCTGGACGTAGATCATGCCGTCCTCGACCAGGACCTCGTGGGTCCGCACCGGCAGCTTGGCCGGCGGGGCGTCCACCGCTCCGGTCCTCAGGTCGAACTTCGAGGCGTGCAGCGGGCATTCCACCTCGCAGCCCTCCAGCCAGCCGTCGGCGAGCGAGGCGTCCTGGTGGGTGCAGGTGTCGTCGATGGCGAAGACCTCGCCGTCATCGGTGTGGAACACCGAGACCGGCGGGTCGATGTCGAGCCGGTGGGCCTCGCCTCGCGGCAGATCCGCGAGACGGCACGCGGGAATCATCATGACACCTCGGTGCGTATAGCGAAACGGATTGCGATTAGCGCAACGTCAGTCTGCGGGCCGCCCTGAACCGTTGTCAAGGCGTCCAAGGCCCGGGTTGAGCCGGGCCCGAGGCCGGTTTTCCGCGCACGCCGAAGCGGCCTCGAAAGCGGAGGTGAGCAGGCGCGACAGGTGTGGCGCGGGGCAGCGACGGCCTCGCCGCCGGCGCCGTCGTCGGACGTCGCCGGGGCGAGGCCGTCAAGCGGCGGTCAGAAGCCGCGGTCGATCCACTCCTGAAGGTGCGGCGCTTCGGCGCCGATGGTGGTCGTCTCCCCGTGGCCGGTGTGCACGACGGTGTCGCCGGGCAGCGCGAGGAGGCGTCGACGGATCGAGTCGATGATGGTGGGGAAGTCGCTGTACGACCGCCCCGTCGCCCCCGGACCGCCGGCGAAGAGCGTGTCGCCGCTGAAGAGGACGCCGAGGGCCGGGGCGTACAGGCAGACGGCGCCCGGGGCGTGGCCGGGCGTGTGGAGCACGGTCAGCTCGGCGCCCGCGACCGCCACGGTCTGCCGGTCGGTCAGTTCCGCGTCGGGCGCCCGGTCCGGATGGGTCTGCTTCCACAGCGGCAGGTCGTCGGGGTGCAGCAGGACCGGGGCGCCGGTGCGCTCAGCCAGGGCGGGGGCCGCGTCGATGTGGTCGTTGTGGGCATGGGTGCACACGATCGCCGTCAGGCGCCGGTCGCCGACAGCGGCGGCGATGGCGTCGGCGTCGTGCGCGGCGTCGATGACGATCACCTCGTGGTCGTCGCCGACGATCCACACGTTGTTGTCGACGTCCCAGGTGCCGCCGTCGAGGGTGAACCGCCCGGAGGTGACGAGCCGTTCGATGCGCGCTTCCATCACAGCACCACCACCGAGCGCAACACGTCGCCGTGGTGCATGCGCTCGAAGGCCTTCTCGACCTCGTCCAGCGCGATGGTCTCGGTGACGAAGGCGTCCAGATCCAGCCGGCCCTGCAGATAGAGGTCGATGAGCATGGGGAAGTCGCGGGAGGGCAGGCAGTCGCCGTACCAGGACGACTTCAGCGCCCCGCCCCGGCCGAAGACGTCCAGCAGCGGCAGCTCCAACTGCATGTCCGGGGTCGGTACGCCGACCAGAACGACCGTGCCGGCCAGGTCGCGGGCGTAGAAGGCCTGCCGGTAGGTCTCCGGGCGGCCCACCGCCTCGATGACGACATCGGCGCCGAATCCGCCGGTGAGGTCCCGGATCGCCGCCACCGGATCGGTCTGGCTGGAGTTGACCGTGTGGGTCGCGCCCAGCTTCTTCGCGGTGGCCAGCTTGCGGTCGTCGATGTCCACCGCGATGATCTTCGCCGCACCCGCCAGGTTCGATCCGACGACCGCCGCGTCCCCGACACCGCCGCAGCCGATGACGGCCACACTGTCACCGCGTCCCACGTTCCCGGTGTTGATCGCCGCGCCGATGCCCGCCATCACTCCGCACCCCAGCAGTCCGGCGGCGGCCGCCGACGCCGCCCGGTCCACCTTGGTGCACTGCCCGGCCGCCACCAGAGTCTTCTCCGCGAAGGCGCCGATGCCGAGCGCGGGCGACAGCTCCGTGCCGTCGGTCAGGGTCATCCTCTGCTTGGCGTTGTGCGTGTCGAAGCAGTACCACGGCCGGCCGCGCAGACAGGCACGGCACTGGCCGCACACCGCACGCCAGTTGAGGATGACGAAGTCACCGGGCGCCACGTCCGTGACACCCTCGCCCACCGCTTCCACCACACCCGCGGCCTCATGGCCCAGCAGGAAGGGGAAGTCCGCGCTGATGCCGCCCTCGCGGTAGTGCAGATCGGTGTGGCAGACCCCGCAGGCCTCTATCTTGACCAGCGCCTCACCCGGACCCGGGTCGGGCACAACGATCGTTTCCAGGCTGACGGGGGCGCCCTTGCCCCGGGCGACGACAGCACGGACCTGGTGAGCCATGGCCACTCCTCGGCTGACAGAAGGTCGAGACGTTGCCTATTACGACACGCATCTCGTATTTCGCAACACAGCATCGTGGAGAGCGAACCAGCGGTCAAGGATCCGTCACGCAATCCGACGGAGGCCGTCAGCGTCGGTCCGGGCACGGGCCAGGGCCTGTCCGGCGGATTCTTGAACCGCCTCGCGCCCCGGTCCGTTCGCATGGTCATGGGGCGGGGTGATCACGAACAGCGAATGGTCGCGGCTGCTGCCGCAGGCGACCGGGCGCTGCCAAGCCAAGATTCGCCGGACAGGCCTAGCTAGTGCCAGTCACTGATCTTGACGTCGTACGGCGCCGGCTCGCCCTTGCCGGTTTCGACGAGTTTCTTGAGGCTCATCAGGAAGGTCGCCCACTTGGTGCTGCAGTGGTACATGAACTCCACCGGCTCCTTCCAGCCTTCGTGCCGGAACAACACGATCGTGAAGCCGTCCTCCTGCTTGAGCTCGAAGCGGATCTGCGTGCCGATCCACTCCTCGGGGCCGTCGACGACCTCCCAGACCACCCGCTCGGCGGGCTGAGCCTCCAGGACCTTCATGTCGAACCCGCCGGGCTCGAAGCGGAACCGGATCACTCCCCCGACGTCGGCGTCACCGTTCGTCTCCTCCGTCCACCAGCTCGCCAGCCCCTCGATCGTGGTCAAGGCTGCGTAGACAGCGTCGGGAGATGACGTGACTCCGATCCTGTGCAGGATGTCCACCATCTCGATGCCCTTTCTCGTGTGGGCGCCCGCGCTCAGGCGCGTTCACAGCACCGCATTGGATGCGGCAACGTGCGTTGGTGAAGGGTCAGCCCTGTTGGCTGCGCTGGATTGCTTCGGCGATCCGCTTGATGCGCTGCAGCCGCGCGTCCCAGGCGGCCCCGACCGACGACAGCTGCGCGACCGCGCGGGCGAACTGTGCCTCGTCCACCTCGTAGCGGCGCTCGCGTCCGGACGGCTTCACCTGGACCAGCCCGACCCGGTGCAGTACGCCGAGGTGTTTGGCGACCGCCTGCCGCGTGACCGGCAACTGATCGCTCAGCGTGGTCGCCGTCCCGCCGCCGCCGGTCAACAACAGGTCGAGCATCCGGCGCCGAGTCGGGTCCCCCACGGCCGACCACAGCTCGTCGTCGATGGTGACGCTCACGACGTCGACACCAGCCGTCCGACGTATGCGACGAGGCGGGGCAGGAAGTGGTCCCAGCCGGTGACGTGCTGGCGGTACTGCTCTTCGAGCACGGCAGCCTCCCAGCCCTTCTCCCGGAACCCCGTCTCCGTGAAACGCAGCAGCGTGCCGGCACCCGACGGGATCAGCTCGAACGTCACCAGGAGTGAGTTGGTCGGCGTCGCGGCCTCATCCTCGTCGTACACCCACCGGAAGCAGAACCGCCGGGGTGGGTGGGCCTCGATCACCGTCAGCGCTACGACCTTCGCCTCCGGCGAGGTTCTGTCACCGAACGTGATGAGCCCGGTGGCACCGGGCACCGGCTCGAGTTCTGCTTCGTCCGGCCACCACTCCCGCAGGTGCTCGGGCCTGCTGATGACCTCGTAGACCACCTCGGGCCTGGCGTCGATGCGGATCTCCCGCTCGATGCTGCCGTACTCCATCCCGCTCACCCAACCTCTCGCAACCTTTGGTTGCATATCACTGTAGAGCCACCTTCCGGTCATGGGCAACCTTTGGTTGCTCTAAGCAGTGAGCCGTGTGGACCTGGTGGTAATGCCGGTCGAACGCCTCGGGGTCGTCCGGCGTCCCGTACAGGGCGAGGAAGCGAACCGTCATCCTGCCGCCCTCCGGTACTGGACGAGGACGGCGGCACCGGCCCGCTCGGCCGACAGGCACTCCAGGTCAACGCGCGGGCCGTCGTCGGGGAACAGCCTCTGGCCGATGCCGAGGACGGTGGGAAAGGTCAGCAGCCGGTATTAGTCGATCAGTTCCTCGGCCATCAGCGCCCGTACGACGCTCACGCTGCCGGTGATGATCACATCGCGCTCCTCGCGCTTGACGGTGTCGATGAGGCTGCCGTCGATGACCCGGGAGTTCGACCACGCACCGCATCGCGCCGCCAGGGGGCTGACGCACTGCGCTGCGGGGAGCGGCGGGCATGCCACTGTCCGCCGATCGGCCCACGACGTGGCCGGGACCTCCGTCCGCCCGGTCGCCTCTGCTTCACCGTGCGCAGCCGCGCTCCCCCGGTGGGGCCGGAGGAACGCAGACCTGGACGGGGCATCATCGCCCTGACGTCACTTCGAAGCGGGCGGTGCGGCCGGCTTCCGAAGGAAGCCCCTGAAGCAGCATGAGCCCGACCAAAGGCGGTTACAGATGACTACAGTCGCACCTGGGCCAACCCTCGGGATCCTGGCCTTGACCTGGGAAAAGCGCCGGCTCGAAGCCGACCTGGCAGAGTGAGGGGCCCCGCCGTGTTCTATTACCTGCTCAAATACGTCCTTCTCGGACCCCTGCTGAGACTGGTCTTCCGGCCGCGCATCGAGGGCCTCGAACACGTTCCGGCCCAGGGGCCGGCCATCATCGCCGGCAACCATCTCTCCTTCTCCGACCACTTCCTGATGCCCGCGATCCTCAAACGGCGCATCACCTTCCTCGCCAAGGCCGAGTACTTCACCGGCCCCGGCATCAAGGGCCGGCTCACCGCCGCGTTCTTCCGCAGCGCCGGTCAGATCCCGGTGGACCGCTCCGGCAAGGAGGCCGGGCAGGCCGCGATCCGCGAGGGCCTCGGCGTCCTCGGCAAGGGTGAACTGCTGGGCATCTACCCGGAGGGCACCCGCTCCCACGACGGCCGCCTCTACAAGGGCAAGGTGGGCGTCGCGGTGATGGCCCTCACGGCGAAGGTGCCGGTCATCCCCTGCGCGATGATCGGCACCTTCGAGGCACAGCCCCCGGGCCAGGTCATCCCGAGCATCCACCCCGTGGTGATCCGATTCGGCAAGCCCCTGGACTTCTCGCGCTACGCCGGCATGGAGAACGAGAAGGCCGTCCTGCGCGCCATCACCGACGAGATCATGTACGCCATCCTCTCCCTGTCCGATCAGGAGTACGTCGACCAGTACGCGGCGGCTGCCAAGGCGGAGGAGGCGGCGAAGAACGTGGAGCGGACTCGCAAGCTTCCGCGGCTCCCTCTGAGTTGAGGCGCGTAGGCGGACGACGAAGGGGCGGCCGGGATCGGCCGCCCCTTCGCGCGTGCGTGCGGCGAGGACCGCCTACTACGGCTTCGGCGTGGCGTGCGGCGTGCACGTCACGTCGGCGCCGTCCGTCCTGCCGGTGAGCAGGTAGGTGTCGACCCGGTTGTTGATGCACGGGTTGACCAGGCCGGTCACGCCGTGGGAGCCCGCGTCCTTCTCGATGATCAGGCGGGAGCCCTTGAAGCGCTTGTGCAGCTCGACCGCGCCGTCGAAGGGCGTCGCGGCGTCACGGGTGGACTGCACGATCAGGACGGTCGGCAGGTCCTTGCCGGTCCCCACGTCGACCGGGTTCTGCTGCTTGACGGGCCAGGTGGCGCACGGCAGGTTCATCCATGCGTTGGCCCAGGTCATGAACGGGTAGTCCTTGTTGAGCCGGGTGTTGTCCCGGTCCCACTTCCGCCAGCTCTTCGGCCACTTGGCGTCGGTGCACTCGACGGCCGTGTAGACGGCGTTGCCGTTCTCCGAGGCGGTGTTGCCCGCCGTGTCCGACAGGTCCGGCGCCGCCGCGTCGACGAGCGCCTTGGTGTCTCCGGCGACGTACTTGCTGAACACGGTGGCGACCGGCACCCACGAGGAGTCGTAGTACGGGGCGCTCTGGAAGAAGGAGATCAGCTCGGCCGGGCCGACGACACCGCCGATCGGGCTCTTCTTCGCCGTGGCGCGCAGCTTCAGCCACTTCTCCTGCACCGCCGCCCGGGTCGTGCCCAGGTGGAAGAAGGCGTCGTTCGCGGCGACCCAGTCCTCCCAGTCCTTCCAGCGGCCCTCGAAGGCGACGTCCTGGTCGAGGTTGGCCTGGTACCAGATCTTCTCGCGCGACGGGTTGACCACGCTGTCGACGATCATGCGCCGGATGTGGCCCGGGAAGAGCGTGCCGTAGACGGCGCCCAGGTAGGTGCCGTACGACACACCCAGGTAGTTGAGCTTCATCTCGCCGAGCGCGGCACGGATGACGTCCAGGTCACGGGCGGTGTTGGGCGTGGTCATCTGCTGGAGCATCGCGCGGCCGGTGCGCTCCAGGCAGCCCTCCGCGTACTCGCGCGCCAGCTTGCGCTGGGCGAGCTTGTCCGCCTCGGAGTCGGGGACCGGATCCGCCTTCGGCGCCTTCACGAACTCCTGCGGGTCCTCACAGGAGATGGGCGCGGAGTGGCCGACGCCGCGCGGGTCGAAGCCGACGAAGTCGTACGCCTTCGCCACGTTGGCCCAGACGGGGTTCTTGGTGGTGACCCGGCGTGGGAAGCGCAGCCCGGAACCGCCGGGTCCGCCCGGGTTGTAGACGAGGGCGCCCTGGCGCTCCTGCTTGGTGCCCGTGTTCCCGATGCGGTCGACGGCGAGCCTGATCTGCTTGCCGTTCGGGTGGGCGTAGTCGAGCGGGACGGTCACCCAGCCGCACTGGATGGGCTTCTCCAGTCCCCAGTCGGCCGGGCAGTCCTGCCAGTCGATCCCGTCCCTGGCGGCCCGCGCGGCGGCGATCGCGGCGCCGCGGGCCTCCCGGTCCTGGCCGTGGCGCGAGTCGGCGGTGGCCGACGGTGCCGCCACGGCGCCGGCTATCAGCGTCGCCGTGACGAGCGCCCCCGCGGAGCCGAGCGCGGACGCTCGCCTCGTCGGTCTGATTCCCCTCAAGTGGGACCTCCCCGTACGTCGTTGCGATGGGTACGGGGGATCCTTTCGGCTGTGAGCTCCCTGAGAACAGGGGGTATTTGACTTTCTTTACCAATCCGATAACCGGTACAGCGCTGTCCGTTGAGCGGAGAGTCGGGTCTCAGCCAAGTGCGTGCAACGCCTCGTCCAGCGTCCTCCGCAGCCGCAGCGCGTCGGGCGCGACCGCGGTGACGAGCACACCGGGCCCGGCAAGCGGGGTGAGCGCGGCGCACTCGCCGAGCGGCCGTGCCGTCGCGGGCGTTCGCTCGAACTCGGGCCGTACGACGATCAGTTGCCCGAGCGCCCGATGTCCCGCCAGCACGGCGGGCCCGTCCCAGCCGCCGGGGGCGCCCGGTCCGCAGGCCACCTCCTGGTCGAGCAACGGCCGTCCGCCGAGGCGCACGGTGAGACGGCTGGTGAGCCGTCCGGGCTCCTCACCGGCACGCCCGAGGACCTGTTCCTCGCGGAAGACGAGACGGGCGCCCGGCGCGAGGTCGATGCGTGAGGAGACGTACAGCTCGCTTCCGTTGACCGAAATCAACTGTTCGGGCAGCCAGCGCAATTCGCCGTCGGCGGCCACGCCGAGCCGGACGTCGTAACGGGCCTCGCCCTTCGCCTGGCCGGGCAGCGCGATGGTCGCGGCGGCGGATCCGACGTGCAGCAGGGCGCCGCTTCCCACCTCGGCCTCGACGGCGAAGTGGTCCCCGCCGAGCGGCCCGCTCATCGCGCCGACGAGCATCACGCGCGCCTCCTCGCCCCGCGCCCGCGTCCGGCGCAGCGCGAGCGGCCCCTCGCCGGTCAGCACCGGCAGGGCCGTACCGCCGCGGCCGTCGTCCCGGGCCACGATCCGCGCGGTGGCCCGTACCCCCGTGGTCACACCGACCATGCGGCGAGCCGCTGCCGCACCCAGTCGGCGACGGCGCCGACGCCGGCCTCGCTGCGCAACGACTGGAGGACGACGGGCAGTTCGCCCCGCTGTTCCTTGGCGTCGGCGGCCATCCGGGCGAGGTCGGAACCGACGTACGGCGCCAGGTCGGTCTTGTTGACGACGAGCAGATCGGCGGTGGTGACCCCGGGACCGCCCTTGCGCGGGATGTCGTCCCCGCCGGCGACGTCGATGACGAAGATCTGCGCGTCGACGAGCCCCTTGGAGAAGGTGGCGGTGAGGTTGTCCCCGCCGGACTCGACGAGAATGAGGTCGAGCGGCCCGACGGCGTCCTCCAGGTCCTCGACGGCTTCGAGGTTGGCGGAGATGTCGTCCCGGATGGCGGTGTGCGGACAGGCGCCGGTCTCGACGGCGGTGATCCGCTCGGGCGGCAGCACGGCCTCCCGCAACAGGAACTCGGCGTCCTCCCGGGTGTAGATGTCGTTGGTCACGACAGCGAGCGACAACTCGTCCCGCAGGGCCCGGCAGAGCGCGGCGACGGTGGCGGTCTTCCCTGATCCGACGGGCCCGCCGAGCCCGATACGCAGGGCACGCCGGGATCCGTCGGGGCGGTGGGCGTCGGCGCTGAGGGCGGCGGGGCCGTCGTGAGTGTGGTCGAGGTGCATGAAGCGGCTCCTGGATTTCATGGCCGGGGTTTACAGGGGAAGCTCTGAGGGCGGCGCCTTCTCAGCCGGGTCCGGCACCACCAGCCCGTCTGGGGATGCCACCCGCTCGGAGCTTGGGAGAGATCGAGGACGAGGCCGTTCGGGCCGATGGGGGTCCAGGGGGCGAGGTCCCCTGGCGGGGTCGAGGGGCTTCGCCCCTGAGGGACGGGGATGGGCAGGGGCGGCGGGGGCGAACCTCCTACGATGCGAACAGACGTACAGGCCAAGCGGCATGCGCCTCCGCCCCGACCTCCAACAGCGGAGCGGACGCCGCAGGCAACGCGCCGACCCCGTCGTCGAGCACACGCCGCGCCGCCTCGCTCGCCTGGTCCACCACCAGATCCAGCTCCGGCGCCAACCGCGCGAGCACCGCCGTGGCATCGAAGGGATCAAGACTGAGCAACCGCACCACGGCGGTGGCCGGCCCACTCACACTCTCGTACGCGGAGCAGTGCGCGGCGTCCTCGGCCCCCAACCCCGCCGCCCGAGCCGCGACGCCCAGCACAACCGGCTGGTGCGCCCCCTTGGGAAACTCCCGCGCCACCGCGTCCAGTTCCCCGGAAGGCCACGCGGCCCGAGCGGCCCGCATCAGCTGCCGCCCCAGCCTGCGCGCGGCGACACGCAGCGCGGCCGACGGCGTACGGGCGTCCGCCGCGGCGTCCAGCGCCGTCGGGTCCACACCGAGCGCGGCCGCCGCGGCCAGCGAGGCGGACACCAGCCCGGCCGTGTGCAGCCGCCCGCGGCAGAAGTCCTCCAGGCTCGCGGCCCCGGTGATCCGCCCCGCGCGGACGGCCGCCTCGGCCCCGCCGGAGTGGGCGTGCCCTCCGGCGGGGAAACGGCCGTCGGCCAGGACGAGAAGCGCTGCCCGGGACATCAGAAGAGGAAGTAACGCTGGGCCATGGGCAGTTCGGCGGCGGGTGTCGCCTCGACCAGCTCGCCGTCGATGTGGACGGCGAAGCTGTCCGGGTCGACCTCGACCCGCGGCCGGGCGTCGTTCTCGCGCATGTCCGCCTTGGTGACGCCGCGCGTCGACTCGATGGCCACGAACTTCTTCCCCAGTACCAGCCGCTCCGGCAGCCCGTCCTCGATCGCGAGCGGCGCCACGAAGTTGAACGAGTTGGACGCGGGCGCCCGCCCGATCGCCCCGTACATCGGGCGCGGCAGGATCGGCTGCGGGGTCGGGATGGACGCGTTGGCGTCGCCCATCTGGGCGTACGCGATCTGCCCGCCCTTGATCACGAGCTGTGGCTTGACGCCGAAGAACGCGGGCTCCCACAGCACGAGGTCGGCGAGCTTGCCGGTCTCGACGGACCCGATCTCGCGGGCGAGGCCCTGCGCGAGAGCCGGGTTGATCGTGTACTTGGCGACATAGCGACGTACGCGGTGGTTGTCCGCGCGGCCGTCGCCCGGCAGCGCGCCCCGGCGCCGCTTCATCACGTGGGCGGTCTGCCAGGTCCGCAGGACGACCTCGCCGACGCGCCCCATGGCCTGGGAGTCGGACGAGATGATCGAGATCGCGCCCAGGTCGTGGAGGATGTCCTCCGCCCCGATCGTGGACGGCCGGATCCGTGACTCCGCGAAGGCCAGGTCCTCCGGCACGGCGGGGTTCAGGTGGTGGCAGACCATCAGCATGTCGAGGTGTTCTTCGGCGGTGTTGACGGTGAACGGCCGGGTGGGGTTGGTGGAGCTGGGCAGCACGTGCGGCTCGGACACCACGGTCATGATGTCCGGCGCGTGCCCGCCGCCCGCGCCCTCGGTGTGATAGGCGTGGATGCCGCGTCCGTTGATCGCGGCGAGCGTGTCACCGACGAAGCCGGCCTCGTTGAGCGTGTCCGTGTGGATGGCGACCTGGATGCCGGTGCGGTCGGCGACGGTCAGGGCGGCGTCGATGACGGCGGGCGTGGAGCCCCAGTCCTCGTGCAGCTTCAGGCCGAGGGCGCCGCCGCGGATCTGGGAGAGCATCGCGTCGTGCGAGACGGTGTTGCCCTTGCCGAGCAGGCCGATGTTGAGCGGGTAGCCCTCCATGGCCTCCAGCATCCGGGCGAGGTGCCAGGGGCCGGGCGTGACGGTGGTCGCCTTGGAGCCCTCGGCGGGTCCGGTGCCGCCGCCGACCAGTGTGGTGACACCGGCGGCGAGGGCCTCGTCGGCGATCTGGGGGCAGATGAAGTGGACGTGCGCGTCGATGGCACCGGCGGTGAGGATGCGGCCGTTGCCGGCGATGATCTCCGTCTCCGGGCCGAGCACCAGGTCCGGGTGGATCCCGTCCATGGTGTCCGGGTTGCCCGCCTTGCCGATGGCCGTGATGCGGCCGTCGCGGATGCCGACGTCCGCCTTGACGATGCCCCAGTGGTCGATGATGACGACACCGGTGATGACGGTGTCGGGGGTGCCGTCCGCGCGGGTGGCACGGGACTGGCCCATGGATTCCCGGATGACCTTGCCCCCGCCGAACACCGCCTCGTCACCGGCGAGCCCGGGACCACCGGAACGATCCTCCTCGATCTCGATCAGGAGGTCGGTGTCGGCGAGCCGGATGCGGTCCCCGGTGGTCGGACCGAACAGGTCGGCGTACGCGGCGCGCGAGATCTCAGGCATCGAGGGCACCTCCGGTCTCCCCGCGCAGTCCGGGCACGACACGGGCTCCGGCGAGCGGGACGAGTTCGACGTCCACGGGGATGCCGGGCTCGAAGCGCACGGCGGTCCCGGCGGCGATGTTCAGCCGCTTGCCGCGCGCGGCGGCCCGGTCGAAGTCCAGACCGGGGTTGGCCTCGGCGAAGTGGTAGTGGGAGCCGACCTGGACGGGCCGGTCGGCGGCGTTGAGGACGGTGAGCCGGGTGACCTCGCGGCCCTCGTTGTAGACGATCGGGCCGTCGTCGAACAGGATCTCTCCGGGAATCATGCGGCCTCCCCCGTCAGACGATCGGGTCGTGGACGGTGACGAGCTTGGTGCCGTCCGGGAAGGTCGCCTCGACCTGGACGTCGTGGATCATCTCGGGGACCCCCTCCATGACGTCGTCCCGGGTGAGCAGCTTGCGCCCGGAGGCCATGAGTTCGGCGACGGTCCGTCCGTCCCGTGCGCCTTCGAGGATGTGCGACGTGATGAGCGCGACCGCCTCGGGGTGGTTGAGCTTCAGCCCCCGGGCCCGGCGCTTCTCGGCGACGTCGGCCGCCACATGGATCAGCAGCCTCTCCTGCTCGTGCGGGGTCAGTTGCACGTCCCACCTCACAGTCCTCGCTCCGGACCGTGCGGGGCCCGGTTGCCGCAGCCACGGGGCAAAGTCCCTGGTGGCGTGGAGGGGCAGGCTAATTGCACCGGGTTTCGAGCACGTTAACCGGTGCCTGCGGCCACCGCGCCGGGTGGGTCTCCGGCGGGTCGCTCGACGAGCGCAAAAAAATCCTGCGGCGCGGCGCCGCTCACCGGGCCCGGGTCCGGCGGCGCGCCGTGCGTGGCCCGCGGACGTCCTGCGGGGGCTTCGCCCGCTGTCGGGAGGCGCCCGGTCGCCGGCCCGCCGTCAGGAGGCGCCCGGTCGCCGGTGTTCCGCAGCGATGCCGAAGCGGTGGCGTTCGCGGGGGGCGGAGCCGGCCTCGCGGACGCTGGAGACCGAGCTGATCACCTGCTCCTCCGCCGCGTCCAGGGCGGCGAGCCGCTCGAGGTCGGCGGCGGAGACCAGGGCGACGAGAGGCTTTCCGTGCCGCGTCACGACGACGCGCTCGCCGCCGTACACCACGCGGTTGATCAGATCGGCGAGCTCAGCCCTGGCTTGCGTCACCGGAATCTCGTAGGCCATGACGTCCAGCTTAGACCGAGGCCTCCACCGGCCTCCCGGGGTGGAAGCGGGGCCGGGGACGGGCGGGATCCGACGCGCAGCCGTTTTCGCTGACAGCATGCTTCCCACCACAGAGAACGTACGTCCTGTACATTTTTTACGGAGCCAGCCCGAGGAGGCGCATGTCATGAACCGACCGTCCGCCCGCCATGTCCTGCCCGAGTTCACCGAACGCACCGGCTACGGGCAGCGGACCCTCGATCCGTACGCGAAGCTTCTCGAGGAGCGGATCGTGTTCCTCGGAACGCCGGTCGACGACACGTCGGCCAACGACGTGATGGCGCAGTTCATGCACCTGGAGTACCTGGATCCGGACCGGGACATCTCGCTGTACATCAACTCCCCCGGCGGCTCCTTCAGCGCGATGGCCGCCATCTACGACACGATGCAGTACGTCGGCTGCGACGTGGAGACGATCTGCCTCGGACAGGCGGCGTCGGCCGCGGCCGTCCTGCTCGCCGGGGGCACACCCGGCAAGCGGTTCGCACTGCCCGGCGCCCGTATGGTCATCCACCAGCCGTCCCTGCCGGAGCCCGTTCAGGGGCAGGCCAGCGACCTGTTCATCCAGGCCGAGGAGCTGACGCGGATCCGCAGCCGCCTGGAGGAGATGCTCGTCCGGCACACCGGGCAGAGCCCGGAGCGGATCGCCGCCGACATCGAGCGGGACACGATCCTCGACGCGTCGGCGGCGGTGGAGTACGGCCTGATCGACCGCGTCATCCCGAGCCGCAGGGCCTCGGGCACCACACCCGGCGCGAGGTGAGCCGCGGATGCTGCCACCGGAACTGCCCCCGCTGCCCGCGCTGACCCGGGCCGAGGCGGAGTTGATCGACCGTTATCTCGACGTGGTCGACCTGCTCGGCCGTATCAACCCGGCACACTCCGGGGACACCTACCGTGGTCTGCGCGCCGCCCAGGCCCTGGTGACCAAGGCGACCGCGCTGCGCGAGGCGCTGACGCTGATGCACCAGCGCGGGGAGGACGAGCTGCACGGTCCCACCCTCGCCCGGGCCCTCCGCGTCCTCGACGGCGAGCGCCGCGCGGCCCGCGTCACCGTGCCGCCGGACCCCGGCTGACGGAAAGTGAGCCCTCCACGTGCGGCGCGCGATTGCCCGAGCAGGCCGAACGGGGTACCGCCGGCTGGGTAGTTCTCTCTCCTCCCCGGAGCCCGGAGAAGTCGCACAACGTGTGGAGCGCCAGGGCGGAATGATCTGCTCCGGTGCAGGTCCGGGCCTCGTCCACCCCCTCAACGCCCTTCGAACAAAAGGTTGTCCACCCGAACGGGCGAGTGGTGAGTAATGCCACAAAGCCCCGATTCCGTTGTGATTTTCCGACGCCTTTAGGTGAAGATCCCTTCCTGACGACAAGCCCCCGCCACCGCGGCGGGGCGGTCCGGGCGGACGCCGAGTCCTGCCGCCGTCCGGATGACAGGTCGACAGGAGTGGATCGGCAGGAGTGGAGGACCCAGCAAGGCGGGCCGCCGGAGAGATCCGGGCGGCCCTTGGGGTGAAGCCGCGTCAGCGGCCGGGCTACTTCGCCAGTCCGAATCCGACAGGTCATCCTTCACAGGCGGCTGACGAAGGGTTGCGCATGACTGCGCTCAATCGAGTCCCGTCGCTGCTGGGCCGGGCCGGAACGGCCTCCGCCCTCACCATCGCCGCCGTCGGCGGCAGCATCGCGGTTCCCGGCATCGCCTCCGACGCCTCCGCCGCGGCCCCGGCGACGAAGGCACTGCAGGTCGCGGCGTCCAAGAAGGGATCCCCCTACCAGTACGGCGCCGCAGGGCCGCGTCGCTTCGACTGCTCCGGGCTGACGGTGTACGCGTTCAAGAAGGCGGGCAAGACCCTGCCCCGGACGGCGGCGGCGCAGTACAACAAGACGTGGCACATCTCCGCCGCCCAGCGGCAGGCCGGGGACCTGGTGTTCTTCCACTCGGGCCGGAACGTCTACCACGTCGGCATCTACGCCGGGAAGGGCAAGATCTGGCACTCCCCGAAGACCGGGGCGGTCGTCAGGCTGGAGAAGATCTGGACGAAGAGCGTCTGGTACGGCCGCGTCCGCTGAGGCCGTACGGCGGGGTGACGGCGGTTGTCCGCCGTCACCCCACGACGCACTCCAGCCCCGCCTGGCGCAAGGGCACGAGGGCGCACAGCTCGCACAGGGGTGCACACGGCGCACAGGGCGCTGAAAAACCCCCATCGCGGCGCGCGACCGTGTCGCGGGCGCGCGCCCGCCCGTCCCCCAGGAACGGACGCACCGGTGCGGACGCCCCGGGACGGGCGTGAGGAGAGGGGAAGCGGATACTCGTTGACCATGGCCGATCGACCTCCCGAACAGGCACGACGCGAGACCCCCCTGGAGCGTGCCGACCGCAACTTCTCCGAGTTGCTGCAGGAGCTGCGTGTCACCCAGACAGGGGTGCAGATCCTGTTCGCGTTCCTGCTGACGCTGGCCTTCACCCAGCGCTTCCCGACCCTGGACACGGTCCAGCGCGCCACCTATGTGACGACGCTCCTGCTCGCCATGCTGGCCGCGGCCCTGTTCACGGCGCCCGCCGCACTGCACCGGTCGCTGTTCCAGCAGAACGCCAAGGCCGCCATCGTGAAGGTCTCCTCCCGTCTGGCCACGATCGGGATGGGCGTGCTGATGCTGGCGTTCACCGGATCGGTCCTGCTGGTGGTGGACGTGTCCCTCGGCCGCGCGGCCGGGATCGCGGCCGGCGCGGGAACGCTGCTGGTGTGCGTGGGGCTGTGGCGCGTCCTGCCCTGGGTGGTGCGGCGCGCGGTCGTCGCACCACGGCGGGCTTCCGGAGGGTCGGAGCACTCGGCGGGCCGAGAGCCGCCCGAGGGGCTTCGGTGACCGCCTGTCCCTCGGCCGTGGTACGCACCTCGGCGGCCCGGCGTCGGCACCGTTCACGCCTCTCCCGGTCCCGGTGATGCCGCGACCGGCTGCATCGGCTTGGTCCACGGCAGTTCGATCGCGACCGTCTTGCCGCCCTCGCGCGTGGGCCGCACGCTGAGCCTCCCGCCGCACTCGGCGGTCAGACACCGGATGATCACCATGCCCCGCCCGTTGTCCTGCTGCACTGCAGCCGGTAGGCGCTTGGGGAAGCGCGGGTGGCTGTCGGTGACCCCGATGCGCAGTAACTCGTCCCGGTCGAGTGCGATGTCGACCGTGAAGGTGGGCGACTGCCCGAGGGTGTGCTGCACGGCGTTGGTGGCGAGTTCGGACACGATCAGGCGGACGGTGTCGGCGACTTCGGCGTCGCCGGGCATTCCCCATTCGACGAGAACGCTCGAGACGTATTTTCGGGCGGTGGAGACCGAGGCGGGATCGCTCGGCAGAGTGACGGATGCTTCCTGATGGTCTGCCATGGCGACGTCGTCCCTTTCCCACGGGACCGGAGTCCGACACGGAGCGGTTGGTTTGAGTAACGGTCCCGGACTTGGTGCTGCGCGCCAGCCTGCCACCACCTGGGCTCTGTCGGGCCCGATCCCCCGCGATATGCATATATCTGTCGCTCGAAGCGGTGAACTCTGCGACGACCGAGCGAGTTTGGGGTGCGCTCGGGCTCATCCTCTACCGTCTCGCCGTGAGACAGCGCGCCGTGCGGAAGGAGTCGGCCATGCAGTACGGACCAGCGGTGCGCCGCCGCAAGCTCGGCGCCGAATTGCGCGCCCTGCGCGCCCGGAAGGGGCTCACGAGCGGGGAGGCGGCCGGCCTCGTCGGCTGGCACCAGTCGAAGGTGAGCCGGATCGAGACGGGCTCCAGCGGGGTCAAGCCGGCGGACGTACGCCTGCTGCTGGACGCGTACGGCGTCCAGGACCCCGAGTTGCGGGACCTGCTGCTGGTACTGGCGGGCTCGGAGGACGGCGGCGGCCGGCAGAACTGGTGGCACGCCTACCGCGGCGTGCTGCCGCCGACCTACCGGGATTTCATCAGCCTGGAGTCCCAGGCGAGCGGCATGCGCACCCTGGAGACGTCCGTGGTGCCGGGCCTGCTGCAGACGCCCGAGTACGCCCGGGCCGTGACCCGGGCGGCCGTCGGCACCCTGGAGGACGCCAAGCTGGACGCCCTGGTGGAGGTGCGGCTGGCCCGCCAGGACGTGCTGCGCGCGGATCCCCCGCTGGAACTGAGCGCGGTCCTGGACGAGGCGGTGCTGCGGCGGGAGATCGGCGGGCCGGGGGTCATGGCGCGGCAGCTGAGGCGCCTGCTGGAGGCGGCCCGGCTGCCCCAAGTACGGCTCCAGATCCTGCCGTTCACCGCCGGGGCCCACATCGGCATCACCGGGCCTTTCGTTATCTTCTCATTTCCGAGCAGATCCGATCTGGATGTAGTCGTTCTCGACCACTTGACGAGTAGCCTCTATCTCGAGCGGAAAGAAGACCTCCAGGCCTACAGCGAGGCCTTCACGTCCCTTCAGATCCACGCCCTTTCGCCCGAGGAATCGTTGGATTACATCGCCGCGTTGGCCGGCGACGCGTAAGGAGGCACCATGTCAGCCCCCCACATCCCTTCCAGCACCTGTCTCGACGGTGTGCGGTGGTTGCGCAGCAGCCGTAGTACGGGAATGAACAACTGCGTCGAGACCGCCCGTCCGGGCCCCGGTCCCTGGGCCGGACGGGTGGCCGTACGCGACTCCAAGAGGGTGACCGGGCCGGCCCTGACGTTCAGCCCCGAAGCGTGGAAGGAGTTCCTGAAAGGGCTGAACTGACCACGTCCATCGGCGGAAATCGGCGGTGAGTGAGCCGATTTCGAGCCACATTCCGGGTCGCTTCGCCAAGGGCACTTCCGTGGGACCGCCTCCGTACGACGGCGTACGGGTCAGGTCCCCGTGACGCGCGATGCACGGCCGTCTCGCCGACTCACGGTCGCGTCTCGCCGACTCACGGTCGCGTCTCGCCGATCACCCGCACGGCGTGCTCGACCTGCCCATCGGTGAGATCCGCACGGGCGGTCAGCCGCAGCCGTGAGATGCCGTCCGGCACGGACGGCGGGCGGAAGCAGCCGACGACGACCCCGGCCGCCCGGCAGTCGGCCGCCCACCGTACGGCCTGCTCCGGGGAGGGTGCCCGCACGGAGACCACGGCGGCGTCCGGACGCACCGTCTCATGGCCCTCGGCCGTGAGACGGGCGTGCAGGGCCGCCGCCACCGTGCGGGCCCGCTCGGCGCGCTCCGGCTCGCGGCGCAGCAGACGCAGCGCCGCGAGTGCCGCGCCCGCCGCGGCCGGGGCGAGCCCGGTGTCGAAGATGAACGTCCGGGCCGCGTTGACCAGATGGTCGATCACATGCGCCGGTCCGAGGACGGCGCCGCCCTGGCTGCCCAGTGACTTCGACAGCGTCACCGTCGCCACCACGTCCGGCGTGCCCGCGAGCCCGGCCGCGTGCGGGGCGCCCCGGCCGCCGGCCCCGAGGACGCCGAGTCCGTGCGCGTCGTCGACGACCAGCCCGGCGCCGTAGGCGCGGCAGGCGGACGCCAGTTCGGCCAGCGGTGCCGCGTCGCCGTCCACCGAGAAGACCGTGTCGCACACCGCGACCGCGGGCCCTTCATGGGTGTCGAGCGCCTTGCGCACGGCGTCGGGGTCGGCGTGCGCGACGACCTGGGTGGTGCCGCGCGCCAGCCGGCAGCCGTCGATGAGCGAGGCGTGGTTGCCCGCGTCCGAGACGATCAGGGAGCCGTGCGGGGCGAGCGCGGTGACGGCCGCGAGGTTGGCCGCGTACCCGGAGGAGAAGACGAGAGCCGCCTCGAAGCCGCAGAACTCGGCCAGTTCGCGTTCCAGCTCGCCGTGCAGCTCGGTGGTGCCGGTGACGAGCCGCGAGCCGGTCGAGCCGCCGCCCCACCGCCGGGCCGCCTCCGCGGCGCCCTCGATGACCTCCGGGTGACGGGCGAGGCCCAGGTAGTCGTTGCTCGCGAGGTCCAGGAGCGGGGAGTCGGCGGCGCGGGGGCGCAGGGTGCGGACCAGTCCGGCCCGGCGGCGTGCCTGTGCCTGCTCGTCGATCCAGCCGAACGCCATGGCTCCTCCGCGGTTTTGTAGGCAGTGCACAGACCCTAGCGGGATGATCAGCCGCCCAGGATGTGGCAATACCCACACGTCGAACCGTCTCTGTTGTGCAAACTCTCCTTGGCCCGGGGCGGTCCTGTAGGACAGGATCGGCTCTCATGGACCTGCTGAACACGCTGGTGGACAAGGGGTTGCGGCGCGAGCCGCCGACCCGCGAGGAGGCTCTCGCCGTTCTCGCCACTTCCGACGACGACGTGCTCGATGTGGTGGCCGCGGCCGGCAAGGTGCGCCGCCACTGGTTCGGCCGACGGGTGAAACTCAACTATCTCGTCAACCTCAAGTCCGGCCTGTGCCCCGAGGACTGCTCCTACTGCTCCCAGCGGCTCGGCTCGAAGGCGGACATCCTCAAGTACACCTGGCTGAAGCCGGACGAGGCCTCCCAGGCCGCGGCGGCCGGTGTGGCGGGCGGCGCGAAGCGGGTGTGCCTCGTCGCCAGCGGTCGCGGACCCACCGACCGGGACGTGGAGCGGGTCTCCGACACCATCAAGACGATCAAGGAGCAGAACGAGGGCGTCGAGGTGTGCGCCTGCCTCGGCCTGCTCTCCGACGGCCAGGCGGAACGGCTGCGCGCGGCAGGCGCCGACGCCTACAACCACAACCTGAACACCTCCGAGGGGACGTACGGGGACATCACCACCACGCACACCTACGCCGACCGGGTGGACACGGTGCAAAAGGCGCACGCCGCCGGCCTGTCGGCCTGTTCCGGTCTCATCGCGGGCATGGGCGAGAGCGACGAGGACCTGGTCGACGTGGTCTTCGCGCTGCGTGCGCTGGACCCGGACTCCGTTCCGGTGAACTTCCTGATCCCGTTCGAGGGCACCCCGCTCGCGAAGGAGTGGAACCTGACGCCGCAGCGGTGTCTGCGGATCCTGGCGATGGTCCGCTTCGTGTGCCCGGACGTCGAGGTGCGCATCGCGGGCGGCCGCGAGGTCCACCTCCGTACGCTGCAGCCGCTCGCCCTGCATCTGGCCAACTCCATCTTCCTGGGCGACTACCTCACCAGTGAGGGCCAGGCGGGCAAGGCGGACCTGGAGATGATCGCGGACGCCGGGTTCGAGGTGGAGGGCACGGACCAGGTGACCCTGCCCGGGCACCGGGCCGCGACGGGCGGATGCGGCTCGCACGAGGGCGCCGGGTGCGGGTCCCACGAGGGCGCCGGGTGCGGGTCCCACGAGGGTGGCGGTGTGTGCGGTTCCGCCGCGGTGCCGTCCGTCGACGAGCCCCGTACGGACCTGGTCGCCGTACGCCGTCGCGGTGCCGGAACGGACCTCGCGCCCAATGCCTGACCTGCCCGTGGACGTGCTGCTGGCGCTGGACCGGCAGCACGTCTGGCATCCGTACGGTCCCATGCCGGGACGGCAGGAGCCGCTCGTCGTGGAGTCGGCGAGCGGGGTGCGGCTGCGGCTCGCGGACGGCTCGGGAGAGCTGGTCGACGGGATGTCGTCCTGGTGGTCGGCGATCCACGGCTACAACCACCCGGTCCTCAACGAGGCCGCGCGCGAGCAGCTGGCGCGGATGAGCCATGTGATGTTCGGCGGGCTCACCCACGAGCCCGCCGTCCGGCTGGCGAAGCTCCTGGTCGACATCGCGCCCGAGGGTCTGGAGCATGTGTTCCTCGCGGACTCCGGGTCGGTGTCGGTCGAGGTCGCGGTCAAGATGTGCCTGCAGTACTGGCGCTCGCTCGGCCGCCCCGGCAAGCGGCGCCTGATGACCTGGCGCGGCGGCTACCACGGCGACACCTGGCAGCCGATGTCCGTGTGCGACCCCGAGGGCGGGATGCACCAGCTGTGGCAGGGCGTGCTGCCCCGCCAGGTGTTCGCCGACGCGCCGCCGGTGGAGTACGAGGAGGGGTACGCGGAGCGTCTGCGCGCCCTGGTGGAACGGCACGCGGACGAGCTGGCCGCGGTGATCGTGGAGCCGGTGGTGCAGGGAGCGGGCGGGATGCGGTTCCACTCCCCCGCGTACCTGCGGGTGCTGCGGGAGGCGTGCGACGCGCACGACGTGCTGCTGGTGTTCGACGAGATCGCCACCGGGTTCGGGCGTACGGGCGCGCTGTTCGCGGCGGAGCACGCGGCGGTGACACCGGACGTGATGTGCGTGGGCAAGGCGCTGACCGGCGGTTACCTGACGATGGCCGCGACGCTGTGCACGCCTCGGGTGGCCGAGGGGATCTCGCGGGGCGAGGTGCCGGTGCTCGCGCACGGGCCCACGTTCATGGGCAACCCGCTCGCGGCCGCCGTGGCGTGCGCCTCGGTGGACCTGCTGCTCGGCCAGGACTGGCGTTCGGAGGTCAAGCGGATCGAGACGGGCCTCAGGGAGGGACTCGCCGAGGCGGGGGACCTGCCGGGGGTGCGGGATGTGCGGGTGCTCGGCGCCATCGGCGTCGTGCAGCTCGGCCACGAGGTGGACATGGCGGCGGCGACCCGGGCCGCGGTGCGCGAGGGAGTGTGGCTGCGGCCGTTCCGGGACCTCGTCTACACGATGCCGCCGTATGTGACCGGGGATGCGGACGTGGCACGGATCGCGCGCGCGGTGTGCGCGGCGGCACGGGAAGGGTGACATGACGGTACTGGTGATCACAGGGATCGGCACGGAGATCGGCAAGACGGTCACGACGGCCGCCGTCGCCGCGGTGGCCGTCGCCGCCGGGCGGTCCGTGGCGGTGCTCAAGCCCGCGCAGACGGGGGTAGGGCCGGACGAGCGCGGGGACGCCGACGAGGTGGTCCGGCTCGCGGGGGCCGTGAGGACGCGTGAACTCGCCCGCTACCCCGAGCCGTTGGCGCCCGCGACGGCCGCCCGGCGGGCAGGGACGGCGCCCGTGCGGCCGCACGAGGTGGCGGAGGCCGCCGCGAAACTGGCCGTCGAGCACGACCTGGTCCTCGTGGAGGGGGCCGGCGGGCTGCTCGTGCGGTTCGACGACGAGGGCGGCACCCTGGCGGACGCGGCACGGTTGCTGGACGCGCCGGTGCTGGTGGTGGCGTCGGCGGGCCTCGGCACGCTGAACTCGACGGAGCTGACGGTACGTGAACTCCGCCGCCGGCAGCTGGAGCCGGCGGGCGTGGTCATCGGCAGCTGGCCGAAGTCCCCTGACCTCGCCTCCCGCTGCAACCTGGCGGACCTTCCGACGGTGACCGAAACCCCGCTGCTCGGCGCGCTGCCCGCGGGGGCCGGGTCCCGCGCACCTGCCGCATTCCGGGCCGAGGCCGCCGACTGGCTGGCGCCCCGACTGGGCGGGACGTGGGACGCCGAGAGCTTCGCGTCGAGATTCGCGCCGTAGAGGCCGGCGGGCCGTCTCCTGGGCCGAGCGAGGAGACGCTCGCGTCGGCGTCGGTCGGTGACCGGCCGGGATGCACGAGGGTCCGCGCGGCGCGGATGCCTGGGACGTGCGCGGGGCAGAATGCGGTTACGCCCGTCCTGTCCGGGAGGTGCTCCATGCCGCTGCGGTCCGTCCGCTCCCGCGCGGTGCCGCGGGACTCCGTGCACCATCCGATCTTCGCCCGCTCCTACGCCCGGCTCAGCGTCGCCGCCGAGACGCGCCTCGGACTGGGCGCCGTACGGGACCGGTTGCTCGCCGGGCTCTCCGGCCGGGTCATCGAGATCGGCGCCGGCAACGGCCTGAACTTCGCCCACTACCCGAGCACCGTCTCCGAGGTCGTCGCGATCGAACCGGAGCGGCTGCTGCGGCACAAGGCGGTCGAGGCCGCCCTGCGTGCCGACGTCCCGGTGGACGTGGTGCCGGGCGCGGCGGAGGCGCTGCCGGTCAAGAGCGAGGCCTTCGACGCGGCGGTCCTTTCGTTGGTGCTGTGCAGCGTGCGGGACGTGTCCCGGGCCCTCGGCGAGGTGCGCAGGGTGCTGCGGCCCGGCGGCACCCTGCGCTTCTACGAGCACGGCGCGGGCGGCGGGCCCGTGATGCGGTACGCCCAGCGCGCCCTGGACCGCACGGTGTGGCCCCCGCTCAGCGGCGGCTGCCACCTCTCCCGGGACCCGGTGGCGGCCCTGCGCGCCGCCGGTTTCGAACTGGGCCCATACCGGCGGCTGCTCATGCCGGAGAAGGGACCGCCCCTGCCCACCTCGTACTGCGTGCTGGGCACCGCCTGGCGGCCGGGCCTCCCAGAGTAGCCGTCACAGGCTCCACTGGCGCAGCTCCTGCGCGATGTCGTGCACGGAGGCGTCCCCGCTCTTGACCAGCCGGGCCAGATCCGCACCTGTTCCGGTGAGGTGACGACCTTGACGTCGCCGGCGACGAGACGGGCGTAGGCGACCGCGGACGCGAACAGCGTGTTGGAGCCTCCGGTGCCGGAACGTGCAGCAGCAGCTGGAGCAGCTCCATCGTCAGCCGAGTCCGCGGCCCGAATGGCGCCTGGGCCTTCATCGCTCGCCTCCGGACCGTCCGCCCCGGCGAGGAATACCGCACCCAGACCTCAGCCGCGTGGTCGGGCGGACAGTCATCAGCCCGAGACCGCCAGGAGACGGTGACTGACATCGCCAGCCCAGTCATCGATCATCGCCAGGCCGGGTTGTCAGTGGGCACGAACGCCCCGAAGAGCGACCCGTACTCTTCGCCCGACTCAGTGACCGCCACATGGCCCGGTTCGGTCCTCGCCACCGCGTTTCGCAGTCGCGCAACACCACAGGTCGGTGCCCGCCCTCGTCGTGACACAGGACTGCGAGCAGATGATCGGTTGACGTCACGGCGCGGACCCTGACAGGAGCCACCGACAGAGACCCGGCCCCGGAAACAAAACACCTCGACGCCAGCGCCGGGTTGCCGGCACCGCCAAGAGGGCGATCGGGAGACCGGCCCGGCCTGGGGGGATACCCGGTGTGCGGTGCATCACATTACGCTCGGCCGGGACGGGGAAGACCAAAGCGTCGGGACGTCCACGACGAAGGAGGCCCTCTTGTCCACTGCTGCAGCGGAGCACGCCCCGGGGCGCGCGGAGGCGGACGGGATCGCCGCCCGTGCCCGGGGCCTGACGAAGGCGTACGGCTCGGGTGAGACGGCGGTGCTCGCCCTGGACTCGGTCGACGTGGACATCGCGCGCGGCCGCTTCACCGCGGTGATGGGCCCTTCCGGCTCCGGGAAGTCCACGCTGATGCACTGTCTGGCGGGCCTCGACACCGTGTCGGCGGGCCAGGTGTGGCTCGGCGACACCGAGATCACGGGCCTGAAGGACCGCGAGCTGACGCGCCTGCGCCGGGACCGGATCGGCTTTATGTTCCAGTCGTTCAATCTGATCCCGACGCTGAACGCGGCCGAGAACATCACGCTGCCCATGGACATCGCGGGCAGGAAACCCGACCCGGAGTGGCTCGACCAGGTGATCGACACGCTGGGGCTGCGGGACCGGCTCGGGCACCGTCCCTCCCAGTTGTCCGGCGGGCAGCAGCAGCGCGTCGCCTGCGCCCGGGCGCTCGCCTCCCGCCCCGAGCTGATCTTCGCGGACGAGCCGACGGGCAACCTGGACTCCCGGGCGGGGCTCGAGGTGCTGGGGTTCCTGCGCAGGGCCGTGGACGAACTGGGACAGACCGTCGTCATGGTCACCCACGATCCGGGCGCGGCGGCCCACTCCGATCTGGTGCTGTTCCTGGCGGACGGGCGGATCGTGGACGAGATGGAGCGGCCCACGGCCGAGGCCGTGCTGGAGCGCATGAAGCGGTTCGACACGGTCCGGGCGGTCTTCGACGGCGCGTCCGGCCGCGAGAACTGAGGACGTCGGACTGGTGCGACCATGCTGAAGGCGACGCTGCGCAGCTTCCTCGCGCACAAGGGACGGCTCGCGCTCTCCGCGCTGGCCGTGCTCCTGTCGGTGGCGTTCGTCGCGGGCAGCCTGATCTTCTCGGACACGGTCTCCCGGACATTCGACCGGCTGTTCGCCTCCACGGCGGCCGATGTCACCGTGAGCCCGCGACAGGACCTGCCGTCCCGGATCCCGTCCGGGGCGACGCCGACCCTTCCGGCCTCGCTGGCCGCCCGGGTGGCCCGGGTGGACGGCGTCGCCGCCGCGCAGGCCGACGTCGCCGTTCAGAACATCACGGTCGTCGACCGCAGGAACGATCCGGTGGGTCCCACCACCGGCGCGCCCACCATCGCCAGGAACTGGTCCGTCACGAAGCACAGTCCCGTTCGGCTCACGTCCGGGCACGCCCCGCAGGGTCCCGGCGAGGCGCTGCTGGACGCGGACACCGCCCGGCACAAGCACGTGCGGATCGGCGACACGCTGACGGTGGTCGCCCGTCCCGGGTCGTTCAAGGTGCGCGTGACCGGGATCGCCACCTTCACCACCACCAACCCTGGCGCCGCCCTGGTCTTCCTGGACACCCCGACCGCGCAGACCAGGCTGCTGGGCCGCCCGGACGTGGCCACGAGCATCTCCGTCGACGCGGCACCGGGCGTGGGTGACGCACGGCTCAGGCAGCGGATCGCCGCGACGATCGGCACGACCTCCTACGACCTGAGGACCGCGGCCGAACAGGCCAAGTCCGACACCGACCGGCTCGGCGCGTTCCTCGACGTGATCAAGTACGTGATGGTGGGCTTCGCCGGGATCGCCGTGCTGGTGGGCGTGTTCCTCATCGTCAACACGTTCTCGATGCTGATCGCCCAGCGCACCCGCGAGCTGGGGCTGCTGCGCGCCCTGGGCGCCGAGCGGCGGCAGGTGCGCCGGTCCGTGCTGACCGAGGCGCTACTGCTCGGCCTGGTCGGCTCGACGCTGGGGCTGGCCGCGGGGATCGGGCTCGCGGCCGGGCTGATCCGGCTGATGAGCGTGTTCGGCATGAACATCAGGTCCACCGAGATGGTGATCGGCTGGGTCACTCCCGTCGCCGCCTACGCGGTCGGGGTCGGCGTCACCTTCGTCGCCGCCTACCTCCCGGCCCGGCGCGCGGCCCGCGTCTCCCCCATGGCGGCCCTCGCGGACGCCGAGGTCGCCGGTGTCGGCCGGCCGTTGACGCTGCGCGCGGTGGCGGGGGCGATCGTCGGCGCACTCGGCGTGGCCGCGCTGGCGGGCTGCGCCCGGGCGACGAGGACCGCGCCCGCCACCGCGCTGCTCGGCATCGGTGTGGTGCTCACACTCGTCGCGACCGTGATCGCGGGCCCGCTGCTGGTGCGTCCGCTGATCCGGGTGCTGGGGGCGGCCTTCCCCGCCCTGTTCGGCTCGATCGGCCGGATGAGCCAGCGCAACGCCCTGCGCAATCCGCGCCGCACCGGGGCCACCGCCTCCGCCCTGATGGTCGGGCTCGCGCTGGTGGCCGGGATGTCGGTGGCGAGCACGTCCATGTCCAGGTCGTTCGACCAGCAGATCGACAAGACGCTGGGCGCGGACTTCGTGGTGCAGAGCAGATCGGGAACACCCGAGCCCTTCCCCCAGGAGATCACCGACCGGGTCCGTGCCACGGAGGGTGCCGGGCTCGTCGTCCGGCAGCGGTACACGCCCGTGGCGATCGTGCTGCCGGACGGCGAGCGGATCACGACCACGGCCACGGCCTTCGACCGGCGGCTCGACGAGGTCGCCCACCTCACCTACGTCCGGGGCGGCACGGCCACCGCGCTCGGGGACGGCGCCCTCGCCATGGACGTGGCGTTCGCCAGGGACCACGGCGTCCGCCTGGGGTCCACGATCCCTGTGCGGTTCCCGGGCGAACGCCGCACCGATCTGAGGGTCGGCGCGCTCACCGACCAGGCCGGTTCGAACAACTTCAGTACGCGGGGCGGGCTGTTCTTCGGCATGGGGACGCTCCAGAGGTACGTACCGCAGGGGCAGGACACGGCGCTCTTCGTGAACGCGGCACCCGGCACCTCAAAGGACCGGTTGCGCGACCGGCTGGAGAAGACCCTCGCCCCCTACCCACAGGTCCAGGCCCGCGACCAGGCCGACTACAAGAAGCTGGTGCACAACCAGATCGCGGTGCTGCTCTACCTGGTCTACGCGTTGCTGGGCCTCGCGATCGTCATCGCGGTGCTCGGGGTCGTCAACACCCTGGCCCTGTCCGTCGTCGAGCGCACGCGGGAGATCGGCCTGCTGCGCGCGATCGGACTGGCCCGGGGGCAGTTGCGGCGCATGATCCGGCTGGAGTCGGTGGTGATCGCGGTGTTCGGCGCCGTCCTCGGGCTGGCACTGGGGATCGTGTGGGGTCTGTGCACACAGCGGGTACTGGCGTTGCAGGGCATGAAGGCGCTGGCGATCCCGTGGGGCACCATCGCCGCCGTCATGGTGGGGTCGGCGGTCGTGGGGGTGGTGGCGGCGCTGCTGCCGGCGTTGCGTGCGTCGCGCATGAATGTGCTGGCGGCGATCGCGCACGAGTGATGGAATCGCGTGGGGTACTCAAGTCGCTTCGAGACGAGGAGAGTTCATGCCACGTCCGTTCCGCTTCGGCGTCAACATGCTCGAACCCGCACCGGCCGCGGAGTGGCGCGCCAAGTGCCGGCGGGCGGAAGAGATCGGCTACGACGTCATCCTCGTCCCGGACCACCTCGGCTGGCCGGCTCCGTTCCCGGCGCTGGTCGCGGCGGCGGAGGCGACCGAGCGTCCCCGGGTGGGGACGTTCGTGCTCAACGCCGGCTTCTGGAACCCGGTGCTGCTGGCCCGCGAGGTGGCGACGACGGACGCGCTGACCGGTGGCCGGCTGGAGCTGGGGCTCGGCACCGGCTACGTCCGGGCGGAGCACGAGCAGGCGGGGCTGCCGTACGGCTCGCCGCGTGAGCGCGTGGACCATCTGCGGCGCACGGTGGAGGAGTTGGACCGGCTGCTGGGCTCGCAGGACCACCGGCCGCGCCCCGTACAGCGACCGCGGGTGCCGCTGCTGGTCGGCGCCAACGGCGACCGGATGCTGAAGCTCACCGCCGAGCACGCCGACATTGCCGCCTTCACGGGGGCGCGCTCGGTGCCGGGGAGCACGACGGGACAGCTGGAGCCGATCACGGCCGAGCAGCTCGACGAGCGCGTGGGCCTGTACCGCAAGCTCGCGGCGGGCCGCGACGAGCCCGCCGAGCTGAACGTGCTCATCCAGAGGGTCGTCGTCACCGAGGACCGCGAGGCCGCCGTGCGCCCCCTGCTGGAGCACCTGCCGAACCTGACGCCGGAACAGGCCCTGGAACTGCCCATCTTCCTGATCGGCACGCTGGAGCAGATCGCCCGGCAGGTGCGGGCGCAGCGCGAGCGGTACGGCTTCACGTACCTGACCGTCCTGGAGCCGTCGATGGAGGCGTTCGCTCCGGTCATCGAGGCGCTGCGCGGCGTGTAGCCGTCCGGGGGCCGCCCGCGCCTTCCGTCCCCTGTTCCCTTCCCCCCCATGTTCCCTTCCCCCCCATGTCCCCTTCCCCCCCATGTCCCCTTCCCTCCCATGTCCCCTTCCGTCCGCATGCCGAAATTCGAAGGTCTGCTTGTCGGTGGCGTGATCGGATCACCGTATGAGTGATCTGCGGATACGGGCCGCCGGGCCCGAGGACCTGGACACCGTGCTGGCCTTCTGGAAGGTGGCCGCGGAGGGCACGAGCATCAGCGACGACCGGGACGGAGTGCAGCGGCTCGTCGACCGCGACCCGGAGGCCCTGATCCTCGCGGAGCAGGACGGCCGGCTGGTCGGCACGGTGATCGCGGGCTTCGACGGCTGGCGCTGCCATCTGTACCGGCTCGCGGTGCATCCGGAGCGACGGCGGCGGGGCATCGGTGCGGCGCTGCTGTCCGCGGCGGAGGAGCGGTTCGTGCGGCTCGGAGGGCGCCGCGGGGACGCGATGGTGCTGCAGCGCAACGAGACCGCGCACCATGCGTGGCGGGCGGCCGGGTACGCGCCGGAGGAGCACTGGCGGAGGTGGGTCAAGCCGCTCACCGACTGACCCACAAGAGCTACTTTGCCGATCCTTTACCATGGAGGAGCCAAGCTTCCCCCCTGTCGGGGTCAACCCGTCCCACCATGAAAGGTGTGAGCGTCCGTCCATGGGCGAGCCTCCCAGTACCCGAGATCGCGCGGTCCTCGCGCCCCTGGCCGATCCTGGGACGGAGGTGACCCGATGACCGAAGTGCTCCTCCTGCTGGTGGCGGTTCTGCTCTCGGTGGCCTGCGGTGTCTTCGTCGCGGCGGAGTTCTCCCTCACCACGGTCGAGCGCAGCGAGCTGGAGCATGCCGCGCGGCGCGGTGAGCGCGGCGCGGCGGGCGCTCTCAAGGCCGTACGGAACCTGACGTTCCAGCTCTCCGGCGCGCAGCTCGGGATCACGGTCACCAACCTGGTGGTCGGCATGCTCTCCGAGCCGTCGATCGCCAAGCTGATCGCGGGCCCCCTCGAGGCACTGGGCGTGCCCCGCTCGGCGGCCCCGTCCGTGGCCCTGGTCATCGGCACGGCCCTGTCGACGGTGTTCCTGATGGTGGTCGGCGAGCTGGTGCCGAAGAACTGGGCGATCTCCTCGCCGCTGGCCGTGGCCAAGCGGGTGGGCGGGACGCAGCGCTGGTTCAGCCGCGCGTTCCGCCCCTTCATCACGCATCTGAACAACACGGCCAACCGCGTGGTGCGCCGCTTCGGCCTCGAGCCGGCCGAGGAGCTGGCCTCCGCTCGGGGCCCCCAGGAACTGGTGGCGCTCGCCCAGCACTCCGCGAGACAGGGCGCTCTGGAGGCGGACACCGCCGAGCTGTTCGTCCGCACCCTGAACCTCGCCGACCTGACCGCGGAGAACGTGATGACCCCGCGCGTCCAGGTCGTCGCCCTGGAGGCCCAGGCGACCTGCGAGGACGTGGCGAACGCGACGCGCGCGACGGGCCTGTCACGGTTCCCCGTCTACCGCGGCAGCCTCGACTCGGTCATCGGCACCGCCCATATCAAGGACATCCTCACCGTGCCCGCCGAGGAGCGGCCGCTGCGGTCCGTCGCACAGCTGATACGCGAACCGCTGTTCGTTCCCGAATCCCTCACCGTCGACCGGCTGCTGGACCGGCTCTCCGGCAAGAACACCATCGCCGTCGTCATCGACGAGTACGGCGGCACCGCCGGGGTCGCCACGCTGGAGGACATCGTCGAGGAGGTCGTCGGCGAGGTGCGCGACGAGCACGATCCGCACGAGACGCCCGACCTGGCGTCGGCCGGGATCGACGCCGTCGGCCGGGCGCTGTACTCGGCCGACGGCTCGGCCCGCGTCGACCAGCTCGCGCGCGTGGGGCTCCGGGTGCCGGAGGGACCGTACGAGACGCTGGCCGGACTCGTCGCGACGGAACTGGGTCGCATACCGGTCAGGGGTGACCGCGTCGAGGTGGCCGGCTGGCGGCTGGACGTGGTGGACGCATCGGGACGCAGGGCCGCGCGCGTGCTGATGCACGCGCCGCGCACCCTTGAGGAGGGGGAACGGTGACCGTCGTCCAGTTGCTGATCGGTCTGTTGACGCTGGTCGCGAACGCGTTCTTCGTGGGCGCCGAGTTCGCGTTGATCTCCGTGCGGCGCAGCCAGGTCGAGCCGCGCGCCGAGGCGGGCGAGCGGCGGGCGCGCAGCGTGCTGTGGGGGCTGGAGCACGTGTCGGCGCTGCTCGCCGCGGCTCAGCTCGGCATCACCCTGTGCACCCTGGTCCTCGGTGTGGTCGCCGAGCCGGCGATCGAGCATCTGCTGGAGCCGGTGTTCCACGCGGTGGGTGTGCCCCAGGGCGCGGGGCGTGCCGTGTCGTTCGTGATCGCGCTGGCGCTGGCCACGTATCTGCACATGCTGCTCGGCGAGATGGTGCCGAAGAACGTCGCGCTCGCGGAGCCGGTGCGGCTGGCCCTGCTGCTCGGCCCGCCGCTGGTGGCCATGTCCCGGGCGCTGCGCCCGGTCATCTTCGCGGTGAACGCGTTCGCGAACGCGCTGCTCCGACTGCTGCGGGTGCAGACACGGGACGAGGTCGCGGCCACGTTCTCGGACGACGAACTGGTGCGGCTCGTCAAGGACTCCAGCGCGGCGGGGCTCATCGACGACCGTGCGCAGGAGCGGCTGCACGACGCGCTGGTCCTCGGCCGACGGCCCGTACGGGACGTGGTGGTGCCGCTGGAGCACGTCGTCTACGCGCACGTGGGCGTCACTCCGGAGCAGTTGGAGCAGCTGTCGGCCCAGTCAGGCTTCTCGCGCTTCCCGGTGGTGGACGAGGGTCGGCGCATCGTCGGCTATCTCCACGTCAAGGACGCCCTGGACGCCTCACCGCGGGATGTGCCGTTCCGGCTGCGGGACATGCGGCCCATCGCCCGGGTGCGCGAGACCACCCCGCTGGACGACGTCCTCACGGCCATGCGCCGCAGCCGCACCCACCTGGCCGCGGTCCTGGGCACGGACGGCCGCCTCGCGGGCCTGATGACGATGGAGGACGTGCTGCGCCAGCTGTTCGGCCAGCCGGCCTGACGCCCGGGAATTCCGTCGGCCGGCCTGATCGCCGCGGCGTCCGTCGCGACCGCCCGGGAGCCATCCCGGGCGGCTCCGGGTCCCTGCAAAGGCTTCGCCGCCGCCCTGCGCCGGGGCGGCGGGCGGGCATGCGACGAGCGGCCCGGCGCCGCCTGACCGACCGGTGGGTATGGAGTGGGGACGGCCGGGATAGCATCTACGGCGCCATGCAGACGAACCCCACCTACACCAGCCTGGTCGCCGTCGGCGACTCCTTCACCGAGGGTATGTCCGACCTGTTGCCCGACGGCACCTACCGCGGCTGGGCCGATGTCCTCGCGGGCCGGATGGCCGCACGGACCCCCGGATTCCGGTATGCCAACCTCGCCGTGCGCGGCAAGCTGATCGCTCAGATCGTCGACGAGCAGGTGGACCTCGCCGCGGCGATGGGGGCCGACGTGATCACCCTGGTCGGCGGGCTCAACGACACGCTGCGGCCCAAGTGCGACATGGGGCGCGTACGGGCGCTGCTGACGGAAGCCGTGGAGCGGCTCGCCCCGTCGTGCAAACAGCTCGTCCTGATGCGCAGCCCCGGCCGGCAGGGCCCGGTCCTCGAGCGCTTCCGGCCCCGTATGGAGGAACTGTTCGCCTGTGTCGACGACCTCGCCGCGCGGCACGGCGCGCTCGTCGTCGACCTGTACGGCGCACCGTCGCTCGCCGACCCGCGCCTGTGGGACGTGGACCGGTTGCATCTGACGACCGAGGGGCACCGCCGGGTGGCGGAAGCCGTGTGGCAGACGCTCGGGTACGAGGCGGAGGATACGGAGTGGCGCACACCGCCGCCCCCGACCGCGCCGCCGAGCTGGGCCGCCCGCCGGACCGCGGACGTCCGCTTCACCCGGCAGCATCTACTGCCGTGGATAGGGCGGCGGCTGACCGGCCGCTCCTCGGGCGACGGTCGCCCGGCCAAGCGTCCGGAACTGCTGCCGTACGAGGGCCCGGTCGGGTAGGGGTACGGACCACACCGGAGGGAGTCACACGTGACCACCAAGGTGATCAACCTCAAGGGCCGCCTTCAGGAGTACGGCCCCCGGCTGGAACACGCGCCGAGGAACGTCGTCTACGTCGGCCGCCACCTCACCAGGGGCGGCTGGGACCTCACCCAGCACCCGCTGTACAACCCCTTCCAGATCGACACGCCCAAGAAGAAGCACGACGGGACGCGGGAGGAGGTGATGGCCAAGTACCGGGACTACCTCATGGGCCGTCCCGACCTGCTGGCCCAGGTCCCCGAGCTGCGCGGCAAGACCCTCGCGTGCTGGTGCGCGCCCGAGCTGTGCCACGCGGACATCCTGGCCGAGGTCGCGGACAAGAAGGGGTAGCCCTTCCGTGACGGCCGTCTCGTAGGTTCCGCCGAACCGGCCCGTGGATCTGGCCTGCAGGAATCGCCAGTAGAATCCGTACACGTGACTGCTGCGCCCGCAAAGCCCCGTATCCCGAACGTCCTCGCCGGACGCTACGCCTCCGTCGAGCTGGCCACTCTCTGGTCCCCCGAGCAGAAGGTGAGGCTGGAGCGGCAGCTCTGGCTCGCCGTGCTGCGGGCCCAGAAGGACCTCGGGATCGAGGTGCCGGACGAGGCGATCGCCGACTACAAGAGCGTGCTCGACCAGGTCGACCTCGCCTCGATCGCGGAGCGCGAGAAGGTCACCCGGCACGACGTGAAGGCGCGGATCGAGGAGTTCAACGCGCTCGCCGGGCACGAGCAGGTGCACAAGGGCATGACCTCCCGCGACCTGACCGAGAACGTCGAGCAGCTGCAGATCCGGCTCTCCCTGGAGCTGATGCGCGACCGCACGGTGGCCGTCCTTGCGCGCCTCGCCAAGCTGGCGGGCGAGTACGGCGAGCTGGTCATGGCCGGCCGCTCGCACAACGTGGCCGCGCAGGCCACCACCCTCGGCAAGCGTTTCGCCACGGCCGCCGACGAGCTGCTCGTCGCGTACGGCCGCGTCGAGGAGCTGCTCGGCCGCTACCCGCTGCGCGGCATCAAGGGCCCCGTCGGTACGGCACAGGACATGCTGGACCTGCTGGGCGGGGACGCGGGCAAGCTCGCCGAGCTGGAGCACCGGATCGCCGAGCACCTCGGCTTCTCCCAGGCCTTCACCTCCGTCGGCCAGGTCTATCCGCGCTCCCTCGACTACGAGGTCGTCACCGCGCTGGTGCAGCTCGCGGCCGCGCCGTCGTCGCTGGCGAAGACGATCCGGCTGATGGCCGGCCACGAGCTGGTGACCGAGGGCTTCAAGCCGGGGCAGGTCGGCTCCTCCGCGATGCCGCACAAGATGAACACCCGCTCCTGCGAGCGTGTCAACGGCCTGATGGTGATCCTGCGCGGCTACGCCTCGATGACCGGCGAGCTGGCGGGCGACCAGTGGAACGAGGGCGACGTGTCCTGCTCGGTGGTGCGCCGGGTCGCGCTGCCGGACGCGTTCTTCGCACTGGACGGGCTGCTGGAGACCTTCCTGACGGTGCTCGACGAGTTCGGCGCCTTCCCCGCGGTCGTCGCGCGGGAGCTGGACCGCTACCTGCCGTTCCTCGCCACCACCAAGGTGCTGATGGCCTCGGTTCGCGCGGGCGTGGGCCGCGAGGTCGCGCACGAGGCGATCAAGGAGAACGCCGTCGCCTGCGCCCTGGCGATGCGTGAGCAGGGTGCCGAGCGCAACGAGCTGCTCGACCGCCTGGCCGCCGACGAGCGCATCCCGCTGGACCGCGCCGAGCTCGACGCGCTGATGGCGGACAAGCTGTCCTTCACGGGCGCCGCGGCCGACCAGGTCGCCTCGATCGTCGCCCGCGTCGAGGAGATCGTGAAGCAGCACCCGGAGGCCGCCGGCTACACCCCGGGGGCGATCCTCTGACCCGGTTCACCCCGGCGGACCTGGAGGCCGCCCGCGACCGTCTGGTACCGGACGTGGTCGCGGACGGCCTCGACGTCCTCTTCTGCGGTATCAACCCGGGGTTGATGACGGCGGCGACCGGCCATCACTTCGCCCGCCCCGGCAACCGCTTCTGGCCCGTGCTGCATCTGTCGGGCTTCACCCCGCGGCTGTTCCAGCCGTCCGAGCAGGCCGAGTTGCTGTCGTACGGACTCGGGATCACGAACGTGGTGGCGCGGGCGACGGCGCGGGCCGACGAGCTGACCGCCGAGGAGTACCGCGAGGGCGGACGGATCCTCCGCGCCAAGGTGGAGCGGCTGCGGCCGAAGTTCCTGGCCGTGGTCGGGGTGACCGCGTACCGGGCGGCCTTCGACGACCGCATGGCCCGTGTCGGCCCGCAGGAGCGGACGATCGGCTCCAGCCGTCTCTGGGTGCTGCCCAATCCCAGCGGGCTCAACGCGCATTGGACGGCGGCGACGATGGCGGAGGAGTTCGCACGGCTGAGGCACGCCGCGCGGGACCAGGGTCTTTCGTCTGGATCAGGTCGGCATGACCCAGACGAGAGGCCCTAGGTCGGTCAGGGCGGGTCTATGGCCGTGACCACCGTGAGGAGCCGTATCTCGTCGGTCTCGTCACGCTCGGCCACTCCCAGGGCGACCCACCGGCCGGTGCCGTCCGCCTGCCACACATGCACCTCGTGCACGAGGTCGCCCAGCAGCGCCCAGGGCTGCGGTATCTCCTCGCCGCGCGCCCTGCGCACGCCGAGGGTCAGCATCCCCCAGCGCTGTCCTTGCCCCCATCGGTCGTTCAGCCGCTGGGCGATCGCTTCCCGCCACGCGTCGAAGTCCTCCGCTGTGCGCTCGCGTGCCGCGCCGTCACCCGTGCCGAGGCCGACGCTCACCGTTAACTCGGCGATGTGGAACCCGGGCCCCCCGAAGCCCACGTCCGACCGGCCGGGTCGCGCGGGGAACTCGCGCAGACACAGCCGGTCGATCACGGCCAGGTGATGGTCGATGGTCATGCGTCCAGTAGACCAGTCGCCACTGACAATTGGCGTGGCGTCAGAGGTCCGGAGCAACAGGGTCGGTGGCCGTTCCCGATCACGGACGGCGCCCGGCCCTCGCGGGTGGGCGCGGTGCCGAGTACGATCCGGCCAACACGCGCACGACCTGGGAGGACGACGGTGGGGCTGACCGGCGGGGACCCCTCTCTGCTGCGACGGATCAACTCCGCCGTGGTGCTGCACGCGCTGCGCGCGACGGACTGTGCGACGCTCACCGAGATCACCCGGGTGACCGGACTGTCCCGGCCGACCGTCGAGGGAGTCGTCGAGGGGCTGATCGAGGCCGGACTCGTGGTGGAGGCGGCGGCCGAGGAGGGCGCGGCCCGGCGGCAGGGGCGGCCCGCGCGCAGGTTCCGGTTCCGGGCGGAGGCGGGCCATCTGCTGGGGCTGGACGTCGGCGCCCATCGGGTGACCGCGCTCCTCGCCGATCTCGACGGCCGTGAGCTCGGCAGCCTCTCCAAAGAGGTCGCCGAGTCCGCGCCGGCCGACGAGCGGCTGGAGCGGCTGCGGAGCACCGTCGCCGAGCTGCTGCGCCGGTCGGGCGTGTCCCGCGGTTCGCTGCGCGCGGTCGGGGTGGCCACCCCCGGGATCGTGGAGGCGGACGGCACGGTGCGTCTGGGCACGGCCCTGCCCGAGTGGACCGGTCTGCAGCTGGGCGAACGGCTCAGCCGCTCCTTCAAGTGCCCTGTCCTCGTCGAGAACGACGCCAACGCGGCGGCCGTCGCGGAGCATTGGAAGGGCGCCGCCACCGAGTCCGACGACGTGGTGTTCGTCCTGGCCGGGCTGAGCCCCGGCGCCGGTTCGCTGATCGGCGGACGGCTGCACCGCGGCTACGGCGGGGCGGCCGGGGAGATCGGCGCGCTGCATCTGCTGGGCCGCGAGGCGAAACCCGAGACGTTGTTGTCGACCACGGACGAGCCGCTGCAGCCGCTGGACGAGCAGCAGGTGGCCGATGTGTTCGCACTGGCCCGCGAGGGCGACCAGCGGGCCCGCGCCGCCGTGGACCGCTTCCTACAGCGGCTGGTGCACGACGTGGCGGCCCTCGTCCTGGCGCTCGACCCCGAACTGGTCGTGATCGGCGGCTGGGCGGTGGGCCTGGACGGCGTCCTGGACCCGCTGCGCCACGAGCTGGCCCGCTACTGCCTGCGCCCCCCGAGGGTGGCCCTGTCGCAGCTGGGCGAGGCGGCGGTGGCGACGGGCGCGCTGCGGCTGGCGCTGGACCACGTGGAGGAGCAGCTGTTCGCCGTGGAGGGGACGGTCACGGCGCGGCGCTGAATCCCGGCCCGCAACTCGTAGGTGTCCCAATGGCGTCGCGCCCCGGGTGTCCGGGGCGCGACGGGTGCGGCCTTCGATGCCGGCTGCCGGGTGCGGCGGCGCGGTCAGGAGGCGCGGCGCTCCGGGCCGTGGTGGATCTCGATGCCGCCTCCGAAGGTCAGGCGGCAGGTGTCGGCGCGGTAGGTCGCGACCGAGACGGCCGCGGTGCGTCCTCCGGAGTGGAAGCGGGTGGTGACGACGAGGACCGGCGCACCGGGCAGCCGGTCGAGTTCCTTGGCGTCCTCGGCGCTGACCGAGCCCAGCTCGACCGCCTGGTCCCGGCCCTCCAACTCCAGGTGCTGCAGCTCGCGCAGCACGGCGCGCGCGCGTGCCGGGCCGGAGGGGGCGTCGATCGCCGAGAGATCGGGCACCGAGGAGTGCGGGATGTAGAGCAGTTCGGCGGCCACGGGCCAGCCCTGCGATACGCGGGAGCGGCGTACCGTGTGCACCTGTTCGCCCCGGTCGGTCTCCAGGAGGTCGGCCACCGCGGCGGGCGGGATCACGTCCGTGCAGTCCGTGGGCTGCCAGTCGTCGCCGGCCGCCCCCGGCCAGCTGTGCCCCTCGGCGCCGACGGCCACCCCGACGCGCGGCGGGGCGACGGTGGTGCCGACCCCGCGGCGGCGCTGCAGGCGGCCTTCCAGCTCGAGCTGTTCCAGCGCCTGACGGAGCGTGGCGCGGGCGACCCCGAACCTGGCGGCGAGATCCCGTTCGTTGGGCAGGATCTCGCCCACCGAGAACTCGGAGTCGAGTGCTTCGGTGAGCACGGTCTTGAGATGCCAGTACTTGGGCTCCGGCACCGATTCCAGCTGCGTGGTCCCCACCCTGTCCTCCGCGATCGCCGTGGCCCGGCGGCTTTAAGCGCCCTTGTTTTTTAAAGGTTGTTGCACTTCTCTGCGACCATAGGGCGGCCCCCACCCTTGGTCAAGACCAATCCTCGATCGGCTCCCCGGTTCCCGTGCGTTCTGTCACGAAGCGTTCACAGTGCGTTCGCGATGGGCGACGCGTACGACATGCCGACGAAGCCTGCGTTCACGGACTTCGGCCCACGGAGGCTTCGCGGACGTCGTGGTGTCGTCGTACGGGGGCTTCCCGATCACTTCGCCGACTGCCGGTCCACCGGCAGGGAGGCCAGCTTGTCCGGGTTGCGGACGACGTAGACGCACTGGACGCGCCCATCCGCCACGTCCACCTGGAACACGGCGTCGGGCTTGCCGCCGGACAGGACCAGCAGGGCGGGACCGCCGTTGAGCTCCAGGAAGCGCAGCGACGTGTCCGCCGGGCGCTGCCCGGCCACGGCGGCGAGGAACCGGCCGACCTTGTCCGCGGTCTGCAGGACGCGCAGCGGCGCCTTCGCGCGGCCGCCGCTGTCGCCGACCAGCCGCGCGTCCGGAGCGAGCAGTTCCATCAGCCCCTCGAGGTCGCCCTCGAAGGCCGCGGCGAGGAAACGCTCGGTCAGGTCGCGGCGTTCGGCGGGGTCGACGTCGTAGCGCGGCCGACGTTCGTCGACGTGCTTGCGGGCGCGCGCGGCGAGTTGGCGCACCGCGACCTCACTGCGGTCGAGGGTGGCGGCGATCTCCCCGAACGGGAAACCGAAGGCCTCTCTGAGTACGAACACCGCGCGTTCCAGTGGCGACAGGGACTCCAGGACGACGAGGACGGCGAGCGAGACGGAGTCGGCGAGCACGGCCCGGTCCGCCGCGTCCGGCGCCGTGTCGCCGAAGTCGGTGACGTAGGGCTCGGGCAGCCAGGGCCCGACGTAGGCCTCCTTGCGGGCCTGCGCCTGACGCAGCCGGTCGACGGCCAGCCGGGTGGTGACACGGACGAGGTAGGCGCGCGGTTCGCGCACCGCTTCACGGTCGGCGCGGGACCAGCGCAGCCAGGCCTCCTGGACCACGTCCTCGGCGTCGGCGACCCGGCCGAGCATGCGGTAGGCCACTCCCATCAGGACGGGGCGGTGCTCTTCGAAGACCTCGGTCGTGGTGTCGGTCGTCACCGTTCCATCCCATCCGACACGCTCCCACCATGTCCAGGAGACAAGGCGGTTGACGCAGCACAATGGCCGGCGGGCCGCCTGTGGCCGAACCGCGTCGACACGGGGGCTACCCGCGGGTAGCAATTGCTGACAAGCTGTCTACCAAATCGTCCGTGCCCCCAGACGAGGAGCAGCACCATGCCGGCCACGGTCTCCTTCAGCGTCCCCTCCCCGCACGGCCCACGGACCGTGACCGTCTCCTACGCGCGCGTGGGCGCGGGCGAACCGCTCCTGTTGCTGCACGGCATCGGCCACCACCGGCAGGCCTGGGACCCGGTCGTGGACATACTGGCGACCGAGCGGGACGTGATCGCGGTCGACCTGCCGGGCTTCGGCGCGTCCCCGGCCCTGCCGGAGGGGCTCGCCTACGACCTGGCGACCGTGGTGCCCACGCTCGGCTCGCTGTGCGAGGCGCTGGGGATCGATCGTCCGCACGTGGCGGGCAACTCCCTCGGCGGGCTGCTGGCCCTGGAGCTGGGCCGCGAGAAGCTCGTACGGTCCGTCACCGCCCTCGCGCCCGCCGGTTTCTGGACCCCCGTCGAGCGCCGGTACGCGTTCACGGTCCTTTCCGCGATGCGGCAGGCCGCGCGGAACACGCCGCTTCCGGTGGTGGAGCGGCTGTCGCGCACCGCGGCCGGATGGACGGTCCTGACGAGCACCATCTATGCCCGCCCCGGCCGCCGTTCACCCGAGGCCGTCGTCGCCGAGACCCTGGCGCTGGCCCACGCCGAGGGGTTCGCCGAGACCCTCCGGGCGGGCACGTCCGTCCAGTTCACCGAGGACGTGCCCGGGCTGCCGGTCACCGTGGCGTGGGGCACCAGGGACCGGCTGCTGCTGTACCGTCAGGGCGTTCGCGCCAAGCGGATCATCCCCGGGGCCCGGCTGGTGCGACTGCCCGGCTGCGGGCACGTCCCGATGAACGACGACCCCGCCCTGGTCGCCCGGGTCATCCTGGACGGCAGCCGCTGACCCGGCCGGGCGGTCCCGGAGCGGGCGGTCCCCGCCGGTTCGGCGGTACGTCCGTTGTCCGCGCACGGGAGGGCGGCCGGCGACGGCGTTCGCCTGGTGCCGGGTTGCGCGCACCTGTCAGCCGTACATGTCCGGGAAGGGCGTACGGGTGATGGCGACGCCACGCGCGCGTGACGGGTGTCCTTCACCGTGCGGCCGGGGTCCGTTGTTCACTTGGGGTTTCCGTGCGCGCCGTGGCGCACCAGTAGGTGTTGCGGTGCCCATTGGCCGGAATACGTCCCTGGAGGCGCATCCCATGTCACACCCTCCCTTCCCCGCCCGCCGCAGCGTGCTGCGCGGCTCCCTGGCCGCTTCGGCGGCCCTGACCCTGCCCACCGCGCTCGGCGCGGCGCCGGCGTTCTCCTTGTCGGGACGCCCGAAGGCGGGATGGGGCGTCCAGGCCGGCGACGTGACCGCCCATTCCGGTCTGGTCTGGGTGCGCTCGGACCGCCCGGCCCGGATGATCGTCGAGACCGCCGCGACCGAGTCGTTCCGCAGCCCGCGCAGATGGCAGGGGCCGCTGCTGGGCCCGGACACCGACTTCACCGGCACCACGCGGCTGCACGGGCTGCCCGCCGGCGAGCAGATCCACTACCGGGTGCTGCTGGCCGACCCGGACGACCCGCGCCGCACCGGCGAGCCGGTGACCGGCACCTTCCGTACGACGCCTCTCCAGCGGCGCCGCGGGGTGCGGTTCCTGTGGTCGGGCGACCTGGCCGGGCAGGGCTGGGGCATCAACCCGGACCTCGGCGGCTACCGGATCTACGACGCGATGGCGAAGCTGGACCCGGACTTCTTCCTGTGCAGCGGTGACAACATCTACGCCGACGGCCCCATCTCGGCCACCCAGGCTCTGCCCGACGGCAGCACCTGGCGGAACATCACCACCGAGGAGAAGTCCAAGGTCGCCGAGACCCTGGCCGAGTACCGCGGCAACTTCCGCTACAACCTGCTCGACGAGAACCTCAGGCGGTTCAACGCCCAGGTGCCCTCGATCATCCAGTGGGACGACCACGAGGTCCGCAACAACTGGTACCCGGGCGAGGTGATCGCCTCCTCCGACACCCGCTACACCGAGAAGAGCATCGACGTGCTCGCCGCCCGGGCCCGGCGCGCGTTCAGCGAGTACTTCCCGATCTCGACGCTGCAGCCGGGTGACAAGCACGGCCGGGTGTACCGGGTCATGCGGCACGGCCCCCTGCTGGACGTGTTCGTGCTGGACATGCGCACCTACCGCGACCCCAACTCGCCCGACAACCAGACGGTCGACACTCAGGGCATCCTAGGTGCCGAGCAACTGGAGTGGCTGAAGCGGGAGTTGGCCGCATCCCGCGCGGTCTGGAAGGTGATCGCGGCCGACATGCCGCTCGGCCTGGTCGTGCCGGACCCCATGGAGAACAAGCCCAACTTCGAGGCGGTGGCACAGGGTGACCCGGGCGCGCCGCTCGGGCGGGAGCTGCAGATCGCGGAGCTGCTGCGGTTCATCAAGCACCGGAGGATCACGGGGACGCTGTGGCTGACGGCCGACGTGCACCACACCTCGGCGCAGCACTACCACCCCTCACGGGCGGCCTTCACCGACTTCGAGCCGTTCTGGGAGTTCGTCTCGGGCCCGCTCAACGCCGGCGCGTTCCCGGCGAGCGCGCTCGACGGCACGTTCGGCCCGGAGCGAGTGTTCGTGAAGGCGCCGACCGCCTCGAACGTCTCCCCCGCGGGCGGTTACCAGTTCTTCGGGGAGGTCGACATCGACGGCGACAGCGGTGAGTTGACGGTCCGTCTGCGGGAGCAGGACGGTACTGTTCTGTTCAGCCAGGTGCTGCAGCCGGGTCGCGTGGGCCAGTAACGGGACCGCCGCTTCGGCTACCCTCGATCACCGCGCCGCGCACCGGCGTCATCCCCCGGTGCGCGGCAGCGCGGTCGCCGCCGCCTATGCATATCGTACAACAGGCAACAAAAGGGACAGATCCATACTTAACCGATCAGTCACAAAGCGTTCGTGATCACGCAACACCGTTCCTGCACAGTACTTGCATGACTCCAGACATGTCTGATGTGAGGCGCGCGAAGAACGGCCGCCCGGTGCACCACTGGCGACGCGACCTGGTGGAACTCGCCGCCCTGTTCACGGCGGTCGCGGTGGCGGACGTGACGGCCAACCTGGTCGGGCACGGGCCCGACGGTCCCGTCCTCCTCGTGATCTCGGCGGTGGCGCTGGTGGCGACAGCCGCGTTCCACGCATGGTGGTCACGCCGCCATGGCCATGCGCCGCCCTCGGCCGATACCGGCGCCCGGCCGCTCCCCGAGACGGAGCAGGCCGGGCCGTCCGGGACCGACGCGGCCGACAGGGCGAGCGCGCTGTGGCGGATGCGGACGACGGTGAAGGACGAGCCGGGCTCGCTGGCCGCGCTGTGCGCGGTGCTGGCGAGGCTGCGCGTCGACATCCTCAGCCTGCAGACACACCCGCTGGCGCACGGCACGGTCGACGAGTTCCTGCTGCGGGCGCCCGCCGGCGTGGAGGCGGGCGAGGTCACCCGGGCCGTGTCGCAGGCCGGCGGCAACGGGACCTGGATCGAGCGGGCCGATACGCACGACCTGGTGGACGTCCCGACCCGGGTACTCGGACTCGCCGCGCGCACCGCGCTGGACACGGCCGAACTCCCCCTCGCGCTACGGCAGTTGCTCGGTCGGTGCACCATCCGCTCCCTGCCCGCCGTCTCCCCCGGCTCCGGCCGGGCCCAGCAGGAGGCCCCCGTCGAGGGCGTCCTGGAGGACACGGTGATGCGGCTGCGAGCGCCGGAAGGCGGGGTGATCACGGTGGAGCGGCCGTATCTGCCGTTCACGCCGACGGAGTTCGCGCGTGCCCGCGCGCTGGTGGAGCTGGACACGCGGCTCGGTCCGCGCATCCCGCGCAGCCAGGACGTGCTGACGCTGCCGGAGGGCAACGCGATCACCGTGCGGCGCGCCGACGCCTCCGACCTTCAGGCGGCCAAGGAGATGCACGCCCGGTGCTCGGCGCACACGCTGAGCATGCGCTACCACGGGCCGGTCCACGACACGGATCGTTATCTCGGCCACCTGCTCAGCCCGCGCTTCGGCCGCACCCTGGCCGTGCAGACGGGATCGGGCCGCATCGTCGGCCTCGGCCATCTGCTGTGGGACGGCGACGAGACGGAGGTCGCGCTGCTCGTCGAGGACGAGTGGCAGCGGCGCGGCGTCGGCAGCGAACTCCTCGGCCGTCTGGTGTCGATGGCGGTCGAGGCGGGCTGCGAGAACGTCTACGCGGTCACGCAGGCGTCCAACACCGGCATGGTCGCCGCGATGCGCGGCCTCGGGCTGCCCCTCGACTACCAGATCGAGGAGGGCACCCTCGTCATCACGGCCCGCCTGCACGCGACCCCGGTGGCGTCCCGTCTGCCGTACGGCGAGGCGTACGAGCGGCGCGCCTCGAGGGGCACGCACGACTGACCGCGCGCCCACGCACGACGGACGGGGAACGGCCCGGCGCACTCCGCCGGGCCGTTCCGCATGCCGGGACCGGACCGCTACCGGGCCGCGCCCTCCTCCCGGAGCAGACCGTCTCCACCCTGTTCCGCCCCCAGAGCCCGCTCCAGGTCGGCCCACAGGTCCTCGACGTCCTCCAGGCCGACCGACAGCCGCAGCAACCGGTCGCTCACCCCGGCGCCCCGGCGGTGCGCGGCGTCGACGATGCGGTGGCTGATGGACGCCGGATGCTGGATGAGGGTGTCGACGCTGCCGAGGCTCACCGCGGGCGTGATCAGACGGACCCCGCCGATCACCGCGTGGGGCTCCCCGTGCACCTCGAAGGCGACCATGGCGCCCCCGATGCGGGGGTAGTGGACACGGGCGATCCGCGGGTCGGCGGCGAGACGACGGGCCAGTTCGGCGGCGGTGGCGGACGCCGCCCGAACCCGGACCGGCAGCGTCGCGAGGCCGCGCAGCAGCAGATAGCCGGCGAGCGGGTGCAGCACCCCACCCGTCGCGAAGCGCACCTGCCGCAACCGGCCTGCCATTTCCTCGTCGCAGGCCACCACCCCGCCCATCACGTCGCCGTGCCCGCCGAGGTACTTCGTGGCACTGTGCAGCACCAGGCGCGCCCCCTGCTCGACGGGCCGCTGCAGCACAGGCGTGGCGAAGGTGTTGTCCACCAGCAGCGGAATCGAGCCGCACGCGTGGGCGACCGCCCGCAGGTCGACCTCCGCGAGCGTCGGGTTGGCCGGGGACTCGACCATGACCAGGCCGGTGTCCGGGCGCAGCGCCTCCTCGATGCCCGCCGGGTCGGTCCAGGTCACCTCCGAGCCCAGCATCCCGGCGGTCAGGAGATGGTCGCTGCAGCCGTACAGCGGTCGTACGGCGACGACATGTCGCAGGCCCAGCGCGCCCCGAGCGAGCAGCACGGCGCTCAGTGCGGCCATGCCGCTGGCGAACGCGACCGCGCTCTCGGTGCCCTCCAGGCGGGCGAGCGCGGTCTCGAAACGGGCGACGGTCGGGTTGCCGAGCCGTCCGTAGACGGGCGGGCCCACCAGCTCGGCGCCGTCGGCCGCGAAGGCGTCGATGCGGGCGGCCTCGCCCCGGCTGTCCGGGGAGGGGTAGGTGGTGGACAGGTCCAGGGGCGGCGCGTGCAGCCCCAGGGCGACGAGGTCCTCGCGCCCGGCGTGCACGGCCTCGGTGGCGAGCGCCCGGCGCTCGGACGGACCGCCCGCGGGGAATCCGTTCCGCGTGTCATGAGTACGGGAATCCATGGACGGCAGACTGAACAGCGGCCGGGGTCACGGCGGCGAAACCCGTGTTACGTTCGGCTCATGGCCGAATCCGTCGTACTGGACCCGGTGGACCTGCATCTGCTGCGGCTTTTGCAGAACGACGCCCGGGCCACCTACCGCGACCTCGCCGCACAGGTCGGGGTCGCGCCCTCGACCTGCCTGGACCGGGTGACCCGGCTGCGCCGCTCGGGCGTGATCCTCGGCCATCAGCTGCGGCTGGACCCGGCGAAGCTGGGGCGCGGCCTGGAAGCGCTGCTGTCGGTGCAGGTCAGGCCGCACCGGCGGGAGTTGGTCGGTCCGTTCGTGGAGCGCATCCGGGCGCTGCCCGAGTCCCGTACCGTCTTCCACCTCACCGGTCCGGACGACTACCTGGTGCATGTCGCTGTCGCGGACATGGCGGATCTTCAGCGACTGGTGCTCGACGAGTTCACGGCACGGCGGGAGGTGGCGCGGGTGGAGACCCGGTTGATCTTCCAGCAGTGGGACTGCGGCCCGCTACTCCCCCCGGGACAGGCCACTGCGTGAGCCGTGCCGCAACCCGCCGGGCAGAGGGTAAGCCGAGCGCTGAATCCGCGTGACGCGCACCACGTGGCCGTATGAGGATTGTCCGCATGTCTGACACGACCAGAAGCCCTCTGCCCCGGGAGGTCGCCGACGCCTACGTCGACGCCCTCGTCGCCCTCGACCCGGTCACCGGCACGTACCTCGGTGTGAAGGAGAGTTCGAGCAAGCTGCCCGACACCTCACCCGCGGGCCAGGAGGCGCTCGCCGAGCTGGCGCGGGAGACCCTCGCCCGGCTCGACGAGGCGGAGCGCCGGCCGGGCGCGGACAGTGACATCGAGCGCCGGTGCGCGCGCCTGCTGCGTGAGCGGCTCACCGCCGAACTCGCCGTGCGCGAGGCCGACGAGGGTCTGAGGGCGGTGAGCAACCTCTCGTCCCCGGTGCACTCCGTGCGCAACGTCTTCACCATCACCCCCGTGGCGACGGAGGAGGACTGGGCGGCGGTCGCCGAACGGCTGCGCGCGGTGCCGGCCGCCCTGCGGGGCTACCGCGAGTCCCTGGCCCTCGGCCTGGAGCGCAAGCTGCATGCCGGTCCGCGCCCGACCGCGACCTTCATCGAGCAGCTCACCGAATGGTCGGACAAGGACGGCCAGGGCCGCGGCTGGTTCGAGGGCTTCGCCTCCCAGGGCCCCGACGCGCTGCGTGCGGAGCTGGACGAGGCCGCCCGCGCGGCGACCGCTGCCGTCACGGAGCTGCGGGACTGGATGCGCGACGTGTACGCGCCGACGATCGAGGGCGCGCCCGACACGGTCGGCCGTGAGCGTTACGCCCGCTTCGCGCGCTACTTCAACGGGACTGACCTGGACCTCGACGAGGCGTACGCGTACGGCTGGTCGGAGTACCACCGCCTCCTCGGCGAGATGAAGAAGGAGGCCGAGAAGGTCCTGCCGGGTGCCGCGACCCCGTGGGTGGCGCTCGCGCACCTGGACGAGCACGGCACCCACATCGAGGGCGTCGACGAGGTCCGCTCCTGGCTGCAGGGGCTGATGGACGAGGCGATCGACGCACTGGACGGCACGCACTTCGAACTCGCCGAGCGGGTGCGGAAGGTCGAGTCGTGCATCGCACCGCCCGGCAGCGCCGCGGCGCCCTACTACACGCCCCCCTCCGCGGACTTCTCCCGCCCGGGCCGCACCTGGCTGCCGACGATGGGGCAGAGCCGCTTCCCGGTCTACGACCTCGTCTCGACCTGGTACCACGAGGGCGTCCCCGGCCATCACCTCCAGCTCGCGCAGTGGGCGCACGTGGCCGACGATCTCTCCCGTTACCAGGCGACGGTGGGCATCGTCAGCGCCAACGCGGAGGGCTGGGCGCTGTACGCCGAGCGCCTGATGGACGAACTGGGCTTCCTCACCGACCCGGAGCGGCGCCTCGGCTACCTGGACGCCCAGATGATGCGGGCGCTGCGGGTCATCGTCGACATCGGCATGCACCTGGAACTTCGGATCCCGGCGGACTCGCCGTTCCACCCGGGCGAGCGCTGGACGCCGGAGCTGGCGCACGAGTTCTTCGGCTCCCACAGCAGCCGCCCGGCGGACTTCGTGGAGAGCGAGCTGATCCGCTACCTGTCGATGCCGGGCCAGGCGATCGGCTACAAGCTGGGCGAGCGGGCCTGGCTGCTGGGCCGCGAGAAGGCCCGGGAGCGCCACGGTGACGCGTTCGACGCGAAGGCCTGGCACATGGCGGCGCTCTCGCAGGGGTCACTGGGCCTGGACGACCTGGTGGACGAACTGTCCCGCCTCTGATCGCGCGTGGACGGCCGGACCTCCGCCGGGTCCGGCCGTCAGCGGCGGAAGCCGCCCTCCGAGCCGATGACCTGACCGGTGATCCAGGCCGCCTCGTCCGTGGCGAGCCAGGCGATGAGCCGGGACGGATCGTCGGGCATGCCCCAACGCCCGGCCGGGAAGCGCGCGGCGACGGCCTCGTAGGCGTCACCGGTCAGGTAACCGGTGTCGACGGGGCCGGGGTTGACCGTGTTGACGGTGACGGCGTGCTCGGCGAGGGCCGTGGACAACGAGCGCGTGATCGAGGCGAGGGCCCCCTTCTGGAGCGCGTACGCGATCTCGCCCGGCATGCCGTCCCCGAGGTCCTGCCCCGAGGTCATCATCACCACCCGCCCGCCCGCAGTGCCCGGCGGCAGCCCGGCGCGCAGCCGGGTGTACGCCTGCACCAGGAGGAGCACCGAGCGGGTGTCCACGGCCCAGTGCGCGTCCAGCATGGTGGCGTCGACGGTGTCGAGGGTGCCGTCGCTGCCGCTGAGCGCGTGGTTGGCGACGAGGATGTCGATCCGTCCGCCCAGCGCCTCGGTGGCCCGAGCGATCAGTTCGGCCGGAGCCGCCGGGTCGGACAGGTCCGCGGGGCCGTCCGCCACGGGCGCGCCCGGGTCGCCCAGCGCCGCACGCACTCCGGCGACGACGTCCTCGACGCGGTCGGCGCCCCAGGGCATGTCCGCGTCGTGCGGCACATGGTGGTGCAGATAGACGCCGGCGCCGTACGCGGCCAGCCGCCGGGCCACCGCGTACCCGATGCCGGCGCGCCGGCTCGCGCCGGTGACGAGGGCGGTGCGGCCGCGCAGGGGCAGCGGATCGCGTCGGAGCTCTTCGGGCGTGGGGTGCGGGAGTCGGGGCACGGTCGCCATGATGCGGACGGCCGGCGCCGCCCGCACCCGGTTTTCGCGCGCCCCGGGGTGCGGTGGGCGATCGGTCAGCAGCCGCAGTCCGCGTCCTGAGCAGGTGCCGTCAGAGGGTCGGCGGCGCGCTGCCCGGGGCCCTGCCAGGTCTCGAACGCGAAGCCCTCGCGCACCCAGTACTCGAAACCGCCCAGCATCTCCTTGACCTGGAAGCCCAGTTCGGCGAGGGCGAGGGCCGCGCGCGTCGCGCCGTTGCAGCCCGGGCCCCAGCAGTAGGTGACCACCGGCACCGCCCTGTCGAGGAGTCGCTCGGCCTGTTCCGGGATGAGCGCGGTGGGCAGGTGCACCGCACCGGGGATGTGGCCCTGGTCCCAGGCCGCGGTGGAGCGTGAGTCGAGGAGGACGAACCCGGGGTCGCCGCCGACCGCGAGCGCGGCGGCGACGTCGGACACGTCGGCGTGGAAGGCGAGGCTCGCCCGGAAGTGTGCGGCGGCGGTGGCCGGCGCGGCCGGGGGGACGCGCAGGACGGGGTTCTCGGCGGTCATGCTGATGCTCAACGGGCCGGCCTTTCCCTGGTGGAGTTCGCTGACCAGAAACCTATGGCGATCGATCGCCTCTCTGAACAGGCGATCAACGGCTTGCATCTTGATCAGCCGGGGATTCCCCTGCTATCCCTCGGGAATGACCGCCTATTCCCCGGACGCCACCGACTGGCGCATACTCGATGTCCTCCAGCGAGACGGCCGCGCCACCTACGCCGAGCTGGCGCGTGCCGTCTCCATGTCCGCGAGCGCGGTCACCGAACGGGTGCGGCGGCTGGAGGAGGCCGGCGTCATCCAGGGGTACGCGGCGGTCGTCGACCCGGAGCGGCTGGGCCTGCCGATCCTGGCGTTCGTGCGGCTTCGCTACCCGAACGGCAACTACAAGCCGTTCCACGACCTCGTGGCCGCGACCCCCGAAATCCTGGAGGCGCACCACGTCACCGGCGACGACTGCTTCGTCATCAAGGTCGCGGCACGCTCCATGCGCCACCTGGAGGAGGTGTCGGGCAGGATCGGCACGCTGGGCTCGGTGACGACGAGCGTCGTGTACTCCTCGCCCCTCCCCCGCCGTTCTCTCGGCCGTTGACCGCCGCTCAGCCGACTCCCCGCTGCCGTACGACGGAACCCGTCCGGCCCTTCACGACCTCCAGCTGCGCGTGGATGCGGCGTCGCAGGTCGGCGACATGGCTGACGATGCCCACGCTGCGGTCCCGTTCCCGCAGCGAGTCGAGCACGTCGAGGACCTCGTCGAGGGTCTGGTCGTCCAGGCTGCCGAACCCCTCGTCGATGAAGAGGGTGTCCAGGCGCACCCCGCCCGCCTCGTCGGTGACGACGTCCGCGAGGCCGAGGGCCAGGGCCAGGGAGGCGAAGAACGTCTCCCCTCCGGACAGGGTCGCGGTGTCGCGCTCCCGCCCGGTCCAGGCGTCGACGACATGCAGCCCGAGGCCGCTGCGGCCACGTCCGGACCGGTCGTCGGAGTGGACGAGGGTGTAACGGCCCGAGGACATGCGCTGCAGCCGTACGGTCGCGGCGGCCGCCACCTGTTCGAGGCGGGCGGCCAGCACGTACGACTCCAGGCGCATCCTGCGTTCGTTCTCGGCGGAGGTGCCGGCGGCGAGGGACGCCAGCCGGGCCACCCGGTCGTACTCCTCGCGCAGCGGCGCGAGGCGCCGCACGGACGCGGTCGCGCGCGCGGAGAGTCGGTCGAGTTCGGCGCAGCGGCGGGCCGCCTCGTCCTCGGCGGAGACCGCGGCCTGCAGCCGGCGGACCGCGGCCTCGGCGGACTGTTCGGCGGCGGGGAGGTCGGCCGGCGGCTGTTGGGCCGCCGCCGCGGTGTCGGGCTCGGCGAGCATCGCGCGGACGGCGGCCTCCTCCTGCTGCCAGGCGTCCAGGCGTCGCTGCAGCTCGCGATGGGCGGTGTCGTCGAGGAGGGCGGCGGCCGCGGCCTGCGGCGTGTCGAAGCCGGCGCGGAAGGCCGCGTCGGCCAGGCGTGCGTCGGCCTCCTTGAGGCGCTGCGCGGCGTCCTCGGCGGCGCGGGCGGCGTCGGCGGCCTCGGTGAGGAAGGCGGCCCGGCGCTCCAACTGCGCGGCGCGCGCGGCCACGCTCACGGCGTCGCCCCGGGTCCGGCCCAACTCCGCCACGAGCGCGGTCCGTTCACGCTCCAGCGCGTCCCGGCGGGAGACGCGCGCCGCCACACGCAGGGCGGCTTCCTGCCGGGCCGCACTGCGCCGCTCGCGCTCCTGCTCGGCCCGCCGCAGCTCCTCCTGTGCGGGGTGCAGCCGCGAGGCGCCCGCGCGTGCGGCGCTGTGGAGCCGCTCCAGTTCGTCCGCCTGCGCGGCGAGTTCGCCGGTCGGCGTGTCTCCCGCCTCGGCGGTCGCGGCGGCCAGTGCCTCCCGCACGGCGGCGAGTCGCCGTTCGTCTTCGGCGTGTTCCTCCTCGGCGTGCCGATGGGCGGTGAGCGCCCGCTCCTCCGCTTCCCGGTCGACGTGTCCGGCAACCTTCCGGGCGGGCGCGGGGTGGTCGGTGGCACCGCAGACGGCGCAGGGTTCGCCGTCGACGAGCCCGGCGGCCAGTTCCGCGGCGATGCCCTTCAGCCGCTGTTCCTTGAGGTCGAGCCAGTGTTCGTGGGCCGCGAGAGCGCGCTCCCGGGAGACGAGGGCACGGGCCCGGGCCGCTTCGGTCTCCCGGGCGAGCCGGTCGCGCTCACGGGCCGCCCTCAGCCGGTTGCGGGCCGGTTCGCGCTGCACGGCGAGCTGCTCGGCCCGAGTGGCTGCCTCCTGGGCGGAGTCGATCCGTTCCTGCAGGGCGGCTCGGGTCTGCTCCCACTCGGCGAGCCAGCCCTCGGCGTCCTGCAGGACCTCTTCGTCGGCACGCTCCTGGCGGTCCATCGCCGCCCGCTCGGCGGCCAGTTCGCCCAGTCGCCGCTCGGCGCGGCGGGCCGATTCCAGGCCGCCCAGCTCCTCCGTCGCCCGGCGCGCGGCGGCGGCGAGGCCCGCGGCCCCGGCGTCCGCGTCGGTCTCCGGGAGCCGGGCACGCGCGCGTGCTTCTGCGTCGGCGGCGCGCCGGTGCTCGGCCTCTGCGGCGTCGCGCAGGTCCAGGGCGGGCGCCACGGCCTCGGCCTTACGGCCGCGCTCCATGCGCTGCCGTGCCTCCCGGTGGGCCTCGGCGCCCTGCTCCAGGAGGGCCGCACGCTCTCGGGCCTCGGCGAACCTTCGCTGCAGCCGCGCCCGTTCGCGTACGTCGTCCAGGGCGCGCTCGGCGGCGGCCCGCGCCGACTCGGCGGCCGTACGCGCGCACTGAGCGACGGCCAGGCGCTCACGGGCCGTGCTGCGGGCGACGGCGGCCCAGCTCAGGACGGCGTCGGCGAGCCCCGGGGCGCCGGGGGCGAGGTCCGGCAGCGGCACGGGGTCACCGGCCGCCTGCTGCATGCGGTGGGCGTCGGCGAGCAACGCGGCGTCGCCGTCGCGTACTTCGGCCTCCGTGGTCCGGCGACGCTCCGCGAGGCGCTTTTCGGCCTCGGCGAAGCGATGGGTGTCGAAGAGGCGGCCGAGCAGCTTGCCCCGGGCCTCGGCGTCGGCGCGGAGGAATCGGGCGAAGTCGCCCTGGGGCAGCAGGACGACCTGGCAGAACTGCTCGCGGCTCATGCCGAGCAGCTGGGTGATCTCCTCGCCGATCTCCTGGTGGGAGCGGCTGAGGTCCTTCCAGGTGCGGGCAGCGCTGTCGTACTCGCGCAGCCAGGTCTGGGCCTTGTCGGTCGTCGTGCCGCTGCCGCGCTTCTTCGGGCGCTCCCAGGGCGGCTGCCGGGTGATCTCCAGCCGCCGTCCGGCGACGGTGAGGTCGAGCCGGATCTCGGTGCGCGTCCCCGGTGCGGCGTGGTCGCTGCGCAGGGTCATCCCCTGGCCGCTCTGCCGGGCGCCGGGCACGGCGCCGTAGAGCGCGTAGCACACGGCGTCCAGGACGGATGTCTTGCCGGCGCCGGTCGGCCCGTGCAGCAGGAAGAGTCCGGCCGCCGACAGGGCGTCGAAGTCGACCTGCTGCGTGCCGCCGAACGGGCCGAAGGCGGTGATGTCGAGCCGGTGCAGCCTCACTGGTCCCCCTCCGTTCCACGCGTGCGTGAGGTCACCGGGCGCCCTCCCGGACCGCCTGGTCGGCGCGCACCGCGTCGAACGCCTCCCGCAGCACGGCCCGCTCGCGCTCGTCGGGTCCCGCCCCGCGCACATGGGCCACGAAGTCCTCCGCGATCTGCTGGTCGGAGCGGCCCGCCAGCCTGCGCGCGTACGACACACCGGGATCCTCGGGGGCGCGCTCGGGGTCGAAGACGAGGCTGAGGGTGTGCGGGAAGCGCTCGGTCAAGCGGGCCATGGGCTCGCCGGGCCGCACCGGGTCGGTGAGCGTGGCCTCCACCCATGCCTCCTCGTGGCGCGCCAGCTCCGGGTCGGCGAGCAGGTCCTCCAGATGCCCGCGGAGCCGGGCGAGGGGCCGCGGCACCGGGCAGTCGACTCGCTCCGTCGCGACCGAGCCGTCGGCGCCGAGGTCGACCAGCCACATGCTCTTGCGGTGGCCGGCCTCCGAGAAGGAGTACGGCAGCGGGGACCCCGAGTAGCGCACGCGCTCGGTGATGGTCTGGCTGCCGTGCAGATGGCCCAGCGCCACGTAGTCCACGCCGTCGAAGACGCCGGCCGGCACCGCGGCGACTCCGCCGACCGTGATGTCCCGCTCGCTGTCGCTGGGTTCGCCCCCGGTGACGAACGCGTGGGCGAGGACGACGGAGCGGGTGCCCGGGGCGCGCGTGGCCAGGTCGGCGCGGACCCGGTCCATGGCGGCCGCGAGCACCGCCTCGTGGCCCGCCTTCTCGACCGCGAACTCGTCCTTGACCAGGGCCGGTTCGAGATACGGCAGGCCGTAGAACGCCACGTCCCCGTGCGCGTCGCTCAGCACGACCGGGGTTCCGCAGGCCGCGGGCTCGGTCCGCAGGTGGATGCCCGCGCGACCGATGAGGCCGGCGCCGACGCCCAGGCGGCGCGCCGAGTCGTGGTTCCCGGAGATCATCACCGTGGGCACGCCGAGGTCGGCGAGGCAGTGCAGGGCGTCGTCGAACAGCTCGACCGCGGCGAGCGGCGGTACCGCCCGGTCGTACACGTCTCCCGACACCACGACCGCGTCCGCACCGCGCTCGCGCACGGTGGCGACGAGGTGGGCGATGAACGCGGCCTGGGCGTCGAGCATGTTCACACGGTGGAACGCCCGGCCCAGATGCCAGTCGGAAGTGTGCAGCAGCCTCATGATCCCCGAGACTAACGGCCGGGTCTGACATCACGGGCGGTTACTCCCGTACCGGGCCGCCCCGGGACGGAAGAGGCCCGACGGCCCGACGGCCCGTCAGACGTCCGGTGCGTCCGTCATGCGTCCCCGTACGCCTCTCCGCCCAGCTCCAACCGGGCCGTGCCCGCCGTCACATCGGCGAGCCACGCGCGGAACGCCTCGACGTCGGCGTCCGGCAGCCCGACCTCGATGGTGACGTTCTCGTCGTAGCGCACGTCCCGTACCTCACGGCCGGTCGCGCGCAGGTCGTTCTGCACCTTGCCCGCGCGCTGGTGGTCGACCGTCACCGTGGCGAGCCGGAAGCGGCGGCGGGTGAGGGTGCCGAGCGCGTCCAGCGCCTCGCCGACCGCTCCCCCGTACGCCCTGATGAGCCCGCCCGCCCCCAGCTTCACGCCGCCGTAGTAGCGGGTGACGACGGCGACGACGTACCGCATGTCGCGGCGCAGCAGCATCTGGAGCATGGGGACGCCCGCGGTGCCGCCCGGTTCACCGTCGTCGCTCGCCTTCTGGATCGCGGCGTCGGCGCCGATGACGTACGCATAGCAGTTGTGGGTGGCGTCGGCATGCTCCTTGCGGACACCCGCGATGAATTCCTGCGCCTCCTCCTCGGTGGCGGCGGGAGCGAGCGCGCACAGGAAACGGGAGCGGTTGACCTCGGTCTCGTGCACGCCCACGCGGGCGACTGTGCGGTACTCGTCCTGCATCACGCCAGCGTATGCGGCACCCGCCCGGGTTCCGCAGGCGGGCCGGTGCCCGCCGCCCACGCCACGCGCGCGTGGCGCTGGTAAGGGCAGGAAAAGCCCCTGCGCGCGCGTGGCGCTCGTCACGGCCGTCCGAAAGCCCCGCGCGCGTGGCGCTCGTCACGGCCGTCCGAAAGCCCCGCGCGCGTGGCGGTCGTCACCGGCGAAAGCGCCGCGCCGGCCGCCTCCCCGTCACCCGCCTGGGCGCCTCCCAGGCGTTCGCCCCCGGTATCCGGGCACACCACCCCGTAGTGGATACTCGCTCGTCGTTGTCCGACCGCCCGACGATCACAGGGAGAACACCGCATGACCGGCACCCAGGTGGGGAGCCCGGACGCCGCCGAGCCCGGCCATTCGCGGCCCTCCACCGCCGCGGCCCGCTGCCGGGCCTGGCTCCTGGAGGGCCTGAGCGAGCGCGCGGCCCGCCACCCGGGCCCGCACGCCACCCGGGACGACGGGCACGAGGGCCACGCCTGGTGGCGGGTGATGTGCCTGACCGGCGTGGACTACTTCTCCACCCTCGGCTACCAGCCCGGGATCGCCGCGCTCGCGGCCGGGCTGCTGTCGCCGCTCGCCACGCTCGTACTGATCGCGCTGACCTTGTTCGGCGCGCTCCCGGTGTACCGCCGGGTGGCCCACGAGAGCCCGCACGGCGAGGGCTCGATCGCCATGCTGGAGCGGCTGCTTCCGTGGTGGGCGGGGAAGGTGTTCGTCCTGGTGCTCCTCGGCTTCGCGGCCACCGACTTCCTGATCACGATGACGCTGTCGGCCGCGGACGCCGCCGCCCACGTCGTGGAGAACCCCTTCGCTCCGCACTGGATGGACGGCGGCAACACCTGGATCACCCTGCTCCTGGTCGCCGCGCTCGGCGCCGTGTTCCTCAAGGGCTTCAAGGAGGCCATCGGTATCGCGGTCGCGCTCGTGGCCACGTATCTCGCGCTCAACGTCGTCGTCATCGCGGTCTCGGCCTGGGAGGTGCTCAGTCACCCGGTGCGGATCGGCGACTGGACGCACGCGATGACCGCCGAGCACTCCTCGCCGCTCGCGATGATCGCGGTGGCGCTGCTCGTCTTCCCGAAGCTGGCGCTCGGCATGTCCGGCTTCGAGACGGGCGTGGCGGTGATGCCGCAGGTCAAGGGCGACCCGACCGACACCTACGCGGATCCGGCCGGCCGGGTGCGCGACACGCGCAAACTGCTCACCACGGCCGCCGTGATCATGAGCTGTCTGCTGCTGCTGTCCAGCCTGGCGACGACGATCCTGATCCCGCAGGACGCCTTCAAGAGCGGCGGCCCGGCCAACGGTCGCGCGCTCGCGTATCTCGCGCACGAGCACCTGGGCGGGGCCTTCGGGACGGTCTACGACATCTCGACGATCGCGATCCTGTGGTTCGCGGGCGCGTCCGCGATGGCCGGCCTGCTCAACCTGGTGCCGCGCTATCTGCCCCGCTACGGCATGGCCCCCGAGTGGACCCGCGCCGTCAGGCCCCTCGTGCTGGTCTTCATGGTGGCCGCGGTCCTCATCACGCTGTGGTTCCACGCGGACGTCGACGCCCAGAGCGGCGCGTATGCGACGGGGGTGCTCGTCTTGATGCTCTCCGCGGCGTTCGCCTCGACGGTCGCCGTGCACCGGCGCGGCCACCGGGCCGCCGCAGTCGGCTTCGGTACGATCACCGCCGTCCTCGCGTACACCCTGGTCACCAATGTGATCGAGCGCCCCGACGGCATCAAGATCGCGCTGATCTTCATCGTGGCGATCCTCGTCACCTCGTTCGCCTCGCGTGTGCACCGCGCCTTCGAACTGCGGGCGGCGACGGTCACCTTCGACGAGGCTGCCGCCCGGCTGGTCGACGAGGCCGCGGCGAGCGGGCCGCCGTTGCTCATCGCCAACGAGCCGCAGGAGCACACCATCGGGGAGTACCGCGCCAAGGAGTCCAGCCAGCGGGAGCAGACCCACATCCCGGACGGGCGGCCGGTGCTCTTCCTGGAGGTCTTCGTCACCGACTCCTCGGACTTCACCGCCGATCTGACCGTCCACGGCGACGAGAAGCACGGGGTGCGCAGGCTGCGCGTCCAGGGCGCGACCGTGCCCAACACCATCGCGGCGGTCCTGATGGAGCTGCGCGACCGCACCGGCCAGGTGCCGCACGCCTACTTCAACTGGACCGAGGGCGCCCCGTTCAGCCACCTGCTGCGCTTCCTTGTGTTCGGGGACGGCGAGGTCGCCCCGGTCACGCGGGAGGTGCTGCGCCGTGCGGAGCCGGACCCGGAGCGGCGCCCCAGGATCCACGTCGGCTGAGCCTGCCCTACTTCGGTTTCCTCCCGCGCGCCACGACCACGTCCGTGAGGAGCGCCGCGCCGGGGGCCAGTGCCTCCCAGGCGGGGCCGTGCCAGGCGAGGACGGCGATGGCCGCGGTGGGGAACTTGGCGCGGACCCGGTCGAGGGTGTCGTTCAGCCCGTCCCCGGCGAGTTCCAGCACCAGCTCGGCGAGCCCGGGATTGTGCCCGATCAGCAGCAACGTCCGCACGGGGGCGGGTACTTCGTGCACGGCGTCCAGCAGATCGGGTACGTCGGCGGCGTACAGGCGTCGCTGGAGTCGTACCGGCGGCGGTGTGCCCCACTGGGCCGAGGCCAGCTCCCAGGTCTCGCGGGCGCGGGCCGCCGTCGAGCACAGGGCGAGGTCGGGCAACCAGTCGGCCTCGGCGAGCGCGCGCCCGGCGGCCGGCGCGTCCCGGCGGCCGCGCGCCGCCAGCGGCCGTTCGTGGTCGGGGACGCCCTCGGGCCAGGCGGACTTGGCGTGCCGCAGCACGACTAGCCTGCGCAGCGGGCCCTGCCCGGCCGGGGTGTTCATGTCCAGGTACCGATCTCGCGGGTGAGGTCGAGTCCGAGCAGTCGGTCGGCGTAGGCGTACGTCTCGAAGCGCGCCCCGTCCGGCACGTCGTCGGCGCTCTCCACGCACCGCAGGACGTCCAGGACGGCGGGGACGTCGAGATCGTCCTCCCAGGCGGTGCGCAGCTCCTGCCGCACCTGCTCGGGGATCGGCTTGGAGGGGCGGGTCGCCCAGGCGGCGACGGCCTTGCGCCAGCGGAGCAGGGTGTCCCGCGCCTGGCTGAGGGTGGCCGCGTCGAGGTCGGCGGGCTGCCGGCGCGGGCGGGCGAGCAGGGCGAGGCGCAGCGCAGACGACGGGGCGGCGGGGCCGGTCACGGGGGCCACCTCGACACGTACCCCGTCGGGCGCGGCACCCGGCACGCCGACCACGTGCAGTACCTGTCCGATGCCCGGTGTGTCCGGCTCCGCGGGGCGGATGCCGAGGTCGTCGGCGCGTGCCCGGAGCGCGGCGGGCGGTGCGCCCACCGTGACGACGGGTGTTCCGCCGAGCTCCAGGGCCCTGGCCAGCACGTCGGCCACCAGCAGCACCCGCAGCGCGGAGTCGTCGGCCCCGGCCGGGTGCGCGTGGACCCGGACCAGGCCCGGACGGACGTCGATGGGCTCGCCGCTGCGGGCGTCGATGATTCGGAGCACGAGGCGAGCGTAGGCGGGCGAGGCCTCCGGCGCAGCCGAGCGGAGCACGTTCGGGACGGACCGGCGGTCCCGGCCGCTCCTCGGGAATCAGCGCCTCCCACCGGCTGTTGCCGCCCACAGCAGGCGGCACGGGACTGCCGGGCCGCGGAACGTCGAAGGGAACCGGGCGTGTACGGCGACTCCGCAACGATCCGCAAGATCCTCACCGAGCTGGGCGACACCTGGGCGGTGGTGGGGCTGTCCACCAACCGGCGCCGGCCGGCCTACGGAGTCGCCGCCGCCCTGCAGCGCTTCGGCAAGCGCATCGTGCCGGTCCACCCCAAGGCCGAGACGGTCCACGGGGAGAAGGGCTACCCGTCGCTGGACGCGATTCCGTTCCCGGTCGACGTGGTGGACGTCTTCGTCAACAGCGACCTGGCGGGTCCGGTCGCCGAGGAAGCGGTCGCGATCGGCGCCAAGGCCGTCTGGTTCCAGTTGGGTGTCATCGACGAGCAGGCCTACGACCGGACCCGCGGGGCCGGACTGGAGATGGTCATGGACCGCTGCCCGGCCATCGAGATCCCCTCCCTGCGCTGAGGCCGCGACGGCCGGCCGCCGAGGGGGCCGCGAGAGTGAACCGGCGCGCGCGTCACCCGGGTTCGGGCCGCCCTCTCGGATACCTTGATATGACGAAGTAACTGGTCGGGCGGCGGCGAGGAGTACCGCCCCGCCTCCGCCGACGTCGACGAGACCGAACCGCTCAGGGTGCCGAGCTGCTCGACGTACGGGCCCCTCACCTTCGACCGGGACCGACGCACGGGCTGCAGCAGCCGGCGCCGCCGACCCGACACAAAGCACCACGGAGATCGATCGACCTGCCTTCGTCGAGGGGCTTCGCGCCCTGCCGGAGTCTCTCGGACGCAGCGGCTGGAAATGTCCGGGAGGCGCTATGTGGTCCGTACTGGAACAGGTGGCCGTGGCCGCCCCTCAGCTCTTCGTCTACGCCATCGGCCTCTTCGTCGCCATGATCCTTCTGTCGCTCGCCATCAGTCTGCGGCAGGCGGAGGCGTCGCAGCGCCCCGAGATCATCAGGGCGCTCGCGGATCTGATGGCGTTCTGGAAGAAGAGGTGAGCCGCCCCTCCCCCGCCTCAGCGGGCCAGACGTCCCAGCAGCGACGACGCCGACGTGATGCCCACGGCCGCCGCCACCAGCAGCACCAGGAAGTCGGTGAGCAGGTGGGAGGGTGTGCCGAGGAGCAGGCCGCGCAGGGCGTCGACCTGGTAGCTCAGCGGGTTGACCTTGCTGATGGCCTGGAGCCAGCCCGGCATGACGTGCACCGGGTAGAGGGCGTTGGAGCCGAAGAACAGCGGCATCGTGATCGCCTGGCCGATGCCCATGAGGCGGTCCCGGGTCAGGACGATGCCCGCGATCGTCATGGACAGGCAGGAGAAGAAGGCCGAGCCGAGTACGACGGCCACCGCGACACCCAGCAGCCGCAACGGGTTCCAGGTCAGCGCGACGCCGAGCAGCGCCGCGATCAGGACCACCACGACCGCCTGGACCAGCGCCTTCACCCCGGCGGCGAAGGCCTTTCCGGTGATCAGCGCGGCCCGCGGGGTCGGGGTGACCAGCAGCTTGGTGAGGATCCCGGAGTCCCGCTCCCAGATGATCATGATGCCGTAGAAGATCGCGATGAACATCGCGGACTGGGCGATGATCCCGGGCGCGAGGTAGTCGAGGTAGGGGATGCCCCCGGTGGGGATCGCCCTGATCCGGGTGAACGTCTCCCCGAAGATAAGCAGCCACAGCGCCGGCTGGACCGCCCGGGTGTACAGCTCGGTGCGGTCGTGGCGCAGCTTCTGCAGTTCGACGGCGCACATGGCGAGGACCCGGGCGGGCAGCACCTTCCAGCCGGTACGGGCCCGTGGTGGGGCCACCAGCAGGTCGAGGTCCGCCGGGTGGGCGCGGTCAGCCGACGCGGGACGCGGTGCGGCGGGTGCTTCGGACATCGCGGAAGTCTCCTGACTGGTCGTCGAGTCCGCTGCCGGCGACGTCACGGAAGACGTCCTCCAGCGTCGGCAGCGGGCCTTCGGTTCCGAGCCGCTGTGCGAGGCCGCTGCGCAGCTCCTCGGGGGTGCCGAGCGCGCGAACGCGGCCGCGGTGCATCAGGGCGACGCGGTCGCAGTACTGGTCGGCCTCGTCCATGTAGTGGGTGGTGACGAGGACGGTCATGCCGGTGACGGCGCGAACGGCGTTGATGTGCTCCCACACGTTGGTCCGGGCGATGGGGTCGAGGCCGATGGTGGGCTCGTCGAGGATCAGCAGCCGTGGCGCGCTGACCAGCGCCTGGGCGAGTTCCAGCCGGCGGACCATGCCGCCGGAGTACGTCTTCGCGAGCCGGTCGGCCGCGGCGGTCAGGTCGACGGCGGCGAGGGCCTGGTCCACGCGGCGGGCACGCTCGCCGCGGGAGACGTCGAAGACACGGGCGAACAGGGCCACGTTCTCCCGGCCGGTGAGCCCGGCGTCGGCCGAGAGCTGCTGGGGCACGTAGCCCAGCAGGCGCCGTACGGCCATGCGCTCGCGCGTCGCGTCGTGGCCGAAGACGCGCACCTTGCCGGCCGGGACGGGTAGGAGCGTGGTCATGCATCGGATGGCGGTGGTCTTGCCCGCGCCGTTGGGGCCGAGTAGTCCGAAGACCTCGCCGTCGCGGACGGAGAGGTCGAGTCCGTCGACCGCGTTGGTCTCCCCGAAGGAGTAACGCAGTCCGGCACAGGTGACGGCGTCGACTGCCGGTGCCTTGCCGTCCGTCACGTTCCGCGTCATGTCTCCTCGGCCTCCTCATGCAGGTTCTCCGCCAGCTTGCGCAGGGCCGGAAGGGCCACCTCGAGCGCCTTGCGGTCCGCCTCGTCGAGGCGGGCCACCTGGCCGCGTACGAGTGCCGCGCGCCGCTCGCGCCAGTCGTGCAGCCGTGCCCTGGCCGCGCCGGTGGGAAGCAGGCGCGCGGCCCGCCGGTCGGCCGGGTCCGTCTCACGGATCAGATAGCCGTCGCGGACCAGGTGCTTGACGAGCGTGGAGACCGAGTTGCCCGCCAGGTAGAGCTCCTTGGCGGCGTCCGACACCCCGACGCCCGGCCGTTCCACCACCAGGCGCAGCAGTTCCACCTCGGCTCCGCGCAGCGGCGGCGCGGCCATCCCGCCACGCACGCGGCGGCGGATCAGCCGCTGCACTCCGATCAGCGCGGCCACCAGGTCGTCGGCGAGCCTCTCCGGTTCCACACTGATGAGATTAGTTCTGCTTCAGAGGTAATCGGGGAAAGAGACGGTCAAAGGCCATCAACAACGGTCGACTGCGGTCGCCGTCAGTGGCGGTGAGGTTCCTCCCGGTGCACGGGACCGTGCGGGGCGTCGCAGTGCGCGGCGCCCTCAGCGGCGCTCCGGTCGCCGGGCAGGGCCACCTGCAGGACCTGCTCGGGGGCGTGGTCGACCTGGAGGGTGGTGTGGGTGATGCGGTAGTCGTGGCGCAGCACCTCCTCCAGGTCACGGCGCACGGCGTGGCAGTCCCCGCCGGGTTCGACCAGGACGTGCGCGGAGAGCGCGGCCTGGCCGGAGGTGATCTGCCAGACGTGCAGATCGTGCACCTCGACGACGTCCGGCCTGGTGACGAGCCGGTCGCCGAGCGCGTCCGGGTCGACGTCGGCGGGCGCGGCCTCCAGGAAGATGCGGCCGGAGTCGCGCAGCAGCCCGTACGCGGCCTTCACCATCAGCGCGACGACCACCAGCGTGGCGATCGGGTCGGCACGTTCGAAGCCGGTCAGGACGACGACGAGCGCGGCGATCGCGGTGCCGATGAAGGCGAACAGGTCGTTCAGCACATGCTGATAAGCGCCCTCGACGTTCAGCGAGGTGCGGTTGGCCTTCGAGATGCAGAAGGTCGCGCCGACGTTCACGACGATCCCGGTGAGCGCGGTGACCAGCATGAGGCCGCCTTCCACCTGGGGCGGCGTGATCAGGCGCCGTACGGCCTCGTACGCCAGCCAGGCACCCAGCAGAAGCAGGGTCAGGCCGTTCGCCTGGGCGGAGAGGATCTCCGCGCGCTTGAGGCCGTAGGTGAAGCCGCCGCGGGCCGGGCGGGCGGCCAGCCGCATCGCGATGAGGGCGAGCACGATGGACGCGGCGTCGGTGAGCATGTGGGCCGCGTCGGAGATCAGCGCCAGGGAGCCGGCGACGACGCCTACGGCCACCTCGACCGCCATGAACACGGCGATCAGGCCGAGCGCGAGGCCCAGCCAGCGGCGGTCGGCATCCGCCGACACACCGTGGGAGTGGCCGGAGTGGCCCCCCGGGCCGTGCTCATGACCGTGACCGCTCATGTGGTCCGCCTTCCCCCTCGCAGTCGGGTGTCTGGACCGCAGTCAAACCCATGGCCACGCTCCAGGGCAAAGGCTGCACCGGTGACCGTTGTCATGTCCGATAATAAGACGCTGACCTGCGTAAACGTTACGGCGACAAGGACGGGCCAAGTGGTGTCACATCCCGATCGCCCCATCGATGCGCTCGCGGAGCAGATCGGCGTGGCCGTTGTGACGGGCGTACTCCTCGACCATGTGGAGGAGTACCCAGCGCAGCGACACGGTGCCGCGCCAGGAGTCGTGCCCCTCGATGTCCAGGTGGGGCGCGGCGGTGACGAAGGCGTCGGCGAAGGCGGTCTCCGCACGCCAGGTCTCCCAGGCCAGAGCCACACCCTTCGGGTCCGGGACGGCGCCGGTGAAGTCACCGTCGGGTTCGGAGGGCGAGGAGAACAGGGGCGGGACGTCCTGACCGGCCAGGACCCGGCGGAACCAGCGGCGTTCGACGTCGGCGAGGTGTCGCACCAGGCCGAGCAGCGAGAGCGCGGACGGCGCGACCGAGCGCTGCGACAACTCGCTGTCCAGGCCGGAGCACTTGAGCTCCAGCGTGGCGCGCTGGCCGGCGAGGAAATCGACGAGGAGGGTACGTTCGTCGCCGGTGGCGGGGCCGAGGACTCGGGGATCGCGGTCGGCGGGGACGAACATCTCGGCTCTTCTGCTCATGGTCGTCATGGCCACCATGATGGGACGTTGCTGAGCACAGGTCAGCCCGTACATCGGCCGGTACATCGGCCCGTGTAACGGTCCACCAGGTCGCACCAGCCGGCCTCGACCCGCTCCAGGGACATCCCGCGGCGGGTCAGCAGGTGGTCGACGAGGGCCGTCTCCAGATAGCCGAGCAGCGTGTGCGCGACGAGCTCGGTGTCGCCGTCCGCCCGTGCCTCGCGCAGCAGCATGCACACGTGGACCAGCCGCAGCTGGTACGGCGGAGTCGCGCGCTGGCGGGCCGGGTCCGTGTGGGCGGCCAGATACAGGTCACGGTTAGCGTGCTCATGGCGAATGACGGCCGCACCGAACGCACGCAGGCGCTCCCGGGCGGGCGCGCCCGGGCCGAGCGGCGGCGGTCCGGAGAGGAAGGCGGCCTGGAGCTTCTCCTCGTGGTGGCTGAGCAACTCCACCATCAGACCCATGCGATCGCCGAACCGCCGGAAGACGGTGCCCTTGCCGACGCCCGCGCCACAGGCGATGTCCTCCATGGTCACGTTCGCGATGCCGCGCTCCGCGGCCAGGCGGGCGGCGACCTCCAGCAGACGCGTGCGGTTGCGCGCGGCGTCGGCGCGCAGCCGGGCCGTCTCACCGGTGGGCATGAGGGCGAGGCCGGTCGGCGTGTCGACGTCGGCCGGGGGCGGCAGAAGGGGTGGGAGCGGCTCGGTCATGAGACCAGACTAGCGCCGAGGGAAGACAATCGGACCCTGGTCCGCTTATGGTGGGCAAGAAGTGGACCGCGGTCCGCTTGGAATGGTACAACGTTCAACGGACTTCCCCGGTCCGCTTGTACTGATCGCATATCTCCGGGAGTTTTGCCATGTCTGTACGTATCCTCGCCCTGGTCGGCAGCCTTCGTGCCGGTTCCCACAACCGCCAGCTCGCCGAGGCCGCCGTGAAGCACGCCCCCGAGGGCGTCGAGGTGGTGCTGCACGAGGGTCTGGGCCAGGTGCCCTTCTACAACGAGGACATCGACGTCGAGGGCACCGTCCCCGAGGCCGCGACCGCGCTGCGCAACGCCGCCGCCCAGGCCGACGCGCTGCTGCTCTTCTCGCCCGAGTACAACGGCACCATCCCCGCCGTCCTGAAGAACGCGATCGACTGGCTGTCCCGTCCGTACGGTGCCGGCGCCCTGACCGGCAAGCCGGTCGCCGTCGTGGGCACCGCCTTCGGTCAGTACGGCGGCGTGTGGGCGCAGGACGAGGCCCGCAAGGCCGTGGGCATCGCCGGCGCCCACGTCGTCGAGGACGCCAAGCTGTCCATCCCCGGCTCCGTGACCCGCTTCGCCGAGACCCACCCTGCGGACGACACCGAGGTTGCCGAGGGCCTGACCAAGGTCATCGAGCAGCTCTCCCAGGCGCAGCCGGTCGCCGCCTGATCTCCCGCGCTCCGGGCCGCACACCGGCCCGCGCACGGTGACACGGCCGTGGGCCAGGACCGAGCAGGTCCTGGCCCACAGTTGTGTGCGGGTGTGTTGCGAGATGTGCGGCTTTGTTGGTTCGCCCACCAGACGCATGCTCGTGCTTTGCCTGGACGTCGCCGGGCGTACGCCTTCGATTGCTTGCATCGAGGAATGGACCACATCACGTTCCTTGTGGCCGTCGTCATCGTCACGGCGTTGGCCTTCGACTTCACGAACGGATTCCATGACACCGCCAACGCGATGGCCACCTCCATCGCCACCGGCGCCCTGAAACCACGAACAGCGGTCCTGATCAGCGGCGTCCTGAACATCGTCGGCGCCTTCCTGTCCACCGAGGTCGCGAAGACGATCTCCGGCGGCATCGTGGACGACACCCTGGTGAGCCCGGGCATGATCTTCGCCGGGCTGGTGGGCGCGATCCTGTGGAACCTGCTGACCTGGCTGCTGGGACTGCCGTCGAGTTCCTCCCACGCGCTGTTCGGCGGCCTGGTCGGGGCTGTCTGGGTCGGTGCGGGCAGCCATGGCGTGCACTTCGACAAGGTTGTCGAGAAGGTGCTGATCCCCGCCGTCGCCTCGCCGGTCGTGGCGGGTCTCGCCGCGCTGCTGGCCACCTACCTCGCCTACAAGATCACCGCCCGGGCCCGCAGGGATTCGGTGACCAGGGGCTTCCGCCTCGGCCAGATAGCCTCCGCCTCCCTGGTCTCCCTCGCCCACGGCACCAACGACGCCCAGAAGACCATGGGTGTGATCACTCTGACGCTGATCTCCGCCGGTGCCCTCGGCCATGACGCGGGGCCGCCGGTGTGGGTGATCGCCTCGGCCGGACTGGCCATCGGCCTCGGCACCTACCTCGGCGGCTGGCGGATCATCCGCACCATGGGCAAGGGCCTGACGGACATCCAGTCCCCCCAGGGGTTCGCCGCCGAGGCCGCCTCCACCACCGTGATCCTGACCTCCGCCCACCTGGGCTTCGCGCTGTCCACCACGCAGGTCTGCTCCGGCGGCATCCTCGGCGCCGGCCTCGGCCGGCGGCTGGCGGAGGTGCGCTGGGGCGTCGCGGGCCGCATGGTGATGGCCTGGCTGATCACCCTCCCGGCCGCGGCCCTGGTCGGCGGGCTCTCCGCGAGCGTCGTGAAGCACGGCGGCAACGCCGGGACCGCGGTGATCGCTCTGGTCGCCGCCGCCGTCGCCGCGGGCATCGTGGCCGCCTCCCGCCGCAACCCCGTACGCGCCGACAACGTCAACGAGACCCACGAGGTCACCCTCCGCGGCACCGCGCCCGCGCGCGTCGGCACCGCCGCCTGAGCGACGAAGGAGTTCGACCCATGCACCTCGACTGGAGCGCCCTCGGGCAGGTCACCGCGGTCAGCGTCGGAGTCACCGCCGCCGTGGGCGTCGTCTTCGCCCTCGGGGTCCTCGGCCTCGCCCAGGTCGAGTCGGCCCGTGAGGAGGACGGCGGCACGCACGCCCTCGGCCTCGCCCAGGCCTGGCTGTGCTTCCTGGCCTGCGCGGCCGTGGTGGCGTACGGGATCTATCTGATCGTGCCGCAGTTCCACTGATCCCACCGAGGCGTGGGGAGGAAGAGAAGAAGGAAGGACGGATGACACCTCTGGTCACGGACGGCCTGCGGGTCGACTACACCGACCACGACGACCCCGTGCTGATCCGGCCGGACGGCAGCCCGGTGGAGACCTGGCGGGAGAACTACCCGTACGACCACCGGATGGAGCGCAAGGAGTACGAGTGGCACAAGCGGCTCCAGCAGATCGAACTGCTGAAGCTGCAGAGCTGGATCAAGGAGACCGGGCGTCGGCTCGTCATCGTCTTCGAGGGACGTGACGCGGCCGGCAAGGGCGGCACGATCAAGCGCTTCACCGAGCACCTGAACCCGCGCGGCGCCCGGGTGGTGGCCCTGGAGAAGCCGACCGAGCGCGAGCGCGGGCAGTGGTACTTCCAGCGGTACGTCCAGCACCTGCCGACCGCGGGCGAGATCGTGCTGTTCGACCGGTCCTGGTACAACCGGGCCGGGGTGGAGCGCGTGATGGGCTTCTGCACGGACGACGAGTACCGCCGCTTCGTCCGGCAGGCCCCGCTGTTCGAGCGGATGCTCGTGGACGACGGCGTGGACCTGGTGAAGTTCTGGTTCTCGGTCTCCCAGAGCGAGCAGCGGACCCGCTTCACGATCCGTCAGGTCGACCCGGTGCGGCAGTGGAAGCTGAGCCCGATGGACCTGGCCTCACTGGACCGCTGGGACGAGTACACCGCGGCCAAGGTCGCCATGTTCCGTGAGACGGACACCGACCACGCGCCGTGGACCGTGGTGAAGAGCAACGACAAGAAGCGGGCCCGGGTCGAGGCGATGCGCAGCGTGCTCGCCCGCTTCGACTACACCGACAAGGACCGGGAGGTCGTCGGCGCCCCCGATCCCCGCATCGTGGGCGCGGCGGCGAACCTGCTGGAGGCCGGCGAGGACGACACCGGCGGCTGAACCGGCGTCTCAGTGCTGTGGCCGGAAAGGTTCACCGGCTCGCGACGCCCGGCACGGCACCTCGCCGCGTTGTCGCATCGCCCGAGTACATCCGGTACGCGGGCGACGCTCCGCCTTGCGATGCACCGCACCGGACGCCGCGAGCTCTCCGGCAAACCTTTCCGGCCACAGCACTCAGTCGTGCGCAGGGCTGTCGGTGAGCCGGTGGTCGGCCAGGCTGAGCGCCTCGTCCACGACCCGGCGCAGATGGCCGTCGCGCAGTGAGTAGATCACGCGGCGGCCTTCCTTGCGCGTGTCGACAAGGCCGGCCAGGCGGAGCCGCGCCAGGTGTTGGCTGACGGCGGGCCGGGCCGCGCCGCACGCCTCGGTGAGCGTCGAGACGTCGGCCTCGCCGCCGGTCAGAGCGTGCAGCAGGGCGAGACGGGTGCGGTCGCCCAGCAGCGCCAGCAGCTCGGCCGCCAGCGCGAACTGCTCCTCCCCCGGCGTGCGGGGATGGTCGCCGTCCGTGCCGTCCCTGCGCGGCTGCGCATCCTGCGCAGATGATAGGTGCATGCGTGCGCTCATACGCACATAATGACTCCCTGGGCGGATACCCGTCCACTGCCGCACGGCGGAAGGAGCCTGGGATGAGAGACGAGCACGCGGGGCGCGAACAGGCGGGGCACGAGCACGCCGGGCATCGGCACACGGCGCACCAGCACGCCGAGGACGGCCACGTGCGACATGAGCACGGCCGGGCGCATACGCACAGCCGCCACCCCCATCCCCACGAGCACCCGCATCCGCACTCCCACGGGCACGGCCACGAGCCCGCGCACGGCCCACTCGCCCGCCTCCGCCACCTCCTCACCCACTCCCACGAGAGCGCCGACAAGCTCGATGCGGCGCTGGAGTCCTCCACGCGCGGACTGCGGGCGCTGTGGTCCTCGCTGGCCGTGCTGGGGGCCACCGCGCTGGCGCAGGCGGTGGTGGTCGTGCTGTCCGGTTCCGTGGCCCTGCTCGGCGACACCGTGCACAACGCGGCCGACGCGCTGACCGCCGTACCGCTCGGCATCGCGTTCGTCCTCGGCCGACGAGCGGCCACGCGCCGCTTCACCTACGGGTACGGCCGCGCGGAGGATCTCGCCGGGATCGTGGTCGTGCTGACGATCGCCGCCTCCGCCGCATTCGCCGCCTGGACGGCGGTGGAGCGGCTGCTGGACCCACGGCCCATGCAGCACGTCCCGGTCGTCGCCGTCGCGGCCGTCATCGGTTTCGCGGGCAACGAGTGGGTCGCCCGTCACCGCATCCGGGTGGGTCGCGCGATCGGCTCGGCCGCACTGGTCGCGGACGGACTCCACGCGCGTACGGACGGCTTCGCCTCGCTGGCGGTTCTGGTGGGCGCGGGCGGGGCGGCGCTCGGGTGGCAGCTCGCCGACCCGGTGGTGGGGCTGGCGATCACGGCCGCGATCGTGCTGGTGCTGCGGGACGCGGCGCGCGAGGTCTTCCGTCGGGTGCTGGACGCCGTGGACCCGGCTCTGGTGGACCGGGCGGAGCGGGCGGTCGCACAGGTGCCGGGTGTGCGTGCGGTGGGCGAACTGCGGCTGCGCTGGATCGGGCATCGGCTGCGCGCCGAGGTGGCGGTCGTGGTCGACGGCGAGGTGAGCGTACGGCGGGCGCACGCCATCGCGGTCGAGGCCGAACACGCCCTGCTGCACGCGGTACCGAGGCTCACGGCCGCCCTGGTGCACGCGGACCCGGCGCCTGCCCCGGGCGAGGCGGACCCGCACCTGACCCTGGCCCACCACGCCCGGAGTTGACCGCACCCCCCTCGGGCGCCGAGACCCTCAGATACCCAGCCCCTCCAGCACCACCGCGTTCGGCAGTTCCGCGAACGCCTTGCCCGGCACCAGCAGCTTGCCGCGGCGCCGGCCGCTGCCCACCAGGACGTACGGCAGGTCGACAACCCTGGAGTCGACCAGCACCGGCCAGCCGTCCGGCAGGCCGATCGGGGTGATGCCGCCGTACTCCATGCCGGTCTCCCCCGTCGCCACGTCCATGGGCGCGAAGGAGGCCTTGCGAGCGCCGAGTTGGCGGCGGACCGCACCGTTGACGTCGACCCGGGTGGCCGACAGGACCACACAGGCGGCCGGCGTTGTCTCGCCGCCGCGCTTGCCCGCGACCACGACACAGTTGGCGGACCGGTCGAGCAACTCCTTGCCGTAGTGCTCCAGGAAGGTCGCCGTGTCGGCCCAGTCGGGCTCGGTGTCGACGTACACGATCTGCTCGGCGGGCACGCTGCCGCTCCATTGGCGTACCGCGTCGGCGACGGGGCCGGTGAGTTCCCCGAGGCAGTCGGGGGCCGGAACGGCGTGGTCGAAGTCTCCGATGGGTGCGCGCATGAGGGCACGCTAACAGCCGGACTCCCCCGGCCCGCCGGTGCCTTGGGGGCCTTGCACTGTGCCGGGCCGCGCGCCCAGGGCGGGCACAGCGCAAGGACCACTCAGCGCACGGGCGGCACCGAGACCGCCATCACCATCTCCATCGGGACGTCACCGTCGTTGGCGTACGTGTGCGGGGTACCGGCCTCGAAGGAGGCGCTGGCGCCGGTGGGAACGCGGTGCTCGACGCCGTCGACGGTGAGGGTCAGCTCGCCGGCGGTGACGTGGACGAGTTCGACCGTGCCGACAGGGTGCGGGTCCGAGGGGCTGCGGTCCCCGGGCATCAGCCGCCAGTCCCACATCTCCAGCGGGCCGGGCGCCTCGGTGCCGGCGAGGAGGCGGTTGTAGCTGCCGGCGTCGGTGTGCCACAGGCGCACGGCCTGCTCGGCCGGGACGATGCGGACCTTGGGCCCCTGCTCGTAGTCGAGCAGCGTGGTGACGCTGACGCCGAGGGCGTCGCCGATCTTGACGACCGTGCCGATGCTCGGGTTGGTGCGGGCCTGCTCGATCTGGATGAGCATGCCGCGGCTGACTCCGGCGCGGGCGGCCAGCGCATCCAGGGTGAAACCCCGCTCGGTGCGCCATCGCTTCACGTTGCGCGCCAGGGACTGGGTCAGCAGGTCGAGATCCGACACATTCCGTCCAATATTATGTATGACAGAGTTGACTCGATTGAACTAGGGTGGGATGCACCCGATCGTTCACTGAACTGTACTGCGAGGCGGTCCATGACAGCACTCTTCGCCCTGGCCACCAGCCTTCTGTGGGGCCTGGCCGACTTCGGCGGCGGACTGCTGACCCGGCGCATGCCGGCGCTGAGCGTGGTCGTCGTCTCCCAGACGATCGCCGCGGCCGTGCTGGGCGCGATCGTGGTGGCCACGGGCGGCTGGAGCGAGGCGGGGCCACGGCTGTGGTTCGCGCTCGCCGCGGGCCTGATCGGCCCGGTCGCGCTGCTCTCCTTCTACCAGGCGCTCGCCCTCGGCCCGATGGGCGTGGTCTCCCCGCTGGCCACCCTGAGCGTGGCGGTCCCAGTCGGCGTCGGGCTGTTCCTCGGCGAGCGGCCCGGGCTGGTGCAGGTGGCGGGCATCCTGGTCGCCGTCTCCGGCGTCGCGCTCGCGGGCGGCCCCCAGCTCAGGGGCGCCCCGGTGCAGCGGAAGGCGATCCTGCTGACACTCGTGGCCGCGCTCGGCTTCGGCACGGTGTTCGCGCTGATCGCGGAGGCGTCGACCACGGTCACCGGACTGTTCCTGGCGCTCTTCGTGCAGCGCGCCGCGAACGTCGCCGGAGGCGGAGCCGCCCTGTACGTCGCCCTGCGCAGGGGCGCCCCGGCGCTTCCTGCCGAGGGCCTGCCCTGGCGTTCCCTGCCCGCGCTCGCCTTCGTCGGCCTGGCCGACGTGGCGGCCAACGGCACATACGCGATCGCCGCCCAGCACGGCCCGGTCACCGTGGCGGCGGTGCTCGCCTCGCTCTACCCGGTGGTCACGGCGCTCGCGGCGCGCGGCTTCCTCAGCGAACGGCTGCGCGCCGTGCAGGCGGCGGGCGCGGGCCTGGCCCTGGTGGGCTCGGTGCTGCTCGCGACCGGCTGACTTCAGGATTCCGCCTCCAGCTCGGCGAGCCGGGCGACGTCCTCCTCGTCGAGTTCGGCCAGCGCCAGCAGCTGGTCCGGCGTGACGCCGTCCGGGATCGGGACCGGGGCCGGGGTCCTCAGCGGCGGCTGCCAGCCGACTTCTGGCGTCCAGCGCCGTACGACCCGTGCCGGCGCCCCCGCCACCACCGCGTGGTCCGGTACGGCACCCCGTACCACCGCTCCGGCCGCCACCACCACGTTCCGCCCGATCCGCGCCCCCGGCAGGATCACCGCGCCCGTGCCGATCCAGCAGCCCGGCCCGATCTCCACCGGCTCCATCCGGGGCCACTGCTTGCCGATCGGCTCATGGGGGTCGTCGTAGGAGTGGTTGGTGGAGGTGACGTAGACGTACGGCCCGAAGTAGCAGTCGCTGCCGATCGTGACCGTGGTGTCGGCGATGACATGGCTGCCCCGGCCGAGGACCACACCGTCTCCGATGCGCAGGATCGGGTCCGGGCCGAGGTCCAGGTCGGGCATCAGTCCCGCGGTCAGCGTGACCTGCTCGCCGATGATGCAGTGGGCGCCGAGGTGGATCCAGGGTTCGCCGAAGACCGTCCCCAGCGGGAAGGCGAGTCTGGTACCTGTTCCCATCGCGCCGAAGCGGAAGCGCCCGGGGTGCTCCTTCGTCACCGACCCCCTGCGCTGCACCCAGGCCCAGCCCGCGTGAACGGCGCGCTGCGCGAGGCCACGGCGCCATGATGAGAACGTGTTCCTGCTCCTGAGCACCCGCTTACCGTAATCGGCCGGGACTCCTACCGGGCGTCCGGGCGCCTGTGATCTTCGCCCCACCGATGGCGTACGGTGCCGGTGTACCGACCACGAGGAGACGGCCATGACGCAGAGGGCGCTGATAACGGGGATCGGCGGAAGGGATCCCAAGGTGGATCAGGAGGCGGTCGTGTCCCCCACGTCGGTGGTGATCGGGGACGTGACGCTGCACGCCGGGGCGAGCGTCTGGTACGGCGCGGTACTGCGCGGCGACGTCGAGCGGATCACCGTCGGCGCGGGCAGCAACGTCCAGGACAACTGCACGCTGCACGCCGACCCGGGCTTCCCGGTCACCATCGGCGAAAGGGTCTCCGTCGGGCACAACGCGGTCGTCCACGGCGCGACCGTGGAGGACGACTGCCTGATCGGCATGGGCGCCACCGTCCTCAACGGCGCGGTGATCGGCGCGGGCTCCCTGGTCGCCGCCCAGGCCCTGGTCCCGCAGGGCATGCGGGTGCCCCCGGGCTCACTGGTGGCGGGCGTCCCCGCGAAGGTCAAGCGGGAGCTGACGGCCGAGGAGCGGGAGGTCGTCACGCTGAACGGCACGATGTACGCGGACCTGGCGCGGGCGCACCGCGAGGTGCACGAGGAGTAGTGAGGCTCACTCGGAGGCCGGTACGGTCTCCGGTTCCGGCTCCTGCTCACCGGCCGCCGCCCTGCTCGCCTTGCCGGCCTTGCGCTTCACGATCAGCATCGAGGCGAGGCCGATCAGGGCCGCCGCCACCAGCCCGAGGTAGGAGAACTTCTTCAGCCAGGACTCGGCGACGACACCCACGTAGTAGATGACCGCGGTGGTGCCGCCCGCCCAGACGACGCCCCCCAGGAAGTTCGCGATCAGGAACTTCCAGTACGGCATCCTGAGCACCCCGGCGAGCGGCCCGGCGAAGATCCGCAGCAGGGCGACGAAACGGCCGAAGAAGACCGCCCACATGCCCCACTTCTCGAAGGACCGTTCGGCGGTCGCGACATGGCCCTCGCCGAAGTGCTTGGGGAACTTCTTCCCGAGCCAGGCCAGCAGTGGCCGCCCGCCCTTGCGCCCGATCGCGTAGCCGATCGAGTCGCCGACGACGGCACCGACGCTCGCGCAGGCCCCGAGGACCACCGGGTTGATGTCGCTGTGCTGGGAGGACAGCAGGGCCGCCGACACCAGGACGATCTCGCCGGGCAGCGGGATGCCCAGGCTCTCCAGACCGATGACCAGCGCCACCACGGCGTAGACGGCGGCCGCTGGGACCGTGTCGAGCCACTCCTGGACGTGCACCGCCGGTTCCTCCCCGATTCGCGGCCCTGCCTTCACGGCGTGCGCGGGCCCGGCCGGCACCACGCACGCCGTGAAGCCTACCGGCTCAGCCGGCCGTGCCGCCGTCCCAGAAATCGCACTGGTGGTCGCGCCCGACGGCGGCGCTCAGGGTGTTCCCACCCCCGGAGGCCGTCTTCAGGGAGAGGACGAGCCCCGGCCGGCCGGGCATGGCGGGCTGCCCCGCGGCGCGCGGCACCCCGTCCCGGACGAACGAGCCCCAGTACTGGACCATCTGCCGCGACAACGCCCTCTGCTCCGCGTTCAGCGGTGACTCGAGGCCGAAGTGCCTGAAGAGGTACTGCACCTCGTTCACATGGGTCGCGCCGAAGTCGAAGTCGGTGTGCAGGTGGCGCAACGAGGCGAACGGCGGTGAGGTGCGGTCGGCGAACTCGTACGAGTAGACGGGTCCGCGCCGGGCGAGCACGCCGTCCAGCCGCAGCGCGGGGCACGCGAAGAGCGTGTCACCGAGGGCGGTGGCGTATGCGATCGTCGGGGAGGCGTAGGCCGGCAGCGGGTAGCGCCGCAGGGCGCGGTCGCCGAAGGCCGAGCGCATGACCTGCGGGTACTGCTCGGCGGTGAGCGGATTGCCGGTCAGGTCGAACGAGGAGAAGGCGAACAGCCGCCCCTCGTCCGTGTTCGCCCCGTTGAGGACCGGCACCCGGGCGGCGGCTCCCTGAGCGAAGGCCGTGGCGGGCTGTACGGGCAGGAAGGCGCCGCCGGCCACCGGACCCCAGTCGAAGCCTGCCTGGGCGGCGAGGATCTCCGCGGCGGACTTGCCGCGCAGGCACGCCAGGGTGCCGCATCCGAGCTTCTCGGCGAAGGCGGCCCCCTGTGCCACGGCCGTGTCGTGCGTACGGGCTGCGCAGTCGCCGTAGGCGCCGCTCTCGATGATGCCCGCCCGGAACAGTCCCCTCGCCGTCGGCGAGGCCAGCTGGGTGCAGACCGAACGTCCGCCCGCCGACTCGCCCGCGATGGTGACACGGGCCGGATCGCCGCCGAATCGGCCGACGTTGGCGCGCACCCAGCGCAGCGCGGCCTGCTGGTCGAGCATGCCGAAGTTGCCGGAGACGCCGTCGCGGGGCTCCTTGTCGAGCCCCGCCGTCGCGAGGAAACCCATCGCGCCGAGGCGGTAGTTGATAGTGACGACGACCGTGCCGGTCTGCCGGGCGAAGGCGTCGGGCACGATGTCCTGGCCGGCGCCCGCGGTCAGTCCGCCGCCGTGGAACCAGACCATGACCGGGCGGCGCCCGGACCCCTCGGGGACGTACACGTTGAGGTCGAGGCAGTCCTCGGTGTAGGTCGGTTCGTCGTACCCGGGGTCCCAGCTCGAGCCCTGCACACATCTGTCGCCGAAGTCCCGAGCTGTGCGCACCCCGTGCCAGGGTTCGACCGGCCGCGGAGCCTTCCAGCGGAGGTCGCCGACGGGCGGCTGGGCGTAGGGGATGCCGAGGAACTGCCGTCCCTCGGCGGTGGTTTCGCCGCGCACCCAGCCCGCGGTCGTGCGGACGACGGGGTCGTCGTGCGGCGCGGCCCGGGCGGGAAGGGGTACGGCGAACGCGGCGGCGAGGGCGGCCAGCCCGATGACCAGACGTCGTATCACCGCGTCACCTCCACCGTCGTGTGCAGCCGCAGATCCCGTGAGGAGGCGCCCACCCGGACGGTGCGTCGGCCGGTGCCCAGCACCCAGCGGTGGTGTGCGGCGTCCCAGGAGGACAGCGTGCGGTCGGCGACCCGGACGGTGACCCGTCGCCGCTCCCCCGCCCGCAGCGCAAGGCGCCGGTAGCCGCCGAGTACGCGGACCACCTGGTCGAGCCGGAGGTCCGGCGAGGCCCCGACGTAGACCTGGGCGACCTCGATCCCGTCACGCCGCCCGGTGTTGCGGACCGTGAAGCTCACGTCCAGGCCGCCCGGGGTTCTGCGGACGCTCAGGTCGCCGTAGGCGAACGTGGTGTACGACAGTCCGTACCCGAAGGGGAACAGCGGGCGCACGCCCTGTGCGTCGTACCAGCGGTAGCCGACGTGGATGCCCTCCGAGTACTCCTCGGTGCCGTCAACGCCGGGGTAGCGGCGCGGGTCGTCGGCGACCGGGTGGTGGTGGTCGTCGACCGGGAAGGTCTGGGTGAGCCGGCCGCCGGGGTCGACGTCGCCGAAGAGGACGGCTGCGGTGGCGGCGGCGCCCTCCTGGCCCGGGTAGTACATCTGCAGGACGGCGGCGGTGTGCCGGAGCCACGGCATCGACGTCGACGACGAGGTGTTGAGGACGACGACCGTGCGGGGGTTCACCGCCGCGACCGCCTCGATCAGTGCGGCCTGGTGGCCGGGCAGGGCCAGGGTCGGGCGGTCCATGCCCTCGGTGGCGTCCTCGTAGGCGAACAGCACCGCGGTGCGCGCCGTGCGCGCCACACGGACGGCCTCGGCGACGTCCTGCGCGCGGGTCGCGCCCGTGATGCGGCGCAGCCGGAAGAGCTGACCCGCGTCGCCGCCCTTGGCCGTGATCTCCAGCTTGTGGGCGCCCTTGGCAAGGTCGAGCGTCTTGCGGCGGACGGCGAGGCCGTCGGGCGCGGTGGACACCAGACCGCCCGAGAAGTACTCGCCGAAACCGGGCAGCACCGGGAACAGCTCCACCCCGTCGAGGCGGACGGTGGGGCGGGTGGCGCCCGAGTAGTGGATGACGAAGGTCCACTCGTCGGGGTCCTCGACAGTGAGGATGCCGCTGTAGGTCCAGGTCTGCCCGGCGGTGACCCGCTGCCCCTCGGGGTCGAAGCCCGGGGTGAGCGAGCTCGGCGGGACGACCTTGCCGTAGAGGTCCTCGCCGAGCGCGTACGTCACCCGCCTACCGCGGCCCGCTCGTGCCCTGATGGCGTCCAGGGGACTGTCGGCATGGTCGGGGACGACGCGGGCGCTGCCGCCGCCACTGACGAAGGGGAGGGAGCCGGTGGGGCCGATGACGGCGATGCTTCCGCCGGTGAGGGGAAGGGTGCGGCGTTCGTTGCGGAGCAGGATCGCGCCGGCCTTGGCGACCTCCAGGGCGACCTCGGCTCCCGCCCCGGCGTCGCGGTCGGGGCGCGGTGGGGTGCCGCCGTCGAGCAGCCCGAAGCGGTCCATCACGGAGAGGATGCGGCGCACGGAGCGGTCCACAGAGCGCTCGGGCACGCTGCCGCTTCGGACGGCGGTCTTCAGCGCCGCGCCGAAGTAGGTGCCGTTCGGCATCTCCATGTCGAGGCCCGCGGTGATCGCGGCGACCGTGCTGTGGGCGGCGAACCAGTCGGTCATCACCCAGCCGTCGAACTTCCACTCATCGCGCAGTATGTCGGTGAGCAGGGGCTTGTTCTCGCAGGCGAACGTGCCGTTGACCTTGTTGTAAGCGCCCATGACCGCGCCGGCGCCCGCCGCGATCGCCGCCTCGAAACCGCGCAGTTCCACCTCACGCAGGGTCTGTTCGTCGACCCGCACGTCGATGGCCATGCGGTCCTGCTCCTGGTTGTTCATCGCGAAGTGCTTGACCGTCGCTATCAGTCCCTCGTCCTGGATGCCCTTGATCTCGGCGGCGACCAGGTCCGAGGCGAGCAGCGGGTCCTCGCTGAAGGTCTCGAAGTTGCGGCCCGCGTAGGGGGTGCGGATGGTGTTGACCATCGGGGACAGCAGCACGTCCTGGCCGAGGGCGCGGCCCTCACGGCCGACGACCTGGCCGTAGCGGTGGGCGAGGTCCGGGTCGAAGGCGGAGGCGAGCAGGACCGGCGCGGGCAGGGCGGTGGCGTGCCGGGTGACGCGGATGCCCGCGGGTCCGTCGGTGAGGCGGAGAGGCGGGATGTTCAGGCGCGGTACGCCGGGGACGTGTCCGGCCTGGCCGAGCGAGTTCGGGTCGGTGGTGCCGTGCAGGAGGGAGATCTTCTCGTCGAGGGTGAGCCTGGCGACGAGCGCCTCGACGCGCGGACCGGCACCGGGAGCGGATCTCTCCTCGGCCAGGGCGGGCGCGGGGGCGAAGGAACCGGTCGTGGTGGCCGCCGCGGCGACCGCGATGGATCCGCCGAGCAGGCGCAGGGCGGACCGCCGGGTGGGGGCGTGGGACATGGGCCGTCACTCCTTCTGTGCGCGGACACGTCGTCGTGGTCCGCATGTACACGTGTCAACGACGGCACGTTCGCCCCTTGAACGCTCCAGTAGCACACGGGTCTTGAGCCGCCGTCACGCCACGGGTACGGCGTGGAAAACTATGACCACCGGTGACTCGTGTCAATGAAGTGAACAAGAACTCCCGCGTCCGCCGACAAGAACCGAAGCCGCGCGCACCGGCGAGGGTGGCCACCGCGCGGGTCGCCGACCGCCCCGCATGACGCGCTCGGCCGGCCGGGAATGCGGAAACAAGTCTCTTCAGATATCCACGCCGCGCAGGCAGTTGATAGCTCAATGGCCCCGCTGCGATACTCCGCATCCGGCCCCGTCACCACCCCGGACAGGGCCGCCCCGACCTTGCCGCGAACCCGAGGGCCGAGGGCGCCACAAACCTCCCACAAAGTCCACACAAAAGCCCGGCTTCGGCACCCCCAGAAGTTCTCGACGGGCCATTCCTCCGGGCCGACCCGTCCCTGGTTGTCCCCTCTGACCTGCTCCGAAGACGGCAGCGCGGCACACGCAGCGAAGAAGGTGCGTCATGAACGGATATCCACCGTCACCCGCCGACTGGAATCCTCCGGCAGAGGATTCCACGAGAGTTCCGTCCCTGTACGAGCATCCCGATTTCCAGTCGATACGCGGCGCGTTCCGCACCTTCGCGATAGTCACCGTGACGCTTGTCGTGGGCGGTTTTCTGCTCTATGTGTTGTTGTCGAGTTTCGCACCGCGCGTGATGAACCAGCCTCTGGTCGGCCATCTCACCGTGGGGCTGGCGCTGGGCCTCGCCCAGTTCGCCGTGATGGCCCTCGCGGTGTGGCGCTACACCGTGCACATGAGCCGGCGCGTCGACCCGGCGGCGCGCCGGTTGCGCACCGAGCTGGAGCGCGCCGGCACCCGTGGGGCGAGCGCCCCGCAGCCCAGGGGGTTCGGCACGTGGTGACGGTCTCCGCGAGCGTCGTGAACCGGTTTAGCCTGCAACTGACGTTCGTCCTCTTCCTGTCGGTCGTCGTGGTGACCCTCTTCACGGCGCTGCTGACGGCTCCTCAGCGCGACGAGATCAGCGAGTTCTACCTCGGCGACCGGAACATGTCGCCGCTGCGGGGCGGCCTGGCGATGTGCGGCGACTACCTGTCCGCGGCGACCCTCCTCGGCAGTACGGGCCTGGTCGCGCTCACCGGTTACGACGGACTGCTGTACCTGGGCGGGACCACGGTCGCCTGGATGGCGGTGCTGCTGGTCGTCGCCGAACCCCTGCACAACTCCGGCAGGTTCACCCTGGGCGACACCCTGGCGCTGCGCCTGCCCCGTCTCCAGCGGCCCGTGCGCCTGGCCCTCGCCATCTGCACGCTGGTCATCACCACGCTCTACCTGGTGGCCCAACTCGTCGGCAGTGTGGCCCTGCTGACCCAGTTCGTGGGCGCGCCGAGCCAGGCCGTCCGCACCCTGTGCGTGATCGCCATCGGCACCATCGTCATCGTCTACGCCGCGCTCGGCGGCATGCCCGGTGCCACCTTCATCCAGGTCGTCAAGGCCGTGATGCTGGTGTCCGGCGTGGCGATCATGGCGGTCCTGGTGCTGACCCGCTTCCACTGGAACGTCGACGCCCTGCTGTCGGCCGCCGCCCGGGGCAGCGGCCTCGGGCAGCGCTACCTGGAGTCCGGGCTGCGCTACGGCGCCGGAACCGTCAGCAAGCTCGACTTCTTCAGTCTGGAGCTGGCCATCGTGCTGGGTCTCGCCGCGCTCCCCCACGTGGTGATGCGCCTGCTCGCTCCCCGCACCAACCGTGTGCTGCGCACCTCGGTCGTCTGGGCCGTGGGGCTCGTCGGCTTCGTCTGCCTCGCCGCCGGCATCCTGGGCCTGGGCGCGACCGCGATCCTGGGGCGGGAGAACATCGCGAAGATCGACCCCAGGGGTGACGCGACCGTCCTGCTGCTCGCCCAGTCCCTCGGCGGCGGCCTGCTCACCGCGCTGATCTCCTGCCTGGCCTTCGTGACTCTGCTCGCGGTCGCGGCCGGACTCACCTTGGCCGCCGCCTCCTCGCTCGCCCACGACCTCTACGGCGAGGTCATCCGCAAGGGGCAGGCGACCCAGACCGAGGAGCTGGGCGTGGCGCGGATGGCGGCGGTCGTCATCGGCGTCCTCGCTATGCTGCTGGCCCTGCTGCCGTGGGAGATCAGCACGGCCGGTCTGGCCTTCCTCGCCTTCGCCATCGCAGCGTCGGCGATCCTGCCGGCCCTGGTCTACAGCCTGTTCTGGCGCCGCTTCTCCGCGCACGGGGCGCTGCTCAGCCTGTACGGCGGGCTGGCCTGCTCGGTGCTCCTGGTGGTGTTCTCCCCGGTGCTCTCCGGCTCCCCCACGTCGGTGTATCCACATATCGACTTCGCCTGGTTCCCGCTGCAGAACCCGGGCATCGTCTCGATCCCGGCGGGCTTCCTGCTGGGGTGGCTGGGGAGCGTGCTGCGACCGCAGCAGGAGCCGTCGGAGTACGAGGAGTTCCAGATCCGCACGCTGGTGGGCGCGGCACCTCGCACGGCCCGGGACTGATCGCTCCCTCCGTCGTCCCGGCGGCGCCCGCCACGAAAGGGCCCCGGCCAGGGCAGACGCACCCGGCCGGGGGCCCTTCGCCGTACGGCGGCCTGTGGTGGCGTCAGCCGTTGGGGCGCAGGGTCCAGACGACCGTCATTTCGCCGGTCACGGCGCCGTCTCCGCGCTGGATGGCGATGGAGACGGGGAACTCGGGGCGCAGGCCGGCGTCCAGCTCGGCTACGACCTCGGCGGCGGGGCGCCCGAGCGTGGCGGTCGCGGTGACCGGGCCCATCGCCAGCTTCTTGTAGGCGATCTCGGCGCTGACGGCGAGCGGTACGGCCCGCGACAGCTGCTCCCCGAACGCGGCCAGTACGATCGCGCCACTCGCCGACTCGCCGAGCGTGAACATCGCTCCTGCGTGCGGCCCGCCGACGTGGTTGTGGAAGTCGCTCCGGTCCGGCAGGGCCACCACGGCCTTCTCCGGCGTGGTCTCGAGGAACTCCAGGTTGAGGGTCCTGGCCATCGGCACCGTGGCGGCGAGCATCTCGCCGATCGACATCTGGTCTGCGCTCATGAGCAGCAGGTTACCCGTCGGTAGCTATGGCTGGAAGGGGGCTGCGCCGTGCGTTTGCCAGATGCCGAACCGCCAGTCCTGGCACCCGGTCAGCCGATGCTGAAGGCGCCGTCGGGCGGTTCCGGCGACGGGACGGCGTTCTCGTCGTGCACCGGCTCGGCGCCACCGATGAGGTCCCGTAGCGCCGCGCCCTGTTCGACGCGGGCCGGGAACACGTCCGCGGCGGATCGGCGGGCGAGCGGGGCCGTGTCCAGGGGACGGTGCGCGGCGATGAGCACGGCGTTGCCGAAGCGGCGGCCGCGCAGCACGGCCGGCTCGGCGATCAGCACCAGCTCCTGGAACACCGCGGCGAACGTGGCGAGTTGGGAGCGCAGGAAGGCGAAGGGCGCGGCGTCGGCGAGGTTCGCCAGATAGACGCCGTCCGGACGCAGCACCCGATCGGCGGCACGCGCGTAGGCCACCGTCGTCAGGTGGGCGGGGACACGGGAGCCGCCGAAGACGTCCGCGATCACCATGTCGGCCGAGGACGGCGGGGCGGTCTCCAGCCAGGCGCGGGCGTCAGCCGCGTGCAGGGTGATGCCGGAACCGACGGGCAGCGGCAGGTGCTCCACGACGAGGTCCAGCAGGCCCCGGTCGGCTTCGACCACGTCCTGCCGTGAGCCGGGTCTGGTCGCGGCGACATAGCGCGGCAGGGTGAGCGCGCCCCCGCCGAGGTGCACCACGTCCAGCGCCCGCCCCGGCTCCGCGGCCGTGTCCAGCACATGGCCGAGCCGTCGCGCGTACTCGAACTCCAGATGCGTCGGGGCGTCCAGATCGACGTACGACTGCGGCGCCCCGTCCACCGTGAGGAGCCAGGCCCGCTCACGGTCGACGTCGGGCATCAGCTTGGCGGTGCCGTAGTCGGTGGTACGGGTGACGGGTATGGGCTCGCTCACGGCTCCATTGTGCGGGTGCGGGAAGACCGCGGCCTCCCCGCACCCGCTCGGAACGGCACCCTCAGGCGACGGACGTCACCGTGCCGGCGCCGACCGTACGGCCGCCCTCACGGATCGCGAACCCCAGCCCCGGCTCCAGCGGGACCTCACGGCCCAGCTCCACCGTCATCGTGACCGTGTCGCCGGGGCGGACGACCGCCGTCTCCCCGAGGTCGACGTCCCCTACGACATCCGCCGTACGGATGTAGAACTGCGGCCGGTACCCGGTCGACACCGGCGTCGTACGGCCGCCCTCACGGGCCGACAGCACGTACACCCGCGCCGTGAAGCGCCTGCTCGGCACCACGCTGCCGGGCGCCGCGACGACGTGCCCGCGGCGGACCGCGTCGCGCGGCACCCCGCGCAGCAGCAGCGCCACGTTGTCCCCCGCCTGCGCCTCCTCCATCGGCTTGCCGAAGGTCTCCAGACCGGTGACCACCGTCTCGACTTCCGCGCCGAGCACCTCGACCCGGTCGCCCACCCGGATTCTGCCGCGTTCGACCGCGCCGGTGACGACCGTGCCGCGGCCGGTGATGGTGAGCACGTTCTCCACCGGCAGGAGGAACGGCGCGTCCACGTACCGCTCGGGCATGGGCACATATGTGTCCACCGCGTCGAGCAGCGCGTCGATCGCCGCGGTCCAACGCGGTTCCCCCTCCAGGGCCTTGAGCCCGGAGACGCGTACGACCGGTACGGAGTCCCCCGGATAGCCCTGCGCGGTGAGCAGGTCGCGGACTTCCAGCTCGACTAGGTCGGTCAGCACGGCGTCCTCGCCGTCGTCGACGGCGTCGGCCTTGTTGAGGGCGACGACGATGTGGTCGACGCCCACCTGCCGAGCGAGCAGCACGTGTTCGGCGGTCTGCGGCATGATTCCGTCGAGCGCGGAGACGACGAGGATCGCCCCGTCGAGCTGCGCGGCCCCGGTGACCATGTTCTTTACGTAGTCGGCATGGCCCGGCATGTCCACGTGCGCGTAGTGCCGGGTGTCCGTCTCGTACTCGACGTGCGCGATGTTGATGGTGATGCCGCGCGCCGCCTCCTCCGGGGCCCGGTCGATCCGGTCGAACGGCACGAAGGTGCCGGTGCCGCGCTCGGCGAGGACCTTGGTGATGGCGGCGGTCAGGGTGGTCTTGCCGTGGTCGACGTGGCCCATCGTGCCGATGTTCAGGTGCGGTTTGGTGCGCACGTATGCCGTCTTGGGCATGGCTGTACCTCGTAGCCTCTTCGTGGTGCTCAGTGACGGCCCCGGCGTCGGGAGTTGCGGCCGGGACGGGGACCCCGAGGTCTTGCCGACCCTCCCCCTGCGGGGTCCGCCGGACGATCCGGGAAGGGTCAGCTTCGGGCGTCGTCGACTGCGGCCACGAGGAGCGGGACGGCAGCCTTCGGGGCATCCGCGAGGGCGGATGCTGCGAGGACGAAGGCGTACCGGAACATGCCGTAGAGCATCGCCGACTCGTCCGCCGGCGTCGAATGGTTTTTCGTGCCGACGAGTTCAGCGAGAGATGCCTCTCATGCTCATGAGGCGGACCATACGGCGATCACACACACGCGTCGGTTAGTGTCGCCGAATGCTCGATGCCACCACCCGCTCTGGCGGCACCGCCACGGCCTCCCCCCGGGCCGCTACCACGTCCCCTCCCCGGGACCCCGCGATGGAGTTCACAGCCGCACCGGTCGCCGCCGTCGTCATATCGCCGGGTTTCGCCGCCCGTTGCACCAGAGCGCTGCTGTCACCCTGGTCGCGTCTCGCCCTGCTCGTCGCGCTGCTCGCGGCGGCGGCATCCTGTGTGCTGGCGTTCGAGCCGCAGAGACTGCTGGCGCACGGCTGGCCGCCGCAACTCGGGGGTGCCGCGGCGGCCGCCGTCTTCGCGGTGGCGTACGGGTTGTGCACGGTCGCGTTCGTGCCGCGCCCGCTGCTGAACCTCGCGGCGGGCGCCCTGTTCGGGTCGCAGCTCGGCACGGGCGCGGCCCTCGCGGGCACCGTGCTCGGGGCCGGGATCGCGTTCGGGCTCGGCCGGATGCTCGGGCAGGACGCGCTGCGTCCGCTGCTGCGCGGGCGCTGGCTGAAGGCGGCGGACGGGCAGCTCAGTCGGCACGGCTTCCGCTCGATGATGGCGGCGCGGCTGTTCCCCGGGGTGCCGTTCTGGGCGGCCAACTACTGCGCCGCCGTCTCCCGGATGCGCTGGGCGGCGTTCCTGCTCGCGACGGCGCTCGGATCGGTCCCGAACACCGCCGCGTACGTGGTCGCCGGAGCCCGCGCCGCGAAGCCGACCTCGCCGGCCTTCCTGATCGCGCTGGCGTTCATCGCGGTGCCCGCGCTGGTCGGAGCGGTGGTGGCCTGGCGCAAGCGCCACCACCTGCGCGGCCGCTAGTGCTGTGGCCGGAAAGGTTTGCCGGAAAGCTCGCGGCGTCCGGTGCTGGGGGCACCTCCCACGCCCTTCAGGCAGTGGGGGAGCATCGCA